>JAZRQG010000001.1:0-2010 GCA_045649625.1 Acutalibacteraceae bacterium
AGATCAATCCCTTTTCGTTGCTGTTTGGCTTGCGCGGCGGCTGCTTGGGCGAGACCTGCGCAGTGGCGCTGCTGATCGGCGGCATCTACCTTGTGATTCGCCACGTGATCAGCCCGCTGATCCCGACGATTTATATCGGCACGGTATTCGTGTTAACGTGGATCCTCGGCGCCAATCCGGTGATACATATCCTGTCCGGCGGCTTGATGATCGGTGCGATCTTTATGGCGACCGATTATGCCACCTGCCCGATCAACAAGTGGGGCAAGGTGGTGTATGCCGTGGGCTGCGGTGCGCTGACGGTGCTGATTCGCTTGTACGGCTCGTTGCCGGAGGGTGTATCCTTTGCCATCGTGATTATGAATATTCTTACTCCGCTAATTGAGCGGTTCACGCGTCCGCGTCCCTTCGGTCAAGGCAGAAAGGCGGTGCGCTCATGAAAAATCTGAAAGAGATCCTCGTTTCCGCGCTCGCGTTGATGCTGATTGCCGGTGTGGTCACCGCGGCGTTGGCGGGGACCAACGCTCTGACAGAAGATACCATCGCCGCGCAGGTCGAAGCAACCGAAAATGCCGCTCGCAAAGACGTTATAGAGGCTGACGTGTTTAGGAAATCCGAAGTTTCGGTCGGCGGTGAAACGGTCAGGTATTATACGGCATATACAAACGATATAGCAGTAGGGTACGTGTTCACGACCGAGTCAGTCGGCAAAAGCGCAGGACTCACCGTTATGACCGGTATTTCCAAGGCGGGCACCATTACCGGTGTCAAGGTTACCGACGATAACGAAACCGCCGGTTATGTGGATAAGGTTGTAAAAGCCGGCTTTTTGGCGGGGCTTGTCGGCAAGCCGGCACAGGAAATGAAAGTGGGGACCGATGTGGATGCCGTTTCACAGGCAACCAAAACGTGCGGCGGCATTTGCAAGGCGGTCAATCAAGCGATCGCCGTCTATCAAGCGATAAAGGAGGGCGGAGCCGATGGCAAATAAATATTGGCAGGCATTTTCAAAAGGTCTTATCAAAGAAAATCCCGTCCTTCGTTTGGTGCTCGGCACGTGCCCCACACTGGCGGTCACGACCGCCGCGGTAAACGGTCTGGGTATGGGCGCGGCGGCTTCGTTCGTGCTTGTCTGTTCTAATATCGTAATTTCGCTGCTCAGAAAACTCATTCCCGGCAAAGTGCGTTTACCCGCGTATATCGTCATCATCGCCGGCTTCACCACCATCGTGCAGATGCTCGTAAAAGCGTATCTGCCGGCGATTGATAACTCGCTCGGTATTTATTTGCCGCTTATTGTGGTCAACTGTATCATCCTTGGTCGCGCGGAAGCGTTTGCGGGTAAAAACTCGGTAGGGCTTTCCGCCTTGGACGGGCTCGGCATGGGTGCCGGCTTTACGGCGGCACTGGTGATTATGGGCGGTATCCGCGAATTTCTCGGCAACGGCACGTTGTTCGGTTGGCCGGAGGGCGGCCTAATTCCGCCGATCACGATTTTTGTGTTACCGGCGGGCGGCTTCTTTGTGTTCGGCATGCTGATTTGGCTGACAAATCGCTTGTCCACCAAGCTGGAGCATCATGCCACCCGTAAGGAACTCACCGAAACGGTGTGTGCGGCGTGCCCCATGGCGGGCAGCTGCCACGGTGGAGAGGAGGCGACTTGCCGTGAATAATACGAGCCTTTTTGCCATTCTGATTGGCGGGTTGCTGGTCAACAATTTCGTGCTGTCGCAGTTTTTGGGCATCTGTCCGTTTTTGGGTGTGTCCAAAAAGCTGAATTCCGCGGTGGGTATGTCGGCAGCGGTCATTTTTGTTATGCTGATGGCAACGGCGGCAACACATCCTATTTATACCTATCTGCTGGTGCCCAATGATCTTGCCTATTTGCAGACCATCGTCTTCATTCTCATCATCGCCGCATTGGTACAGCTTGTGGAGATCGTGCTGCGTCGGTTTGTTCCGCCGCTATATGAGTCACTTGGCATTTATTTGCCGCTGATCACCACCAAC
>JAZRQG010000002.1:0-15670 GCA_045649625.1 Acutalibacteraceae bacterium
GCACACAGAACGACATGGCTACGATCCGACTTACAATCATTCTGTTTTTAGCGGTATTTAAATTTTGAGCATGATATATTGCATATGCAAAAGTGGTTTCTTTGGTGTTTCCATTATTGTCAATTTGGGAAATAGCATTCACAAGTGCTTCTGCGAATGCTTTCTTTCCTTCGTTTGTGACTTTATACCAATTAACCGAATATAAAACATTTTTTACGTCCTTGGACGTAATTTCAATTCCGTCCGCAAAAATCAAGGTGGACAATGACTTCAAAATATCATCATGTTCATCAGATGTATCGGCAAAAAACTTTAAGTCAGCAAAGAATTTTAAGTTGGTGTTGTAAAACGTGGTGAAATCTTTAGAAGTATTTAAAAATTTTTTAAATGCGCACTCTAACAAAGTAAGCAACTCAGTTACATTCCTTGCTTCTTGTATATCATTGTTAACGTCAGATTGTTCTATAATAGGGAAACCACATTGTACACAAATCTTTGCTTTATCAGATATCTCTTTTCCACATTCAGGACATTTAATTAAAGCCATTTTTATTCTTCCCCTTGTTACGATTAATTTATAAAATTCTAAATATTATATAACTACAAAGTGCGCACACTAAGCTTGCTAATGTACCTAATAAGTATTTGTTCCTAAAATCCGCCTCTTTCAAATCGTTTGTCCGAGCCCATGTTTTTACCGTTATTATTATAGCAATTGCGGCGAAATTTTGGAAATAGGCAAATATTATAACTAAAAATCTTTCAAGAATACCAATTATTGATCCTATGTCAAAAATGCCGTTGACAGCCTTTTCTTTATATATGTCTTCAAATAGTTTGTTTATAAAAACAGAAGAAGGTATCATTAACAATAAAACAGTAAAAATTGTTTTGATTGCAAAAGAATAAT
The DNA here is from genome assembly GCA_045649625.1 of Acutalibacteraceae bacterium. Classification (GTDB taxonomy): domain Bacteria; phylum Bacillota; class Clostridia; order Oscillospirales; family Acutalibacteraceae; genus RGIG3009. The sequence goes on from JAZRQG010000002.1 coordinate 911, forward strand.
CATTGAACAAACAATAGAAAGTACTTGTTTTATAAATTGCAAATAATGAGCACACATGAAGAAACTGATCTATAACAAGTACTAAAGTCTGTTTGATTCTCTTGTTCAAAAAGCAGGATATAACATCTATAATACAATGTGAAACAGCCACTATTGTTATAGTAATTAGTGCCTTAAGCCAACTTGTCATGAAAAACAATACAAGAAAAGGAATAACATATAGCAATATATGCACAAAGATGTATTTGCTATTTAGCTTAGCTGTTTTTTTGCATTTTTTGCATTCATTGCAATTTTCATCAATTTTTGCGTTTTTACATTTTGCCACTTTAGTTGTCTGTAAGTAAAAATCTCCCAATAAATGTGAAATTAAAATAATTATGAAATTCACCATATTTTCTCTCCTAAAAATTCATATATCGCCTTATCGGTCGTTCTGCTTTCTTTTACTCTTCCTAACGAAACATATCTATCGATATTTTGCCTAGTGGTATTAAAGATTTCAGCAATATATGTTGACATTCCGTGGAACCAAAAGTCATCTAAATAAAATGCCTTATTTAAAAAATCTTCTGTTTTCGAGAATGTTTTCGTTTCTAATAAGCGTATAAAATCTATTTGTATTTCTTCAGAATCTTTGATTCTCCCCGCAAATCTATTCCAACGCTCTTGCTCAATCACTTTCACTCTGTTTTCCAAAATATAATGATAAAAGCTCGCATCTTCTTCCACAAAACTCATTGGAGAAATTATATCAGCAACAAGTTCTATTAACTTGACCATTGGAGATTGTCTGGATTTTATTTCAACAGCAGATAAACATAAAGAATTTATATATTTGTCAAATCTTGAGTTCGTGTTAAAATATATGGTATTACTTCTTCTTTTGGATATTGCATTTATAGCGTCTCGACACAAATAATAAGCCTCTCCATCTATGGCAGACGATGTCCATTCTTCTACGTCATATTTTATTTCACCATAACCTATTCCACAACGTATTTTTATAGGATAAATCAAAAGTTGCAATTTCCTAATATATAAAAATGCCGTTTGCAAATCCATAAATAAGCCTTGAAATTCATCTCCCGCACTACAAACAACTTCTTTTTTGATTGAGCTTTTATATACGTGATTTAAGTATGAAACACTTTCCATTAATAAATTTTGCACATCATACCTCTCATTATAACGACGTGATTCTATTATATCAAACATCACAGCGGCATATCTCATAGTATTCATTCTCCTTGTCTGTTATTGAATATATTATATCACATGATTTCAAAAAAGCAACCCAAAAAGATTGCATTTTTGAAAAGCAACTTGTTTCAGTTGCTTTTCATGTTCGCAATACATACCCATTGCTTTTTGCAAAGAGTAAATGATATAAAATCGATTACGTAATTGTTTTCTATAAGGCAGTGAGACTAAAACCACAAAAGTCTATGGATAGAACATACGCCTGTGCAAATTAGCAAGATTTTGCTAAAAATCCGATTAGCAGACGATTAGCAAAACAGCGGTTTTTTTACTAAATTCTTGCTAATCGGGATATGGTAATAGTTTAAGTTTGTTCTGCTCCTCAAAAACAAAAAAACTCATCCAAGAAAACGAGTGAACAAAGAAAAGTAAAAGTGCCGAAAACGTAGTGTTTTCGGCACTTTTTGGCGCGCTTGCCCGGATTCGAACCGGGGGCGTTCCGCTTAGGAGGCGGACCCTCTATCCTGCTGAGGTACAAGCGCATATACGATACAGTTCAAACCTATGACCATTTGCCTTTTTACAAAGGTGTGTGTTAAAACACCCACTTAGGAGGGGTTTATTATATCCATTTAACTATGCGGGCATGCCGAATGACAGGATAATTATACCATGTAATTTTTCGTTGTCAATTCATTGCTTTTTGGAAAAAAGGGTGCTATACTGTAACATGTTGCAGAAATTTGTTAAAGGGAGTCTTATTGTATGAAAAAAGGCCTTTCGCTGTTGCTTGTGCTCGTCATGCTGTGCGGATTGACCGCTTGTGCCGGCACCGATAAACCGCTTGACGACACCACTACCGTCCCCTCCGCCACGACTACGACGGTCAGCAAAAACTTTAACCCGCTGACCGGTGAAAACGATATGACCGGCGACAGCACGCGTCCCGTTGCAGTTATGATCACCAACGAGCCGGGGATTATCGGCAAACAGTACGGCATTGACAAGGCTGATTTTTATATGGAAACCGAAGCCGAGGGCGGTGTTGCACGTATGATGGCGGTGTTCGCCAGTGCCGATCGTATTCCCGATAAGCTGGGGCCAATCCGCAGCGGCCGCACGCCGTTCATTGCCACCGCCAACGCACTGGGCGCGGTGTATGTGTATTCCGGCGCGACCACGTATGTACTGAACGTCATTAAAACCACACCGAACTTTGACTCTATCACCAACACCGACGGTGTCACACTGTGGCGCGATTCGTATCTGTCCGCCAATGCGAACGTAAGTTGGAACAATCTGATTACCGGCGGGGACAAGCTTGTTGCCGGAATGGAAAAGAGAAACATCTCCGATAAAGCCATCAAGAACATTCCGTTCTCATTCGGCGACAAAACCGGTGACATTACGGCAAAAACCATACAACTCAAATCCACCGCCAGCACTAACGTGACCTTTATTTACGATGCCAAAACGGGATTGTACGGCAAGAACAACGGTAAAGCTACTTCCTGCAAACCGCAGAAATCCTTGGAAGGCAACCAAATTAAGGTATCAAACGTGTTGATCCTTCATGCTGAAAAATACGCGGAACACAAGGATAACAAATATACTTGGTACAATTTCAAGGGCGAAGGAACCGGATACCTGATTTCCAACGGCACTGCCCGCCAGATCAAATTCACTCGTTCTGCGCACAGCCTGAACGTTATGGAAATGGATGGTAGCAAAGCTCTGTTTTCAACCGGCAAGACCTATATGTTCCTCACGGACAAAACTCTTAGCGACAGCTTGGTCTTCGAATGATCAACCATAACAGCTGCGGCGCTGCTTTTTGGAGCAGCGCCGCAGTTTTGTTTTAGTGTTTTATGCCTCGAAGCGACGTGACGGTGCCGTCCGGCCGCTCGACTGTCGTATTGTCCAATATCTGTTTCATGTTTGAGCGGAACTCGCGGATATATTCCTCCCGCAACTGCTGGCGCTCGTTTTGTTCCTCGGCGGTCAGCTCACGCTCACGCGAGAGGCGTGTGAGTTCGCTGATGCGATCCATTTTTCGTTGCTGCATCGTATCACCCCAACGGTTCTTTTGCAATCTTCGCCGACTGACGCGGAAACTGCGACGGCGTGGATTTCTCTTTATCAATCACAAACAAGCGGCGTCCCTGCTGCTCCACACCGTCGTGCAACTGACAAGGGAGCATGAGCTCTTTCACCGCGGACACCCGCCCGCCGAGCAACTTGACGGCGCGTTTTGCCCCTTGCATCTCCGCATCGCTGTCCGGCCCTTTCATCGCAATAAAGCGCCCGCCTGTTTTCACAAACGGCAAACAATATTCCGCGAGCACCGGCATCGCTGCTACTGCGCGTGCGGTCGCCACGTCATACTGTTCGCGCATCTTTGGGTTGCGCCCGCCCTCCTCGGCGCGGGAATGAATGAGATGCGCCCGAATACCCAGCGCATCGCACACTTCCCTCAAAAACACCAGCCGTTTATTCAGGCTGTCTAATAGCGTGAGCTGAATATCCTCCCGCGCGATGGCAAGGGGAATTCCGGGAAACCCCGCACCTGTTCCGACGTCAATCACCGACAGATTGCTTTTCTCCGGCAGAACCGTGAGCGCGGTCAGGCTGTCCGCAAAATGCTTGAGCACAATATCCTGCGGTTCGGTAATGGCGGTCAGATTCATCCGCTGATTCCACTCCACCAACAGCTCGGCATACCGATCAAATTTTCCACAAACAGCATCACTGACCGTTATCCCATATTCGGCTGCATACGCACGCAGCTGTTCTGTGTTAATCATGTGTTCGCCCCCAACCATACGATAAGCACCGACACGTCCGCCGGACTGACGCCACTGATGCGGGATGCCTGGCCGATACTGCGCGGACGAATCTTCCCGAGCTTTTCCTGCGCTTCTTTGCGCAGACCGACAATGGTCGTATAATCGACATCCTCCGGCAGCAATCGGTTTTCCAGTCGCCGCATTTCGTCAACCTCCGCCTGCTGACGGCGGATATATCCTTCGTATTTGATCTCCACTTCCACCTGCTCGCGCACCAGCGCATCGAGCGGCGGACGATCAGTATCAATGGTCGTCAGATTGTCGTAATTCAGTTGCGGGCGACGCAACAACTCCTCCAACCGAATCCCGCTGACAACGCGCGTGGTTCCGTTTTGTTCCAGAAGAGTGTTAAGCTCGGCGGTAGGTGAAAGAATCGTATCGTGTAATCGCGCGCGTTCCGCTGCCTTTTGTTGCTGACGACGGCAAAACCGTTCCCACCTGCCATCATCCACCAACCCGATCTCTCTGCCGAGCGGCGTTAAGCGTTCATCGGCATTGTCCTGCCGCAAAATCAGACGGTATTCCGACCGCGAGGTCATCATGCGATACGGATCCATGCAGCCCTTGGTAACCAAATCGTCGATCAACGTGCCGATATAACTCGACGCGCGATCCAATAAGAGCGGTTCACGTCCTTGCAGTTTCAGCGCCGCGTTCACACCGGCAACCAGCCCTTGCGCTGCCGCTTCCTCATACCCGGAACTACCGTTAAACTGTCCCGCACCGTAAAGACCGGGAAACGCTTTACACTCCAACGTGGCAGACAGCTGCAGCGGATCACAGCAATCGTATTCGATCGCATATGCCGGTCGCATGACGACCACCTTCTCCAAACCGGGAATGGTGTGCAAAAATTGCAGCTGTACATCCACCGGCAAGGACGAGGAAAGTCCTTGTAAATACATTTCATCCGTATTCAGCCCGCACGGCTCAATAAACACCTGATGGCGTTCCTTGTCTGCAAACCGCACGACCTTATCCTCAAAACTGGGACAATACCGCGGCCCCACGCCGCTGATCTTGCCACCGTACAACGGTGAACGGTGTAGGTTTTCCAAAATAACACGCTTGGTTTCGGCAGTCGTCCAGGTAATATGGCACGCAACCTGATTTTCAAGCGTCCCTTCGGTTTCAAATGAGAATGGCACGACCGGCTCGTCGCCGAGCTGTTCTTCCATTTTGGAAAAATCAATGCTGGAGCGCAACACACGTGCAGGCGTTCCGGTCTTAAACCGCCGCAAGGACATCCCCATGTCCACAAGCGACTGCGTAAGTTCGGAAGCAGGAAACAGCCCATCCGGTCCGCCGTCATACGATACGTCGCCGATAAACAACGTGCCGCGCAGATAGGTACCGGTGGCAAGCACCACCGCTTTGGCAGTGTACTGCTCCTCCAACCGCGTGGTGAGCAGCCACTCATCGCCGACTCGTTCAAGCGACACGATCTCCGCTTGCTTGAGGACAACGTTCGGTGTCGTTTCCAATTTTTGCTTCATATATGCACCGTATACACGGCGGTCGATTTGTGCGCGCAAGGAATGTACCGCAGGGCCTTTGCCGCGGTTGAGCATACGGGATTGCAGGAACGTAGCATCCGCCGCTTTCCCCATTTCACCGCCGAGCGCATCGATCTCGCGCACCAAATGCCCCTTGGCGGTACCGCCGATCGACGGGTTGCACGGCATATTGCCCACCGCGTCAAGGTTGATGGTGAAGATCGCGGTACGGCACCCGAGTCTGGCCGCCGCCAAAGCGGCTTCGATCCCTGCGTGCCCCGCACCGATAACGGCAATATCGAATTGTCCTGCCGAAAATTTCATACCGTTTGCTCCCGTTGCCAAGATTCTTCGTCTATTATACCGCCTTTTCCCCAAACTTTCAACAATGTATTTTTGTGGAAAAGTGGAAAGTTTGGTGGAAAACTTTTTTGCCCCTTGCGGACGGTGCCGCACCCTGCCGCAAGCCGTCGAACTGACCACACTTTCCACCGATCCTTCCACATTTCGCCGCTTTTATATTGAAAACTTGCCTTTTTTGTGATAGCATAACAAAAAAGAAGTAAAAGGGAGGGGTTGTATGGCGTCTTTAACCGATTTAAATACCGTGCGGGATGTGTTATCGCGACACGGATTTTCATTCTCGAAAGCGCTCGGTCAAAACTTTCTGATAAACCCCTCCGTTTGTCCTCGCATGGCTGGGCTGTGTCATCCCGAACTTGACGGCGAGTTTGCCGTTTTAGAGATCGGGCCCGGCATCGGGGTACTGACAAAAGAGCTCGCGCAGGTGGCAAAACGCGTCATCAGCATTGAACTTGATACCCGCCTGCTTCCCATTTTGCAAGAAACGCTGGCGGATTATCCGAATGTCACGGTCATTAACGGCGATGCGATGAAACTCGACCTTGCCGCCGTTTTGAAAGAACACGCGGAAGGCTTGCCCGTGGTGGTATGCGCCAACCTGCCGTATTACATCACCTCGCCGCTGCTCATGCGATTACTCGAAAGCCGCCTACCCGTCGAGGCGATCACCGTACTGGTGCAAAAGGAAGCCGCCGTGCGGCTGTGCGCCAAGCCCGCCACCCGCGAATGCGGGGCGGTCACCTTGGCGGTGCGGTATTTTGCCGAGCCGGAAATTCTGTTTTCGGTATCCCGCGGCAGTTTCTTGCCCGCACCCAAGGTGGACAGCAGTGTCATCCGCCTGCGTTTGCACGATAAACCGCCTTGTGATATTGTCGATGAAGCGCTGTTCTTCCGTTTGGTACACGCGGCATTTGAGCAGCGGCGCAAAACCTTGTCAAACTCGCTCGGTTGTGCCGGATACACCAAAGAACAAATCCTAAAAGCCTTACAGTCAGCAGGGCTTTCCCCCACCGCCCGCGCGGAAGAACTCACGCTCGCACAATACGCAACACTCACAAAAGCGTTTCTCGCCATATAAAAACACCCTACTATGGATTGTACCCTTAAAGACAGTAAAAAGCTGTGCAGAAATTTCTGCACAGCTTTTAATTTTGTCTCACACCGGAACAAGCAGGACATTTGGGTGCCCAAATATCACTTGTTAGGAGAACCTAAAACCCGTTATAATCAATTTATCTATTCGATAAATTCTTATTTATCTCTCTGATTGAATAATCATTTCATCTTTTTCAAAAAATTCAATAATTCTTTTACGTGAAAATGGCCAGTTTTCTTCTTGCATAAAACCATGTTCAAAGAAAAAAATTATTTCATCACAGGACATAGGCTCAAGATTTGTTATATACTTTTCATAATACTCATCCTGAATTTCTTTCCAACAGGAATATTCTTTTTTACTTAGTAACATGCCATCGTTTAAATAAATAATAACTGCTTTATTTCCCACGCTCAAGATAACCCTCACAAATTCCGTTTTATCGTTTTGTTGTATTATATCATAATTCAACCGACTTTCAAAGAGAATGTTTAAAAATGCCCGTGATTCCGGAAAATCACGGGCATAATTCGTTTTTGAAAATATCCTTAAGAGTGCGCTCCATACAGCAGGGTGTTTTTACTTTGTTTCTTTTCCGTTTGCGGGAGTCTGCCGTACAATGCCGTATTTTCCCGCACAATACTCGCAAGCCAATCGTTGATACAACCCTCGCCGATGCGCCACTGCCAGTTGTTGCCGAGCGTTGCGGGGGTGTTGATCCGCGCTTCACTACCAAGCCCGATGATGTCCTGCATCATCAAAATGGCGGTATCCGCCACCGACATCAGCGCCGCGCGCATCATCGACCAGTTAAAGCCCTCTTCGTCATCGACATGAAGATAGCGTCTGGCTATTTGAACGTCTTCTGCGTCTGCGGTTTTGGTCCAGCCGAGGATGGTGTCGTTGTCGTGCGTGCCGGTGTACACCACACAATTTCGACCGTAGTTGTGTGGCAGATAATCGCTGTCCTCACGGCTGTCAAACGCAAATTGCAGCACTTTCATGCCGGGGAACCCGGAAGCCGCCAACAGTTCCCGAACGGCAGGGGTCAAAAAACCGAGATCCTCCGCGATGATGGGAAGATTCCCGCCAAAAGAGGCGGTCAACGCTTCAAAAAGATCCATACCCGGGCCCTTGATCCAATGTCCGTTTTTAGCGGTGAGTTCCCCGTACGGCACGGCAAAATACGATTCGAATCCGCGGAAATGATCGATGCGCACCATATCATACAGTTTCAGCGCAACCTGCAAACGGCGCTTCCACCAGCCGTAGTCATCCTTTTGCATATACGACCAGTCGTACAAGGGGTTGCCCCACAGTTGACCATCCTCACAAAAGGCATCCGGCGGCACACCTGCCACCAGTTCCGGACGCAACCGCTTATCCAGTTGGAACTGAACGGGATCTGCCCAAACATCGGCGCTGTCGTATGCCACGTAAATCGGAATATCCCCGATAATGCGAATACCGGCAGCATTAGCATATTCCTTGAGCGCCGTCCACTGTACGGCAAATTCATACTGAATAAAACGATAAAAGGAGAGCTCCTCGGCGTACGTGCGGCGCGCAGCGGACAAGGCCGCCTCTTCGCGCAGACGAAGCGGCTCCTCCCACTGCGACCAATTTTCATCGCCGTGTGCTTTTTTGAGTGCCATGAACAACACGTAATCGTCTAACCACCAAGCATTTTCCGCACAAAACGCGTGATAATCCTTGGTGGGCACAAAGCGGTTAAATGCTTTTTCCAAAAGCGGCAGGCGGTTTTCGTACAGCTTGCCGTAATCAATGCGGTGGGGATCGTCACCAAAATCATAGCCCGCAATCTCCTCTGCGGTCAGCAGGCCCTCCCCTTTAAGCGCATCAAGATCCACAAAATACGGATTGCCGGCAAACGAAGAGAACGATTGGTACGGTGAATCGCCGTAGCTTGTCGGACCAAGCGGCAATACCTGCCACCAACTTTGTCCCGCTTTTGCCAAAAAGTCCACAAATTGATAGGCTTCCTTGCCGAGCGTCCCGATACCGTAGGGGGACGGTAATGAAAAAATCGGCATCAGAATACCGCTTGCTCTCGCTCTCATGAAACAACCACTGTCCTTTTACCCTTTAACTGCGCCGGACAGCACACCCGTAATGATATGCTTCTGGCAAATGATATAGATCACCACAATGGGAACGAGACACATCATGATCATCGCCATCGTCGCGCCGTAATCCACCCGACCAAAACTGCCCTGTAAAAACTGAATGTGGATAGGAATGGTCATATATTTGGTGCGATCCAGCACCAGATACGGCAACAAATAGTCGTTCCACACCCACATCGTCTGGAGGATCGCTACCGAAATATAGGTGGATTTCATGATCGGCACATCCACTAAAAAGAAGGTCTGCAGGGCGTTGCAACCATCAATGTCCGCAGCCTGTTCCACCTCAAGCGGAATGCTTTTGATAAATCCCGAAAACAAAAACACCGCCAACCCCGCGCCGAACCCGAGATAAATGATCGGGATGGTCCACGGGGTGTTTAACTTGAGATTATCGGCTGTTTTGGAAAGGGTGAACATCACCATTTGAAACGGCACAACCATCGAAAAAATACAAAGGTAGTATATCATTTTACAGAACCAGCTGTCAACACGGTTGATATACCACGCCGCCATGGATGTGCACAGCAAGATCAGCGCCACCGAAAAAACGGTAATCACCACGCTGTAAAACGCTGACAGATAAAACGGGTAGCTGCCGTTGTTGATACCGGTAATATAGTTCCCGAATCCCATAAAGGTGTCCACCGTCGGCAACTGAAACGGAGTCAGCGCAATGGACGAGCTGGTTTTGAGGGAGTTTATCAGCACGATCACAATGGGCAATATCCAAACGATCGCAAGCAACGAAAAGACGACTGTCAACACCGTGTTGACGGTGCGCGTACCGCGGCTCAAATTGGATTCCATTATTCCTGCACCTCCCGACTTCTGGTCAAATACAACTGTGACAGGGCAATCACCACGACCACCACAAAGAAAATAACCGCTTTTGCCTGACCGATACCCATATTAGACACACTGTTATAGAAGGACTGATAGATATTGAGTGCCAGCATCTCGGTTTGCCGAAACGGCGCACCACCGGTCAGCGCCAAGTTCTGATCGAACAGCTTAAACGAGTTTGTCAAGGTTAAAAAGGTACAGATCGTCACCGACGGCATCACACACGGCAGGATGATGTGGCGCAAGATCTGCCAGGCACCGGCGCCGTCGATCTTGGCGGCTTCCAGGTATTCTGTCGGCACGTTCTGCAGACCGGCAATGTAAATGATCATCATATACCCAATCTGTTGCCAGCAAAGCAGGATGACCAGCCCCCAAAAGCCGTAGGTGGAATTCAGCGCCAGCGTCGAATCCAAAAAACGGATGATGATGCCGTCCAAGATCATTTTCCAAATGTACCCAAGCACGATGCCACCGATCAGGTTCGGCATAAAAAACACCGTGCGGAACAACGTCGAGCCCCGGATCCCCTTGGTCAGCACAAAGGCGATCCCAAACGCTAAAAGATTGATCGCCAAAACCGACACGACGGTAAACGCAACGGTAAACAGAAAGGACCGCAGAAAGGTTTCATCCCCGAATGCTTTTATATAATTGTCAAATCCGACAAACGTCGTGAATTTTAAGGTCTTAAACCGAAAAAACGACAAATAAATGCCCTGAACAAACGGCCATACGAAGCCGATGCAAAAGGCTAAAAAGGTGGGCAACAAAAACAGCGGAGCAAACGCACGCATGGAGCGCCGCTGACTGGCATTCACCACCGCCGAAGATGAGCGTTTTTTTGCCTTTTCCATATACAATCCCCCTTGTGGTTATGCCGAAACAGGGCGGCCGCTCGGCAGCCGCCCTGTTTCAATCGAAATTATTGATGCGATGCGTTATACTGCGTCGCCCAACCGTCGACGATCGCGGTTTTCACACCGTTCCAATCGCCCGTTCCGGCGGAATACGCCGCCAAGGCCGAAACGACCTGGGCGCGCCACGCGTCGGTATTCGGCGTGTATGGGAACATCCATTTCACGCTCGTGGTATCGCCTTTTGCAAGCATATCGTCCAAGATCGCATACAGACCATTATCCGGTTTTTTTGCGGATTTAAACGGCGAGGTGAAACCCATTTCGCCGCTTGAAAGCGCCAGCGTACCGGTCTCGCTCGTTGCCAGCCATTTCATAAAATCAAGCGTTGCCTTCTGGTCGGCTTCGGATGCCTGAGAATTGACCACCCAATAGTTCTCCGTACCCGCGCACAAGCCCTGTTTCGCATCGTCTACACCAAAATAGATGGGTAAGAACCCAATATTTTCTTTGCCGATAGCGGTCGCATTCGCGTATTCCCACGTGCCGTTCTGATAAAATACCGCTTTGCCTTCCTTGAACTCAGCAACCGCATCGTCACCGGTTTTAGAGGTGAGCGTTTTCGGATCGGTTGCGGAATTGTTGATATACAGATCCCACACCGCTTTGAGATTATCAAGATACGTTCCCTTAATGGTCGCGGGCTGATCGGTCACGTTGCCCTCGGTAAATTCGTAATACAGCGGCAGATTCGTCAGATGTCCCGAAAATCGCCAGCTGGACGAGCCGTCAAGACCCGACGAGGTAAACGCATCAAAGCCGAGTTCTTTTGACCGCTTGTGAATATCCTCTGCGATCCGCTTGAGTGAAGCGAAATCTTTGATATCCTCGATCTTATACCCCGCATCCGCGAGTAACTTTTTGTTGGTTATCAAGCCATATGCCTCGTACACAAACGCGATACCGTAAACCTTACCGTCTTGCTTCAGCGCAAAATCGTCCGAAATGAGTTCCTTATAGACCTCCGAATCCGAAATGTCCAGCGCATAATCCTTCCATGCAGACAATCCGACCGGTCCGTTCACCTGAAACATCGTCGGCGGATTTTCTTTGTCGATCTCTACGCCGAGCGTTTTTTCGTAGTCGCCCGATGCCGCGGTGACCACCTTGACCTCAATACCTTTTTCTTCCTTATACTTGGCGGCGACCATTTGCCAGTCGTCGTTGGCTTCCGGCTTAAAGTTTAGGTAATACACCTTCCCCACTTGCGGGTCGTCGTCTGCCGGTTTTTTGGTACATCCGGCAAACAAACATAGACTCATGACGAAAACCAGTGCCATACATAAAACTTTTTTCATAAGATAGCTCCTCCTTGCATATAATTTGTGATTCCTGTAGACAGTATAGCGCACTCCAAGTGGCGGGAATTGTCACTTTTTGCCCGCGTGTACAAATCTTCTTTTTCAGTATGCGCACCGAATTTGCCGTGTATACAACGAATAGTTTTCAAATTTATTAAAAAAGTTATCCTCTATCACAAACCCCAAAACAGCAAAAAGGCCCCCTTGTGTAACGGGAAGATTCCCCCGCGCGCGGGGGAAACGTCGCGAAGCGACAAAAGGGGGCCGCCCCCGGCGAGGGGGCTCTGCCCGTAGGGCGGTGGGGGATTGTCTAAATATTCTCACAAAGCCTAATCGCTCATCGTAGGGGCGGGCAATGTCCGCCCGCTTTCTTATTATTCGCGCAGATTTCGCGGGCGACCAGTGGTCGCCCCTACACACAACCCCATCGTAGGGACAGGCCTCCGGACTGTCCGTTTATAATTCATCGCGCATAAGCGCTTCACTAAAAAACACCTCCCCCTACGGACGGGTTGTAGGGCGGGGGCGGGCGAACGCCGTCTAATCGCTCACAAAATGCAGGTACATTCTCCGTGCAAAAAAAGAGAACGGGCGACGCCCGTTCTCTCATCCAAAATCATGCCGACTGCCGCCGTCACTGCCTATCTTTTCCAACACACAAATAACCTCTTCGATTTGCGTAAAGCTTTGTTCGTCGGTCAAGCTATCGTCTTGTATAATTTCCTTAATTTTTTTAGGCGCACGATAACTGACGTTCTCTACGATCTCCTCCGCGTTCAGTTTCAGATTCGGAAAATAAATCTCTGTCTCTTCTTTTTCCAAAACCTTTATTAAAATTTCCTTGTATAATTCCACCGCGTGCCCTCCTATCGCTATGGGGATTATATCCCCTTAATAAATAGGATTATAGCCCCCATAATAAGATTTGTCAAGAATGGGGGAAACGCTATGATACGATTTGACCGATTGTGGGAAACCATGCAGAAAAAAGGATTCAGCACCTATATGCTGCGAGAAAAAGGCGGCATCGACAGCAAAACCATTCGGCGCTTGAAAGCAAATGAAAATATCGAAACCAAAACCCTTGACCGCCTGTGTACCGCACTCGATTGCGGGTTGGACGAGATTGCAGAATACGTAAAAGAATAAACAACCGCACCGTTTGATCGTTTAACACAAGGGGACGGTAACCAATCCACAGCACCTTTTACAGTGTAGCATATTCTCCTTGGAAGAGATACTAAAACTACCATTTCATTATACGAGGGGACGGTTAGCGAGAACACAAAGGACCGTCCCCTTGTCTCTCGCTAGGAAAGGATTAACAGTATGTTATTGGTTTTTAGATGTCGTCGTTTTTTGAAAAATAGGATAAAGTGCCAAATAAACCTAACTGAGATTAAATGCAATTATAAAAATAATATTATCAGTTCTGTAATCAAAATACACGAAGGACTTCAATATGTCTTAACCATCAAAAAACGCACATGGTATGATACTTGGTTGTGCTATTTAAATGTTTTTAATCCTTTTTTCTTTTTGTGGAATTGGAAATTCTTTAGCGTAAAACCTTTAGGGTATGATAAATCATTCGCTGCGGTCAGTATTTCTTTTAGCACGTGTAATTGTGACGAAGCCTGTATTGAAGTGAGTTTGCATAGAAAAGAGACAACTGAACCAATTGGTTATTATTATACATTAAATTTGGAACGGAGTTACGGAATAGAAAATGTATCTATTTCAAATTTACCTATGGATGCAAAGCAGATAAGGAGATTTAAATTAACGCATATATTCTCGACTCTCTTTTATGAATTAGCGATTTTAATATTATGCATAGTTGCACATATAAGTGGAGTTTTAATTTTTTGGCAAACTTTATTTCTTGTTTTTTCGTCTGTGATTCATTCTATTATAAGTATTTATCGTTATTTGACAATTAAAGGTGTAAAAGAAACTCGAACGAGGAACACAGGGGACGTGTGTGCGGATTAGACGAAACACAAGGGGACGGTTAGCGTGAAAGTCTACTACTTTCATCCGTTGTGTGTGATGGCACATCATGCGGTGTACTCTTGTGTGCCCTCGTGTACGGATTAGACGAGATTGCAGAATTTATAAAAGCTTAAAAACAAGCACCGCTTGGATCTATGATCCAAGCGGTGCTTGTGGTTTTACAGATCGATTCTGCCGTACAGGGTGGCTTTCTGTTCGGTTTCGGAGGTGGTGCGCTCCGGAGGAGCGATATCCTCTGCCGTATTCATCGGATTGCTGCGCGGTACAAATTTGCGGACCGGGCGGTCAATCGCCATCGGATCGCGGCGCTCGCCGCGCACCGGACGCTCCTCGCGGTCACGGTTTTCCGAACGACCTCTGCCGCGCGAACGAGTCTTGACGGGGTTATCCTCCGAGGGGGCGATCACCACGTGACGCTGCGGCTCGCTGCCGACACTGTACGAGGTGGCACCGTCTACCTTTTGGACAGCGGTGTGAATGATACGGCGCCCATACGCATTCATCGGCCCAAGCGAGGTCTTGCGCCCGG
>JAZRQG010000003.1:0-15095 GCA_045649625.1 Acutalibacteraceae bacterium
GGTAAAGCAATCGAGCTTGCCGGTCTTACCGGAGAAGAAGCGGTGCTGGATGCGTATTGCGGGATCGGTACCATTGGCTTGATTGCCGCAAAATCCGCCGGTCAGGTGGTGGGCGTGGAGGTCAACGGTGACGCGGTGCGGGACGCGCGTGTAAACACCAAGCGTAACACGATTACGAATGCCCGTTTTATTGAAACAGATGCGGGTAAATACATGGTAGCCCTTGCCGAGGAAGGGCAGCGCATTGACGTGGTGTTTATGGACCCGCCGCGCGCAGGCAGTGATCTCCCCTTCCTGAATTCGTTAATTACCTTGGCACCCAAAAAGGTCGTTTATATTTCCTGCAATCCCGAAACGCAAGCACGCGATCTGCGCGTGCTCACGAAAAACGGTTACCGTGTCACCTACATTCAGCCGTTTGATATGTTCCCGCACACACAGCATATTGAGTGTGTCGTGTGTCTCACACGACACAATGAATTGCCGTTGGCATGAATTGCACTGATGTGCATGAATTGACCTTCGGTCATGAATTGCCCTGCGGGGCATAAGGAGAACACGGCAATTCAATTCATGGAGAAGGCGGAACGCCGACGAGAAATCATGATGCGTCAGCATCAATTCATGACGGCAGCGCCGTCAAATCATTTAAAAACGAGGACTTACAATGAAAGAAAATTTCCTTGTTGATTTATCAAAACAGTTCGCCGTCGATATTGTCAATCTTTGCGCCGACATTAAAGAAAACCGCAAAAGCAATGTCTTATTAAACCAAGTTTTACGCAGTGGCACAAGCATCGGTGCAAATATCCACGAAGCGAACTATGCGGCAAGTAAAGCCGACTTTATCAATAAGTTTCAAATTGCTTTGAAAGAGTGTTATGAAACGGATTATTGGCTCGGTTTATTCAAAGATACCCACATGATAATAGAAGAAGAATATAAGGATATGTTTGCGAAATGCAGTAAAATCCGCAAATTGCTTATCGTCTCCATTACCACCGCAAAGGAAAACGCATAGGGACAAATGTGGCTTTTAAGCAAACCTCGAAAGTTCATTTTACAGCAGTACGGTATAACATATCGAAAGGAAATGCGAAATGAAAAACACATCTGTTTCTATTCCCATGGGTATGGTGACAAAAAAGTTTTATTGTCATAAATGCGGAGAACGGTTAGGAAAACATTCCAAAACAAGAACTCTAAGCCCCGGAGATCCCGATTATAGAAAGCATAACAGAATTAATCATAGAACCCATATGATTGGAGATGTTGAGGTCACGGAATATGATTTTGAGTGTCCTTCTTGTGGGAATATTATCGAATATGATGAACAATGTGTTATTAAAAAAATTCAAAAGCAACTACATAAAAGCACTCTTTCTGAGGAAGAGATTCTCAATAACAGAGGCAAAGCAGAAGAGATGATGGATAGAAACGCTAAAGTTTTCAAGGTGATTTTTACCGTCATTGCTTTAGCAGTCATTGGGTTAATTCTTTATAGCAAAATCAAATCTGGGGATTTTTCGTTTACATTTTATTTCTAAAAATATACCTTTTGTCGTCTTAACCCTTGTTGAAACTGTTGTTTGTCTTAACAAAATGATAGGAGATAACGAAAGTGTTTGAGAAAAAACTCAATTGGAAAATCTATTTTTTCATTCTGTTATTCGGTGGAATCCTTTTGATGGCTTCTTATGTCATATACCTTTTGGCTACGAACCAAATCGTAGATGAAGAAGGGTTGGCTTTGCCCCCTGTGCTGATAGGTTTTATGTGCTTTATGATCTGTCTTGTTTGCAGCACATATGTCGTTACTTTTATCGCTTTGTTGAAGCAGGTTGTCATATACAAAAACACCGCTTTTAGGATTGACGAGTCGGGCATTCACAACACGGTCGTGTTCGTGTATCTGTTTGCTTTCGTTATTGTTTCCAATGTCAAATTTATTCCTTGGAGTGCGGTGCATTATATAGACAGAAGCGAAGATAGCCTTTACATAAGAGTAAAGAAAAAACAAGTTTCCGCTTCCCATATAGGGAAACTCATAATCGGTCTTTTGGGATATCATTTTTGTCTTTCGTTTACTACAAAAAAATTATCCCAATGGGAAATGGATATTATATCCTCCTATTGTGCAAATCAATCCTCTTCTCACACCAAAAATGATATATCTTGAAACGTTTTGGAATCTTAAGCCGCATTGAGTGTGTAGTACGCCTTGAGAAAAGACGGTAAAGGCAGCACCGACAGGTGCTGCCCTTCTTTTATATCTTCCAAATATCTTCTGCGTATTCCTTGATCGTGCGATCGGAGGAAAAATAGCCGGCATTGGCAATGTTAAGCAACGATTTGCGATCAAATAACTCGCGGTTTTGATAATCGCGATTGAGTTCCAATCGCCGTTCGCAATACGGAATAAAATCCGCAAACACGTAATAGGGATCGGAACGGTGCCACAATGCACCCGTCGTGAGTGAATCGTACAGATCCCGAAACATTCCCGTCCCGCCGTCATCGAACGTTCCGTCAATCAGGGTGTCGACCACGCGCCGCAATCGCGGCTCCGCCTGCAGGTAAACCTGCGGTGAATACGTGTCCTTTATTGCGTGGATATCCTCCACACGCGCGCCAAAAATATAGTTATTTTCCTCCCCTGCCCGCTCGACGATCTCAATGTTCGCACCGTCGTACGTGCCGAGTGTGACCGCACCGTTGAGCATAAATTTCATATTGCCAGTACCCGAAGCTTCTGTTCCCGCTGTGGAGATCTGTTCCGATACATCCGCTGCGGGAATGATCTTCTCGGCATACGAAACCGTGTAATTCGGCAAAAACAACACCTGCATACGATCCGAAACAGCCACATCTTTATTGACAAGTTCAGCAATCTCATTGATAAATTTAATGATAGCTTTTGCCCGCTGATAACCGGGGGCTGCTTTGGCGGCAAAAATATAGGCTGTGGGAGTAAAATTGGTAATGCGGCCATCCTTGATACCAAAATAGATATCCAGAATCGAAAAAGCATTGAGTAGTTGACGCTTGTATTCATGCAAGCGTTTCGCCTGGACGTCCAGTAAAAAGTCGGATTTGAGATGCAAACCGCTGTGCGTTTCGATATAGTCGGCGAGTTGCTGTTTTTTGAGTGATTTTACGGTGTGCAACATTTGCAGAAAAGACGGATCGTCCGCGTAGGGCACCAATTGTTTCAGTTCGTCCAGATCGGTGATCCAGCGTTTGCCGATGGTTTCGGTAATAAGCCCCGCGAGTTCACGATTGGCAAGCGCCAACCATCGGCGCTGTGTGATACCGTTTGTCTTATTGTTAAAGCGTTCAGGATACAGCCGATACCATTCCGGCAAGGCGCTTGTTTTGAGCAGCTCGCTGTGCAAGCGCGCCACACCATTGACCGAGTGGGAAGCAAAGATCGCGAGTCGCGCCATGTGAATGTGCGTATCATCCACGATGTCGTACGGTTTTGTATCGGCGATACCGTTCGCCGTAAGGTCCCGTACCAATGCTTTTTGAATGCGCAATACATAGCGGTATATCTGCGGCAGAACACTGCGAAACAGTTTGATATTCCACTTTTCCAGTGCTTCCGGCAAAATGGTGTGATTGGTATAGGCAAAGGTGTCGCGCGCGATCTGCAAAGCATCCGCGAACGATACTCCCTCTTCTGTCAGCAAACGGATCAGTTCGGGAATGGATACTGTCGGGTGAGTATCGTTGAGTTGAATGGCATACCGTTCGGCAAACTGTGAAAAATCCGTGCCGAACTGCTGCTTATAGCGCCGAATAAGGTCCTGTAACGACGCACTGCAAAAGAAGTACTGTTGTTTTAACCGCAGTTTTTTGCCGGCTTCGGTATCATCGTTGGGATACAATACCATGCTGATACGCTCGGCACGATCACGTTCCTTGACCGCCTGATCGTATTTTTGCTGGTTGAACAACGCAAAATCAAATTTGTTTTGCGCCTCCGATTGCCATAGGCGAAGGCGATTGACGGTTTTACCGCCGTAACCGATCACGGGACTGTCGTACGGCACGGCATATACCTGCTCGTCTGCAAAGGTAACAAGCACCTTTTCGGATTCCTTGCGCACCGACCACGGGTCACCAAACGCCAGCCAATCGTCGGCGATCTCTTTTTGGAAACCATCCACAATCTGTTGCTTGAAAAGTCCGTAGCGGTAGCGGATACCGTATCCGTCCAGCGGGATACCCTGCGTGGCCGCGGAATCCAAAAAACAGGCTGCCAAACGGCCGAGCCCGCCGTTGCCGAGTGCCGCATCTTCAACTTCCTCAAAGAGGGCGGTGGAGTGACCGTATTCTCGCAACAGTGTTTCCACTTCCTTAAGCAGCCCCATATTCAGCAAATTGGATTCGATCATCCGCCCGATTAAAAACTCCGCCGAAAAATACGCGGCCCGTCTTTCGTTTGTTTCGGTCTGCGCATCTGTACAAATCCGCGCCATAGCCGCTTTGGATACAGCGGTATACCACTGCTTTACGGTCGCCTTTTTCGGATCGGAAGCACCCTCCAGGCGTAAAGCGTTGAGAATTTCCTGTGAAAAATCAGTCATTGACAAACGGTTCCTTTCTGTTTATCTGCTAACCACAGTTTCTCCCTAAAAAAAGCGACATATACATAAAAACGCGATGAAGCATTGCTTCATCGCGTTTTATCATCAAATTACAAAACCGCCGTTAACACCGAGTACCTGACCGGTGATATAGGAGGCTTTGTCGGATGCCAAAAACAAGAGTGCTTCGGCAACCTCCTCCGGTTTTCCCAAGCGTCCGAGTGGTGTTTCCTCCGATAAGCCGTTTAAGGTTTCCTCGTCAAGCGAAGCGCACATATCCGTTTGAATCACACCCGGCGCCACACAATTCACCCGAATATTAGAAGGCCCGAGTTCTTTCGCGAGTGCCTTGCTGAAACCGATGAGTCCCGCTTTGGCGGCAGAATATGGCACCTCGCAAGAGGCACCCGTTACCCCCCATATCGAGGATACCGTCAAAATACTGCCGTAGCCCTGCCGCACCATGGCGGGAATGACCGCCCTGCAACAGTGATACGCACCGTCCAGATGTACCCCCATCATACGGTGCCATTCCTGCTCTTTTGTATCCGTCAGCAGTTTTTGCTGTGCAATACCGGCATTGTGGATGAGCACATCCAGATGACCGCAGCGGTCGTACACCGCCTGCACCATCCGTTTTACCTCATCCGCCTGCGAGATATCCGCCTGCACCGCAAAGGCTTCGCCGCCCTGCTCCCTGATCTCGCCAACCAAACGGTCTGCCGCCTCTTTTGATGAGCAGTAGTTGACGGCTACCGCGTATCCGTTTTCAGCAAACAGCCGCGCCGCCGCGGCTCCGATGCCGCGGGAGGCGCCCGTAATCAAAACAGTTTTCATAGCCGCCATCTCTCTTACAGTTTCAGTGTGATGTCTTTATGTTCACCGTCAAACAAGCGGTAGGTAACACCGGTCATGTCAAACATTTTCTTGGAGGCAATAACCGAATCCGTATCGGCGTATTTATCCTGCAGATAAATGACCTCTTTGATACCCGATTGGATGATCGCTTTGGCACATTCGTTGCACGGAAACAGCGTGGTGTATACCTTTGCACCCTCTAAACCCGAACGACCGTGATTGAGGATCGCGTTAAGCTCTGCGTGACACACAAACAGATACTTCGTGTTCAGCGGATCGCCGTCACGGTCCCAAGGCATACAATCGTCGTTGCAACCGATTGGCATACCGTTATACCCCATCGACAGGATTTTATTGTCCTGACCGACAATGCAGGCACCAACCTGCGTGCCGGGGTCTTTACTGCGCTGTGCCGACAACAGGGCAACCCCCATAAAATATTCATCCCAGGAAAGATAGTCCTCGCGTTTCATAAAACGTCCTCCTTTAGTATGTCACTATAGGTGCGAAAGGCCGTCGGCAGCGCATAGTCTGCCAATTCCTCTTTGGAAACCAATTCGAAATCGGGCTTGAGCGTAATGCTTGTTGCTTTTACAAGGTAGCCAACCATGTGCCACTCCACATGGGAAAACACGTGCTTCACGGTGGGAAGCTCATCTACAGCGCTTACCACAACCCCCCAATCCGACAAGGCATCTCCCACGTGGTCGGATTCGATGTTCGGCAACTCCCACATACCGCCGAGCAACCCCTTTGGCGGGCGGCGATGCAACAGCACGTTACCGTCTTCTAAAACGACAAACACGGTACGGTGTTCCACGCGGCGCGGTTTCGGTTTGGCGCGCGTGGGCAGTTCCCGCGCCCGCTCCAAGCCGGCTACCGCACAATACTCCACAAGCGGACATTCACTGCAATGCGGTTGAGCATTCGGCAAACAGACCGTTTCACCGAGTTCCATAATCCCTTGATTAAAATCCCCTGCGTGTTGCTCCGGCACGATACTTTGCACCAGTGCCGTTAACCGTTTGCGGTTTGCCGGTTGCATCACATCTGAACGATCGTCCGTGAGGCGTGCCACGACGCGCAGGACGTTTCCGTCCACCGCAGCGGCACGTTTACCGAAAGCGATGGACGCGATCGCTCCGGCGGTGTATTCACCGATACCCGGCAAGGTAAGCAACTCATCGTAGGTATCGGGAAGCTCTCCGCCAAAATCCCTCATGACCATTTGTGCGGCTTTCTGTAGGTTGCGTACACGACTATAATAACCGAGACCTTCCCACAGCTTTAACAGTAGGTCCTCCGGTGCAGCCGCCAAATCGGCAATCGTGGGAAGCGCCTGCATAAAGCGTTCAAAATACGGCAACGCCGCTTCGATACGCGTTTGCTGCAGCATAATCTCCGACACCCACACCCGATACGGGGACGGGTCTTCCCGCCATGGAAACGAACGTTCATGTTGTTTATACCACAAAATAAGCGGTTCCGAAATACCTTCAATCGGTTTTTTCATTTCGTTCTCCACATATCCCACACGTCGGGGCAATACCCGACGGTGGCAAGCTTGCCGTTGCGCACAATGGGTGTGCGTAACGCCTTGGGGTTTTCTAAAAGTTTTTCTTCCTTGTCGCTTTCGTAAGCAAGGTAACGGATGGTTACCGCCTCTTTGGCTTTCGGATCAATTAAAGCCTCCAGACCGACAGCCGCTTTGACCGCCCCGAATTCCCCACGACTGATACCGTACTTATCCAGTTCAATACGCTGAAAACGAATGCCGCGCTCCTTGAAATACCGTTCTGCTTTTTTTGTGTCAAAGCATTTGGATTTTCCGAAGATCTGAATATTCATCATGAACGGCTGAACTCCTGTAATTGTAACTCTTTGTTGTGATCGAGTGCCCATTGAATGTTCCAACTGCTGGTGAAAAGCAGAAGCGGATTCCCTTTAAGGTCTTGCACGTATTTGGTGTCCGACGTCAAGTCAAGCGCCTTTACATCAACGTCCTCACCAACCACCCAACGAATGTACTGATACGGCAGACCTTCCATGATCACGTCCACACCGTACTCATTCTTGAGGCGGTATTCAAGCACGTCAAATTGCAGGGTGCCGACCACACCGACGATTACCTCTTCCATACCGCCGCCCGGCTCCTGGAAAATCTGAATAGCGCCTTCCTGCGCGATCTGCGAGGTTCCCTTGATAAATTGTTTGCGCTTCATGGTATCCTTCTGTCGCACCAAGCGGAAATGCTCCGGTGCGAAGGTCGGGATAC
This sequence comes from Acutalibacteraceae bacterium, assembly GCA_045649625.1. GTDB lineage: Bacteria > Bacillota > Clostridia > Oscillospirales > Acutalibacteraceae > RGIG3009. Next base: position 7,726 of record JAZRQG010000003.1, read on the forward strand.
CCTCAAACTCAAATTTTTTGGAGGAGGTACACACCGTATCGCCAATAGAGAAAATACCGGGATCAAACACACCGATAATATCGCCCGCATAGGCTTCCTCCACGATCTCACGATCCTGCGCCATCATCTGCTGCGGTTGCGACAATTTGATTTTGCGTCCACCCTGCACATGATGGACCTCCTGTCCTTTTTCAAATCGACCGGAACAAATACGCATAAAGGCAATGCGATCGCGATGTGCCTTATTCATGTTCGCTTGGATTTTGAAAACAAAGGCGGAAAAATCGTCATTAAACGGATCAATCTCACCTTGCGAAGACGCGCGCGGCAGTGGCGAGGTGGTCATTTTTAAGAAATTTTCCAAGAACGGTTCCACACCGAAGTTCGTCAGCGCTGAGCCGAAAAATACCGGCGACAGTTTGCCGTGACGAACAGCCTCCAGATCGAACTCATCACCCGCGCCATCCAACAACTCACGATCGTCCATCAGCGTTTGGTAGAGCGTATCCCCCAGGATGCCTTTCAGCGCCGAATCGTCCATCGCCGTTACCTTTTCATCCGCTTCGTGTCCGATGCCGTTGTAGGTGAAGGACAGCACCCGCTCTTTTTCGCGTTCGTAAACGCCCTTGAATTCCTTACCGGAGCCGATCGGCCAGTTGACGGGATAGGTCTTGATACCGAGAACGCTCTCGATATCCGCCATCAGATCATACGGATCACGCGCTTCGCGGTCCATTTTATTGATAAAGGTAAACACCGGAATATCGCGCATCATACAGACCTTGAACAGCTTGATGGTCTGCTTTTCCACACCTTTTGAAGCATCGATCACCATCACCGCGGAGTCTGCCGCCATCAGCGTACGATAGGTATCCTCCGAGAAATCCTGGTGACCGGGGGTATCCAAAATGTTGATGCAATAGCCGTCGTATTCAAACTGCAACACGGAGGAGGTTACCGAAATACCACGCTGCTTTTCGATCTCCATCCAGTCGGAAACCGCGTGTTTCATCGATTTTTTACCCTTGACCATACCGGCAGAGGCAATCGCGCCACCGTACAGCAAAAACTTTTCGGTTAAGGTGGTTTTACCGGCATCGGGATGCGAAATGATCGCAAAAGTGCGCCGTTTTTCTATCTCTTTCGTAAACTGTGCCACAAAGGTACCCTCCGTTAAAAACATTACCTTACATTTTATTATTTTTTTGCAAAATAATCAAGTCTTTTTCCCGCGGCTTCCGATAAAACGGTTGATTCGTTCTGTAACCGTTGCTCAATAACCTCATCCAAAAGCCAGCGAAGGCACTCACCAATTGCTTGCCCTTTGGGAAAGCCGAGTTTCAAAAGGTCATTGCCGTTTACCGCAAGATCCTTGAGCGAAAAGCACGCTTTTTGTGCGAGTAATCTATCGATCCGTTCGTGAATATCGTCGAGTTCTTGCAAACGACCATCCGTTAACTCGGGCGCATGCGCCAGGATATCGGCCCGTTTGAGTGCCAACAAGCGACGGAACAGCGGTGCACCCAGTCGGTTTAGCCAACGGCAAACCGCTTTATCACCGGGTTCAATCGGCGTATCGTGGTAACGAATCAGCAAGCAAACCTCTTCTATGGTTTTCTTGTCGAAGCGCAAGCGATACAGGATGTCCCGTGCCATGTGTTCACTCATCTTGGCATGACCGTAAAAATGGCCGTTTCCTTGATCGTCAAGCGAAAAACAAGAGGGCTTGCCAATGTCGTGCAACAAAGCCGCCAACCGCACGATCACATCCGATTCAGCACGTGCCACTGTCGTCAATATGTGCTTGAGAACGTCCAAATGGTGGTATTGACTGCGTTGATCCACCCCTTGTGCGGCTCTCAACTCAGGTAAAATGGGAAATAACACGGGATACAGATCGTAAAGAACACGGTCGATATGCTCACCCTTGAGCATGCGCCTCAGTTCCTCCCCCACACGTTCGGCGGCGATCTCGGTTAAGAGCGGTGCACAAGCAAGTAACCCGTTTTTTGTTTTGTGCTCAATCTCCATACCGTACATCGAGGCAAAGCGCAGCGCACGCAAAATACGCAAGGCATCTTCTTCAAAGCGCGTTTCAGGATCACCGACGGCACGCAGTAATCGCCGCTCGGCATCGGCAGCTCCGTCGAACGGGTCAACGAGCCCGTGCATGGGATGATATGCCATGGCATTGACCGTAAAATCGCGACGACTGAGATCTTGTTCTATCGTGTTGACAAACTGCACTGTATCGGGATGGCGGTGATCGTGATAACCGATTTCGGTGCGGTAGGTGGTAATTTCCAGCGGATGATCCTTCATAAGTACCGTTACCGTGCCGTGTTGAATACCCGTGGGGATCACCGTTTTGGTCGAAAAAACCGATAAAATCTGCTCCGGCAAAGCGTTCGTACAAATATCAAAATCATGCGGCACTAACCCGAGAACGCTGTCACGCACACAACCGCCGACAACATAAGCCTCAAAACCGGCGTGCTCCAACGCAAACAGCGTGTCGCAAACATACGACGGAAGATGCATAACCTTGCCCCTTTCTTTATGTTTCTCAGTATATCACCGTAAGTCGCTTCTGTAAAGTACGAAACGATTGACAACGCCACGACAAATATAGTATTATAACTTTTAGTTTAGTATTTTAAAGATTGGGTGATGTATATCATGCAACACAATTCCAAGGGTGCTGCTTTCGGACGGTTCATAGGCCGTTTTTTTGCCGTTGTCGGAACAACCGTACTCGCTTTGCTGATTATAATAATCGGATTTTGTTGGGTGCTGTGTAAAGGACCTTCTCTCACCGCGCGCGATATGTTTGTTAACACGATGTTGGAAACCAGCGCCCTCAAATTTATCCCATCTGTTTTTCTTCCCGATGAAGAAATCGCTGACATTGTAAGCGGCAACGCCGTCATCGAAACGGAAGACATCACCGATAGCGATACCGAGTTTACGGAAAATGAACAAGGTGTCTCTCCGGACACGATTGAGATTTTAGATATTACCGGCCCCTCCTACTCCGGCAAAATGATGATTGTGCACGATCCTTCCCGTGTCAAAGTTGCTGCACTCTCCACCTTCAGTGAAGAAGTCGGCGGTAAAACCGTTGTGACCTTCGCCAAGGAGTTTGGTGCGGTCGCTGCGGTAAACGGCGGTGGATTCTCGGATACGAACGGTTATGGAACTGGCGGTGTTCCGTTAGGGATCATCATTCGTGACGGGAACCTCGTCTTTGGTTCACAAACAGCCGTAACTTCCTTAGTGGCTTTCGATACAGACAATCGGCTGATCGTTGGTAAAATGTCGGCGCAGGAAGCGTTGGATCGAAATATACGTGATGCCGTCAGCTTTGGACCGGCATTCATTATCAACGGAACTCCTGCTGAAGTCTCCGGAACAAGCGGCGGTGTTAATCCGCGCACGGTGATCGGTCAACGAGAAGACGGTGCTGTGTTGATACTGGTGATTGACGGACGTCAGCCTCACACGCTGGGGGCCACGTATAAAGACTGCATTAATATTATGCTGGAGCATGGGGCCATCAATGCCGCCAATTTGGATGGCGGCACTTCCACCGCCATGGTGTATAACGGAGAAATCATCAACAGCTGCTCATCTTTATATGGGCCGCGCAGAATTCCGACCGCGATTATTGTCGTTTGAAAGCAGGTGTTTGTGTGACTGAAAATACGATTCTGCAAGAACAACCCGAAGCGGAAATCATTCAGGCGGAGGATACCGTCATCGAGGTGGCCGTTTATCCCGAATTTGAAACGGCGGACGAAAGGCCCCGTAAAAAGCGTCTCTTTTGGAAACTATTGGTGGCGTATTTCGTGTCGCTTATGGTACTCGCAACAGTGGGCCTGTGGTTTTTCTATAACTATCTGCAAGCTTACGAATCTGCCACCCCAACCGCCGCATTAAACAACTATATGCAGTGGATACGCGACGCCGACTATGAAGCCATCTACGCATCATCAGATGTTGAGGAAACCATACTCAACACCAAGGATGAGTTCATCAAATATTTGAAACGCACCTTTGCCGGTGACATCACTACCCTTACCGCACGTGAAAAATCCACTGCCAATGGCGATTCATTGAATGAGCGCAAAGAGTATTCCTTTTACATTGAGGGAGAACGCGTCTGCGGATTGACTCTGCTCAAAAATCCCGAATGGGCCGAAACCGCATGGAGTTATGTGACGGAAATTCAATATCAACCCACAACCTCTATTTATGCATCGGACAATATGCGAATCACCATCAACGGTGTGGATCTGTCTTTGCTCAACCTCCCCTGCACACCGGCACAAACAACCGTCTTAGGTGGTGCTAAGGATCCGGATACGCTTCCTCTTGTCTATTGCTACACCATAGAAGGAATGCTGAATCCGCCGACTATTGAAGCGTTGACACTCAGCGGTGATGTTTGTAAAATTGCCAAAACAGGGGATGCCTCCTATCACGTCTACTATCCGACCACCGAAACGCTGCGCACCGAGCACGAGGAACTTGCTAAGAAAACAGCATTTAAATACGCCGAGTTTGTTGCCCGTGATGCCCAGCGTGCCGACCTGTTGAAGCTGGTCTACAAAGGCAGTGATCTGTATACTACGATACAAAACTTCAGCAACCACTGGTTCACAGGTCACGATGCGTATCAATTCAAAGACGTCGTCGTTTCCGCTTATACGCAATATACCCCTTCGGATTTCTCCTGCGAGGTCTTTTTCCAACCGGTATATACGCGTAAAAAGCAAGTGATTGAAAGCGCCCCCTTCCATTGCCGTTTAACCTTCGTACAGATAGACGATGAGTGGAAGCTGCTGACTTTAACACAAATCATTACGGAAACAGAATCCTCCGACTCAACCGAAACCACCACTGCTGCCACTACAACCAAACCCTAATGACTTCATGCCCCTTTGCACGAGAAATCGTTGCAAAGGGGTATTGGTTCAATCTTTCAAAAGGAGGAATGCACCGTGTTGAAAAAGTTTTTTGAACCCGCCCCCTGCATCAAACGTCTGCTGGGTAGTTGGCTATGCCTTTGCACGCTGTTTAAGTGCTGTGAGATCTGGTTTCGCATACCCTCTTGGTTGTTTCTCTCGGTATTCGCGGTGCTTTTCTTGGCGCTCGGTCTTTTAAAAATCTACGGCAACAAACCTGTACTCGACGACCTTGTATTGTGCGTCGGTGCCGTTTTGTACGGACTGATATTGGTGTATCGGTATGGCGGAAAATCGCCGTATGCGTATCTGCTGATCGTGCTGTTCGCCGTTGTGTTGGTCACCTTGCCGGTGCTCAAAAACCCCTCGGTATCACTCATGGGCAGACGCAGTGTGCCCGCCAAGGCCTGCCGTGTATGGGTTCTGATTTTCGGCATAGCGCTGGCGAGCAGTATCGCTCTTTTCACGGTGATGCGATATTGCACCTTTGCTGCACCGAACTTTGATTTTGGGCTGTTTTGTAACATGTTCCACAACATGAAGGAACGCTTTTTGCCACTTACCACCTCGGAACGCAATATGCTGCTCTCGCATTTTGCCGTTCATATTTCCCCTATCTATTACCTCTTGTTACCGTTTTATATGCTGTTCCCCTCGCCCATCACATTACAGATCGGTCAAGCACTCATACTGGCAAGCGGTATGCTGCCCGTGTATTTGTTGGCAAAGCATTTCCGTTTGCCGTATAAGTACACCGTATTGCTTGCGCTGTTTTATGCCGCGCATCCTGCGGTGAGTGCCGGTTGCTCGTATGACCTGCATGAGAACTGCTTTTTACTTCCACTGTTGCTTTGGTTGTTTTACTGCTATGAAACCGGTCGCAAACGTTGGTTCCTCATCGTAGCGGTTCTTATTTTACTGGTAAAAGAAGATGCTGCCGCTTTTTTAGCGATCTTCGGCGTGTATCTCTTGTTTTCTCGCAAGGATCACCGCACGGGCGTACCGCTTATCATCGGTACCCTTTTGTATTTCGGCATGGCGATCTTTCTGCTTAACACCTACGGCACCGGTGCAATGATCGGACGCTACAGCGCGTTGTTTGATGAATCCAAAACGGTCGGCGGGTTTTGGCAAACCTTACTACGCGCCCCCGGTTATTTTTTGGAAGTGCTGGTATCGTTTGTGAACAGTACCACCGAGAAACCGATCTATTTATTACAGATGTTGCTGCCGTTCGGACTTGTGTTGTGGCGAACAAAGCAGTACAGCCGGTATCTCTTGCTGACACCGCTTTTACTGAATCTGCTGTCCGGCTTCGTGCATCAATACGATATCGGGTTTCAATACAGCTTTGCTTCCCTCGCCTTTTGCTTGTATTTGTACCTGCAAAATATTGCCGATCGACCGATGTCCAAGCAGCGTAACCTTTTGTTGTTCAGCGTGGTTTCTTCCTGCTTTTTATACGCTATGATCGTTATGCCGAAAATTGAAACCTACGTTGGGCGATGGATCAACAACGGCGATACGTTCACTGCCATGGAAGCCGTACTGGACGAGATACCGAAGGACGCTTCGGTAACCGCGTCCACAATGTTGGTGGCACATTTGGCACAGCGCGACGTGATATATGAAGATTTTTATCACGAAGAGCCCGATACCGATTACGTTGTGTTGGATATGCGCGAGAACTATGCCGCCTTCTCCGAAACGTACCGCGATACCTGCCTGCAAAAAGGCTACGAAGTGTGGGCCGCTACCGACGAGCTTTTGGTTTTATATCGGGGAGCGGAGTAGAAATTCTCGTTTCCCTCTTGTTTTCTCGGCAATATTTGGTATAATGTCCTGTGTAAATCTTTTTTGATAAAGGAATCTGGTTATGAAACGAAATGAAATCGCCGCTGTCTACGCGGATGCGGCTGCTCTCTCTGAGCAGGAACTCACCGTCTGCGGGTGGGTGCGCACATTGCGCCAATCCAAATCACTGGCATTTATCGAGCTGAATGATGGCAGTTGCCAACGCAATTTGCAGGTCATTGTTGAGGAATCAAAGCTTGATAACTTTGACGAGATCTGCCATCAAAACGTCGGTGCTGCCCTTTGTGTGCACGGCATGCTGCAGTTAACACCCGAGGCAAAGCAGCCGTGCGAGCTGCATGCCACGGCGATTGAGGTGGAGGGTGCCTCTACTTCTGATTACCCCTTGCAGAAAAAACGTCATTCCATGGAGTTTTTGCGTACGATTGCGCATCTTCGTCCCCGCACCAATACGTTCAGTGCGGTGTTCCGCGTGCGCTCGGTTGCCGCTTACGCGATCCATCGCTTCTTCCAAGAACGCGGGTTCGTGTATGCGCACACCCCCATTATCACCTCCAGTGACTGTGAAGGCGCCGGTGAGATGTTCCA
>JAZRQG010000004.1:0-10956 GCA_045649625.1 Acutalibacteraceae bacterium
GGCTTTCGGGAATGAACATGGGCATCATAATGTTTTCGTGACCGAGTGCTTTGAAGCGAGAATCCAGATCGTTGCGGATGTTTTCCCACAGTGCCGTGCCATACGGGCGCACGATCATACAACCGCGCACGCCGGAATAACTGGCGAGCTCCGCTTTTTTGACAACATCGGTATACCATTGAGCGAAGTTTTCGTCCATTGAGGTGATCGCTTCGACCATTTTTTTATTATCAGCCATAACGAATGATCCTTTCGAAAATTATTTATTGTCGTTATCCTTGGCAAATTTATTCAGCAGGTTAACGGCGATCATGATGAGTAGCATAACAGCGAAGATGCCGACCATACCGAGCAGCATCAACAATAAAGCGTTATGAAGAGCAGTCATTGTCAAATCCCCCTTTTAAGCACCCAGCAATTTCGGAACAACCGTTAAAATGATACCTCCGGCAACAACGGAGCCGATTTGTCCTGCCACGTTGGCGCCTACGGCGTGCATCAGCAGATGGTTTTGATTGTCTTCTTTAAGCGCCATTTTTTGAATAACGCGGGCTGACATCGGGAATGCCGAAATACCGGCACCGCCGACCATCGGGTTGATCTTTTTGCCTTCCGGTAAAAAGATGTTGAGCAGCTTTGCAAACATAACACCGGCAATGGTGTCGAACACGAAGGCAACCAAGCCGAGAGCCATAACGATGATGGTATCGAGCTTGACAAAGTTTTCCGCTTTCATACTGGCGGCGATCGACAGACCCAACACGATGGTAATGAGATTGGCAAGCGAAGTTTGTGCGGTCTGGGACAAGTTGTCAAGTTTTAAGCATTCGCGTAAAAGGTTACCGAACATCAGCATACCGACCAGCGACACGGATTTCGGTGCGATCAGGCCGGCGATCACGGTTACCACGATGGGGAACAGGATGCGCGTTTTGCGGGAAACGGACGACGGGTTATAGGACATGCGAATCATCCGTTCTTTTTTGGTCGTGACTGCTTTTATGGCGAGGGGTTGAATGATGGGCACGAGCGCCATATACGAGTACGCAGCGACCATAATGGCAGGTAACAACGGTGTATCAAACACGTTCGCTACCAAAATTGCGGTGGGACCGTCTGCCGCACCGATGATGCCGATAGCAGCGGCATCTTTGAAATCAAAGCCCAACAAAGCGGCAACGGCAACGGTTAAGAAAATACCGAACTGTGCGGCACCGCCAAACAAAAACATTTTGGGGTTCGAGAGCAGGGGGCCGAAGTCGATCATGGCACCGATACCGATGAACAGAATCAGCGGCAGGGCTTCGGAGGCTTCAATGCCGACTTTGAACAGCCAGTCGATGATGCCTTGAGAGCCGTCGGCAGCCGTGCCGACAGCGCCGGTGAAGGGGAGGTTTACCAAAATGGCACCGAGACCCATTGGCATCAACAAAGACGGTTCAAAGTCTTTGGCGATCGCCAGCCAGATAAGCAGGCCGCCGATCGCGAGCATGACGAGCATTTTCCAACCGGTGATATCCGGTGAAATGGTGCCATCCGCCAAAAGAACACCGGGGTTGATGATACCGTCACCGTTAACGTCGATACCGGTCAGAAAAGCAAGAATACTTTCCCACAAAAAGGAAAAATGTTGAAGCATACGTGGTACGTTCCTTTCCGTTATTTTGCATACATCGTACATTATATAAAATTTTTACACATTTTTCAACACCGAAAAGACGATTTTTTTGAAAAACGAGGAACAATGTACCAATTAATAATTGGGCTTGACGAACACGCGGGAATGTTTTATAATTACCATAGGTTTGTATGCGGTGAAAGCCGTAAAATATATGCAAAATTACAAAAAGGAGTGTTCTTCTCCATGCAAGAAATGGATATCAAACTCATTTTTGGCGTGTTGTTGGGACGAATCAAATGGATTGTCGCCAGCGTTGCGGTAGGCGTACTGCTGTTTGCATCGTATGCCTATTTCTTTGTTCCGGAACAATATACTTCCTATTCCCTGTTGTATGTTCGTAACATGGCATCGGATACGCAGACGAACAGTGCAACCGTCAGCAATCTGTCAGCGGCCGAGTACTTAGCGAATACCTACGCCGTTGTAATGAAGACTCAGCCGGTGCTGAACAAAGCTTATACTCGGTTAAACGGTGAACTTTCAATCGATGAGCTCAAGAGCATGGTTTCTTCCTCGTTGGTGGAGGACACTACTTTGCTTGAAATTTCTGCGAGACATAGTGACCCGAAGATGGCGCAACGGGCGTGCAGTGCAATGGCATACGCGATTGCGGATACGTTCCCCACTATGACCGGAGAGGCCACCTCGGCGAATGTTGTTGAGGATGCGACTGAGGCCGTGCAGACCGCGCCGAATGTCTTGCGCAGTGCGTTGATCGGTGCACTGATCGGGTTGGCACTTTCCGTAGCGGTCATTCTTCTGCACGAATTTTTGGATAACACCATCCGCGACAAAGAAACGTTACAGATGCAGATCAACGTACCGGTATTGGGTGAGATCCCCAGCTTCACACCCAACAACGGCAGAAAAGGGGGTAAACATCATGCGTAACGGAAACGACAACAGCGCTGTAAACGCGCGTCCCATAGCGACCACTTTCCAGATTGTCGAGGCGTATAAGACTGTTCGCACGAACTTGTTGTTTGCGTTGGCTCCTCACAAGCGGAAAATTGTGCTGTTTTCCAGCGCAGAACCCAATGCGGGCAAAACAACAGCTTCATCTAATTTGGCCATTACGATGGCGCAGACGGGTGCGCGCGTTCTGTTGATCGATGCAGATCTGCGCAAACCTTCTCAACACAAGACCTTCCGTGTGAAAAAGCACAACGGTTTGTCCCGTATTTTATCCGGAGAACTTCGCTTTGACGAGTGTGTATGCCGTGAAGTGGCGAACGGAATGGACTTGCTTCCCAGCGGTTCCTTGCCGCCGAATCCTTCGGAACTTCTCGGTTCGGACAACATGGACAAGTTATTGGATGAGGTATCTGCCCTGTACGATTACGTATTTATTGATACCCCGCCGCTGTGTGTGGTGTCAGACTCGCTCGTGTTGTGTGAGAAGGCGGCCGGGACTGTGCTGATTACCCGCCAAGGACAGACGACTTACGAGGAACTTCGCCGAGCCATCGCCAACATTCAGGATGTGCAAGGCAATTTGCTGGGCGTTGTGATTTCGGATATGAAAGAAGACGGTCGCCCGTACAGCCGTTATGATCGGTACAAGTATTACAAAGCACACGATTACTCCTATAATACGTATACGCAAACTGCCGAAACATGAATTTCGTAGCCCCATTTTCTCCTCGTTGACGGGAGACTGAGGTGATTTTACGTGAAAGAAAAAAGTCAGGTGACCGGGCATTCTCGCTTTTCCCAGGTGCGGGAGCTGTGTGTTGTCTTGATCGATATGGTTATACTGGCGATCAGTCTCTTCGCTCTGTATTTTCTGTCGGTACACAGTGACGGAGGGTTTGTTCATTTCTTTGATCGCAAGGCCCCGTTTCACTTTTTACTGTTGGGGTTGTGCATCCAGCTCAGTATGATCTTATTTAAAACCTACGCCAGCCTGTGGCGTTATGCGATGAGCCGAGAGTACTTAGCGCTGTTTAAGGCGGGCGCCGTAGGCTATATTTTGTATTTATTGATTGTCGGTGTTGCCTTTCGGAAAACCCCTCCCGTGATTCCCATGCTGTTCTCGACCATGGTGCCGCTTTTACTGATGTTATTAATGCGGTTGTGCTATCGTCGGTATCGGGATTGGACGGTTTCCAGCCGTATGGCGCAAAACAAAACGGCGGCGATCATTATCGGTGCCGGTGATGCCGGTGTCTTGTTGCTCGGTGAAATGTGCCGCAACGCAAACAACACTTATCGTGCGGTGTGTTTGGTAGACGATGATCCGCTTAAGATCGGCAAGCAAATACAAGGCGTGCCGATTGAAGGTCCGATCAGTCGTATGGCCGATATTGTGGAACGGTACAATGCCCGTACCATTTTTGTCGCCATTCCGTCTGCCGGCGAGAAGAAACACAGAGAAATTTTGCAGCTTTGTATGCCGCTCGGCTGCAAGGTGCGCTTGTTGCCGGACATACTATCTTTATCGAGCGTATCCGAAAAGCCGCTGATGAAGCAAGCACGGGATGTGCGGATCGAGGACTTGCTAGGGCGTCCGCAGGTTGTGTTTGATTCGAATACAGCTGATGCGTTCCTGAACGACAAGGTCGTTATGGTGACCGGTGGCGGCGGGTCGATCGGTTCGGAGCTGTGCCGCCAGATCGCCAAGCAAAAGCCGCGCCAGTTGATTGTTGTGGATATTTACGAAAACAACGCGTACGATATTCAGCAAGAATTGCACTATACGCACGGACAAGCTTTAGACCTGCGTGTAGAAGTTGCATCGGTGCGTGATGAGCATAAGGTCAATCGCTTGTTTGAACGCTATCATCCGCAGGTCGTTTTCCATGCTGCGGCGCACAAGCATGTGCCGTTAATGGAAAACTGCCCCGAAGAGGCAATTCGCAATAATGTCTTTGGCACGTACCACGTGGCTAAAGCGGCGGATAAATACAAGGCTGAAAAATTTATTTTGATCTCGACCGATAAGGCAGTCAATCCCACCAACGTGATGGGTGCCTCTAAACGGTTATGCGAAATGGTTGTTCAGGGCATCAGCAACGCCAGCAAGACTTGCTATGCTGCGGTACGGTTCGGAAACGTGTTGGGCTCTAACGGTTCGGTGATTCCGCTTTTTCAACGGCAAATTCAACACGGCGGGCCGATCACGGTGACCGATAAACGGATCATCCGTTATTTTATGACCATCCCCGAAGCCGTGCAGCTGGTGTTACAATGCGGAGCAATGGCAGAACAATCCGGCATTTTTGTACTGGATATGGGATCGCCCGTCAGTATTCTGGAATTGGCAGAAAACATGGTACGCCTATCGGGCTACACACCGTACGTGGATATGCCGATCGTTGAAACCGGTCTGCGTCCGGGCGAAAAGCTGTATGAAGAGCTTTTGATGCGCAGTGAAGATCTCACGGTAACAGCCAACCGTAAAATTTTTATTGAGCGTCAAAAAGAGCCCTTTACACTGGCCGATATTCGCGAAAAGCTGCGCGAGCTGGATGCCGTGCTTGTCACTGATTCCAAGGAAAAGATTGTCGCAGCCATGAAAAAGCTTGTGCCGACCTATAAAAGCCCGGAGGAAGTCAACGCCAAAGCGGTTGCGGATCTGGACTATTCGACAGCGGTACACTCTTAAAAAAGCATATAAAAAGCCGTTCTTTCACACGAGGAAAGAACGACTTTTTTGTTAGGCCTTATTTTGTCAGCATCCAAACCGCCGTTTTGCTTTCGTTATTCATCAGCTTACCGGCGGAAGCATAATCGGTAACGAGCATGGTACCGCCATCCGTCAGCGGGACGTTAACGGCAAGGATGTTCGGATAGACGTCGGTTTCGGTAAGGGTAACGTCCACATAACCGTCGTCGTTGATCTTGATGGAACACGGATCGTCCACGGAATACCCCAGTCGATTTTCTTGTGCCAGCATGATCGGTCCGCGGCGCAGCGCCACGTGATGTTTGGCAAGCGGATCCTCGCGGTCGAATTTGGAAACAGAATAATTGTATCCCCAACGAATGTCGGTCATCAACACCAGCGATCCGTAAGGAATGGGGCGAATGACCTCAGTGCGCATATCCAACTCAACGGTAATGGTATCGCCGGCCTGCCATACGCGCTCAATGCGAGTATAGCCGCTTTCGGCTTTAACAGCCTCGCCGTTGACCGCAATCGAAGTGGTTTTACTCCATGCGGGATTGCGAATGAGAAGCTCAAATGCTTCGGGAGCCGCGGTGTCGACGGTGATCTCCACGATGCCGTCCACCGGGTAAGCGGTTTTCACGTTAAAGACGATATCTTGGTTGTTCGGCGTTTTGGAAGCGACTGTTCCGTTGACAAACAGATTCAGCGCAAAACCGGTTTTGCTGGTGAGTAACTGCATTTTCGGTGCCAAACCAATACCCGCAGAGCCGATACAGGCGCAGCAGCTGTAATAGTGATTGTCGCTCATGTGTTTAAGACCGCCGATCCAGTAGCCTCTGACACCCGCGGTGAGGGGACTGTAGCTGTCAAACGGGAGCGGTTCAAAGTCCCAATCCGGCTGCTGCTCCATCAGACGAGGCTCAACGGCGCCTTCGGTGTTGAAAGCGCCGAGATACGCGTTATACAACGCGGTTTCAAACGCGTCAACGTACTTCGGATCGCCCGTGAGCAGCGTCATTTGATAGAAGAATTTCATCAATGTAACCGTTACGCAGGTTTCTTGCTTGATCGGGTGGTTGGTGGTGTTTGCCTGTCGCACGGTGGAGTGGTCGAACAACTCGCCGGTGCATCCGCAAGTGCCGATAACGGTGATGTCGCTTTTCAAAATGCGATCAGCAAAGTTGATAACCGCCGTCTTGTGCTTTTCGTCTTTGGTAATACGGTAAAATTCCAAAAGGCCCTCAAAGCAGGAGATCATCTCATAAGCTTTGGTGACCGGATATTGATACAGGTCAAAATCGTTTACGTAAGCGCGTTCAATCAGGTTGGCAATATCGGTGAAGCCTGCCTCGACGATGTATTCGGCAAAGTCAAAATATTTTTGTTCGCCGGTGATGTTGTAAAGGCGCACGATGGGCTCAAGAAGAGAGCTGGAGTTCAGACCGCGCCACTCGCAGGTTGCACTGGTGATGGGCAGCTTGCCATCCTCTTTCGCACCGATCTTGGAGATAATGTAATCGACCTGCTTGCACATTGACTGAACGATTTTAGCATTCAAAGCATCGTCGTCACAGATCTCCATGAAATATTGCAACCCCAACAGGACGTATTTTCTCGACCAAATATCCCAGCCGTCAAATTCCAGATCCACGGGATAACTGCTGATTCTGCCCACCTCATCGGCGGTTGCGATCATATCGTTAACGGTTTGTGTTAAAATGCGGTACAGTTTTTCGTTTTTGGTGTAAGAGTATACAAAACAGGCACCGCGCATCATTTTTCCCCAATATTCGCCGCGCCAACCGTTGTCGGTATCTGCTTCTTCACGGAACTGCTGAACGAAACGATCCCACAGATCGGTTCGGAGCAACTGGGCGTTTTCGACAAACGCAAAGGCATTACTCATAAAGCCGCTGTATTTGGCGGTGTTTGAATAATCCACAAACAGCTTATCTGTTTCCATTCTCGGGAAATTGGCGGTATTTTGCTGGTAAAAATTACTTCTCATTTTTCGTCCTCCTCAACGTGAGTATTCCCATTCTTTTCATACCATATTTTGAGAAGAAAAGCAAGGGAAAGCGCTTATTTTACATCAATATTCTTTGATTTTACATTACGATTTCGAACTTTTTAAGCGATTCGTGTGAGGACAGGCAAAAACTCCGTTCTTTTTTCATACAGTGTGGAGAAAGGACGGATTTTATGTTGTTTGAGATTTTTGGAACGTTATCGCGGATCTTCTTTATGGCGCTTCAGGTTGTCAACACCGGCTCGTTTCCGCATCCGCTTTCGGCCGAAGAAGAGCTGTCTTGTTTGGTGGCGTTCCGCGAGCACGACGATCTCGCCGCACGCAACCGATTGGTGGAGCACAACCTGCGTTTAGTCGCTCACATCATCAAAAAATATTACAGTTCCGCGCGTGATCAGGACGATTTGATTTCCATTGGTACCATCGGGTTAATCAAAGCGATCAATACTTTTGATTATACCAAGGGAGTCAGACTGGCAACCTACGCGGCGCGGTGCGTGGAAAATGCAACCCTCTCACAAATGAGTTTTTGGTTGCGAAAAGAACTCCCCATTGGAGAATTACCGAGCAGACGTCAGAAAATATGTATATAATGTCGCACACCGAAAACGGCGAAACAAAACACTCTCCTTTGTTTGTTCTTAGTTTTAGATTGATGGCACCACGCAAACTACTTGAAGCTCAGTTGTTTAACAAACAGTACCACTCTTACGAGGATATTGATAACATCCCCGACCGCTTGAGATTTTGTCGACATAAGCTTGGTCTTATGCAAAAGGAAGTGGCGCAGATTGTTGGCATTGCTCGTAGCACATACATAAATCTTGAAACAGGCAATCACAACGGCTTTGATAAAACCGTGGCGGACAAGCTTTCCAAACTCTATAATATCCCTGTATATGACCTTCTTGATGATTATAACCGCTTTATAGCAGTCGGACAAGGTAAACTAATACGAGAGCACCGAGAAAGTCTTAATCTCGGCAAAAGACCGTTTGCAAGGCTTGTTGGTGTGGATGCTAATATGATTAGACTTTGGGAAAGTGAACGAAAACAAATTAGTCTTAAATCTTGGGAGAAATATTTCAAGGATCGAATCACGGTTTAACGGACGACCGCCTCACATTTTTTGTGAGGCGGTCATCTTGTTTCAGACTACTTTTTCTGTTCAGCTTTAATCTGTTCTTTTGTATCTTTTATAATCGCATTAAGCAGTCTTTCCTTTTCTCTGATTGGGCAATCTAACTTAGAAATGCTATTAAGTACTCCATCGGCGTGAACACCGGCTACACGCCGTCTTAGTTCTCGCCATCCTTCTTCTGTTGTGGGATAGTGGACAATAACGTTAATCGGTGCAAATGTCTTCATACCGAGTACCTCCTATGTGCATAAACTATATGCGTGAGGTGTTGTCCGCTATTCCTATGTGTATTTACGAAAGTTGCCCAAATCAGATGATGCATATAAAAATACATCATACGATTTCCTTTCTACATATCTCAATCTCAATTTCAACTTCTCCTTCTTGTCCTTGCCTTTGAGTTTTGCAAGGTATGTAAGATATGTATACCTGCAGGCGGGCAACCTGCAAGTCTGGACTCTGTTATATTTGTTTTTCCTTTACTTCCTTTGTTTGTCCCTATATATCAATCCCGCAGATTTTCGTCAGCAGGATATTGTCGTCAATTTTAAAAATTCCTTCATCATTTTAATTAATATCTTACTTTTTCTGTGGCTTATCAGCCAAATAGCTTCTTGTTACTTCGGTCCTATGGTGACCTAAGTTTTCACTTACAATCTTTCGTGCTTTCTTTGGTCTCTCTTCCAAAGCTTCGGCATAGGTTCTTTGTGCGTAGGTGTGTCTGAGTCCATGCCATGAGATTGTCTCAGTTCTTTCTTTTTTACCGTCTTCGTATAAATCTTCACGGTTTTCTACTATGAAGCTTTTTCGGTTATAACTCATCCAGTTCTGCAAAGAACGCTTTTCACGCTTGACTCCGTCTTTTTCACTTGCGGAGATTAAGTAATCCCTCGGGTATCGACCCGAGCATCGTGCATAATCCAAATATTTAGTAATAATACTGCGTTGCTTTGCACTTAAATCAATAGCTCTTGTTTGACCGCCTTTGCCCTTTATAACAAGTTGCCCGGTCTTTAAGGTGGACATAAGGTATTCAACTCTAAGGGTACAAATCTCTTCAAGCCGTAAACCAAACTCATGGGCAAAATCTATGGCAATCACCACGTCCTGTCGACCTTGCTCGATAGCCAACTGTCGCATATTATCAATCTCGGTTTTCAGCCACGAGTGGTCTTTAACGCCTGTCGCACGTTTAGGCAGCGATAGCTTATCATTTTTTGAAAGTCTATTTTTACTGCCGGATTTTCTGTGGAAATACCTTATGCCTGACAGATCGGATTGAATAGTAGCGGCAGAGTTGTTTTCTTTCAGATGCTCCACATAGGCTTTAAAGTGTCGATCTTCCACATTCTTAAAGTTTTGTAAACGAAAATTATCGGCTAAAAACTTACAGAATCTTTTTGTTGCTTCATAGTACCGAGCCCTTGTCTTAAAGCTAAGCTCGTTGCTGTGCCTATAGATAGACTCGACTTGAGCGAGTAGGCTCTTATACAAACCCGGATTTAGCACTGTAATATTATTAGAATCTGACATAGCAAACCGTCTCCTTTCTCTAAAAATTTTATTTCAACGCAAGGATAGGGACCAAGCCTTGCGTAAAAATCTGTGTACGAAAAATATAAAAAATTGGTATTTTCGTCATTAAAATATTTAGTGTTTTCCTGACCAAAATAATTTTGTGTACGAAAATTTTCTCTCCCTCATTTCAAAATGACAGTCATAAAGCAATTCAAAATGTAAATAGGACGCCTTTGCTCATTTCGAAATGAAAGTCATATATCATTTCAAAACGATGAGCATAAAAAATCTTTTAGCAGATTGTGCTGACCTGATATCGAAAAGAAAGTAATCTCGAAATGACGGTCAGCACAATCCTTTTTAAGGGAAAGAAAGTAATTTCAAAATATCATTTCAAAAAGATAGATAATATATCATTTCGAAAAGTACATCATCAATCATACAAGAGCCATATTTAGTAACATCATAAATATAATTTATCATCATTTAATGTTATCTATAATAAATCTATCATTAACCTATATGGCTCTTAAAATGAAAGTACGCAGGGCATAATACACCCACTGTCAAAGGTGTGTACGAACCTTCATTTCTTACTGATTCTTCTTTGACGCGGGGTATTATGCCCTGCTAATCTCGGCTCCCAAAAAGAGAGTCATAAATCATTTCAAAAGGACAGTCATTTATCATCATAGAAATGATAGTCATAGCACCTGCTTCTTAAGTTTTATCGTTACTTTCTTCGGCTTCCTGCAGCTTGTCATTCACTAAAGCGAATGACAACTTGCAGAGAGCCGAAAGTTTTAATCTTACCAAAGTTTGTAATGAGCGCAGGTGCAACTTGCTCTCGAAAAGTAAATCATATACTCTCGAAGAGACAGTCATAAATCATATCGAAAAGAAAATTCTGTTCTGGTATTCTGCTGTAAAATAAGGTTAGTACTTGGCTTAATCTATTTCACTTCAACGCAAGA
>JAZRQG010000005.1:0-2480 GCA_045649625.1 Acutalibacteraceae bacterium
CGAGCAGCATGCAAGCGTGCGTCGACGCTTTTGGTAGTTATCCGATCGTTGCACGATGGCACACCTCCTTTTTCCAACAGTACCAGTATACGGATTCGGATGCGGTAATTCAATAGAAAATTGTTAAAATTTCGTGAAAAAGGGGAATGGGCGCCCCATAAAAGTCTTGAACATGAATTTGTGGTATGATATACTATATCTGTATTGCTATTTTTGCAAAAAGGAGTGTTTGCTATGCATGTCACCTTGATTGCGCATACACCATCCCCGGAACATACCGTCGCGTCTGCGGCACGTTTATGTTATTCGGCTTCCACAATTGATGGAATTCGTGAAGGTTTGACGGAAGAAAAAACAGCGGCATTTGTGGATATGCTTGCTGAAATCGGCCACGAAAGTCCGATTGAGCACGCCACCTTCACCTTTGGCATTGAGGGCGTTTCGCGCTCGTTGCTTGCACAGATTACACGCCATCGTATTGCGTCGTACAGCGTACAAAGCCAGCGCTATGTCGCGGAAAAACAGTTTGAATATGTGTTGCCGCCCGAAATTGCGGCGATTCCCGAGGCGGAGGCGCTGTATCGTGAAGCGATGGACGAGGATCAGCGCCATTACGAGGAACTGACCGCCCTGCTCAAAGAAAAACACCTAAAAGCATTTCTTGATACCGGCATGGAGCAAAAGGCGGCCGAGCGCGCCGCCGAAAAGAAGGCGATCGAGGACGCGCGGTTTGTGTTACCGAATGCGTGTACGACCAAAATGATCGTCACCATGAATGCGCGCAGCCTGATTAATTTCTTCCGTCACCGTTGTTGCAGCCGTGCCCAGTGGGAGATTCGTGAGCTTGCAGATCGTATGTTGGCGCTTTGCTTAGAGGTTGCACCGCATCTGTTCAAGCAAGCGGGTCCGCCGTGTGTCAGCGGTGCTTGCCCCGAGGGCAAAATGAGTTGCGGCAAGATTTTGGAAATGCGCGAGAAGTATAAGCTGCTCAGAGAGGGGAATTCCTGATGGGGCGTTTGGTGGTGCTTGACGGATTGGATGGCAGTGGCAAATCCACACAGCTTGTCCGTCTTCAAGAGTATTTTGCCCAAAATCACATAGACTATCGACAAATCAGTTTCCCGGATTATGAGCAGCCGTCCTCCGCCTTGGTCAGTATGTATCTGCGCGGTGAGTTCGGTGAGGCGGCGGATGCGGTGAATGCGTATGCGGCATCCTCGTTTTACGCCGTGGATCGGTATGCCAGTTATAAAAAATTTTGGGAAGAGGATTACAAGGTGGGGCGTTTGATTTTAGCCGCCCGTTACACCACCTCCAATGCGATTCACCAAATGGGAAAATTGCCGCGTGCAGAGTGGGATGCGTATCTTGACTGGCTGCAGGACTATGAATACGGCCTGCTCGGTCTGCCGCGTCCCGATCGCGTGATCTTTTTGGATATGCCGCTGGAAATTTCTCAACGTCTCTTGTCTACCCGCTATGAGGGAGACGAAGCGAAAAAGGACATTCACGAGCGGGACCTTGACTATCTGCGCACCTGCCGTGAAAGTGCGTTGTACGCGGCGAAGAAAATGGGGTGGGATCTGGTTTCCTGCGGTGAAAACGGACAGCCCTTGCCGATCGATGCCATCAGTGAACGGTTGATTGCACTTGTCACCGAAGGGAAGTAAGCGTTATATGCAATTGGAATTTCGAGAACTGCTGCTCGAAGATGCTGCATGGGCGGCACCGCTGATGACCGTTTGCGGTCGGATGGGGTGTGAATATTCCTATACCACCGCGTATATGTGGAGTCGGCACTACAACGTGCATATTGCGCGTGCCGATGATGCGTTGTTTTTACGTAGCGACAGCGGCGAAACTCCGTCGTTCTTAATGCCGATCGGTGTGCCGCTTGAAGAGGGGATCGCGCTGTTGCGCGCCTACACCGATGAGCAGGGCATACCGCTGAGGCTTCACGGCATTGACGAGGAAACGCGCGAACGCTTGTGTGCGTTGTATCCCCATCGCGTGCATTTCCACTCGAACGATGCGGATTACGATTATATTTACCGCACCGAGGATCTCGCGACCTTGGTCGGTAATGCCTATCACAGTAAGAAAAATCACATCAACGCCTTTTCCCGCAAGTACGATTGGCAGTATGAACCACTGACGGATAAAAACGTCGAGGAGGTCGAGGCGCTGTCGTATGAATGGTGCCGTGAAAAGGGGAACTGTCAGGATGGCCCGCTCGCTTCTGAGCGGTGCGCGATTCGCCGCTTGCTCAAACACCGTGAGAAGTTGTCGGTCGTTGGCGGGTTAATTCGTGTGGACGGCAACGCTGTGGCATTCACGCTCGGCTCGCCGATCAACGAATCGGTGTTTGATGTTCACGTGGAGAAAGCCTTGTCGGCGTTTGCGGGTGCATACGCGGTCATCAATCGCGAATTTGCCAAAACGTTGACGAAGTATCCGTATCTTAACCGTGAAAACGATAT
>JAZRQG010000006.1:0-8474 GCA_045649625.1 Acutalibacteraceae bacterium
GGCAGGAATACCCGATATAATCAGATATACTGTTATGAGCAGAACACAGCCGACGGTTATTAAACCGAGTATGAGAAATATGCCGTGTACGATATTCTCAAACAATTTGTTTTTCTTCATATTCTAACCTCAATGGGAATAAGCGGCGGCAGATACCCGCCGTCGCCCAAATTCCTTAGTTGGCAGGAACAACACCTGCTGCGATGATGATTTCATTTGCGGCTTCGCTTGTAATGTAATCGAAGAATTTCTGAGCGCTCTCAGAGAGTTTCGCATCCTTCTTGGTTACAAGAACGAAGGGGCGCTGTACTACATAACTGCCGTCTTTAATGGTTGCCTCGCTTGCAGCAACACCGTCAACAGTGAGTGCTTTTACAGTGTCTTTAACAGATGCGAGGGATGCATAACCGATTGCAGCTGGGTTGCTTGCAACTGTAGTGGTCACATCACCGGTAGAGGTAAGCTCCTGACGGTAAGCACACTTGTCCTCGGTATCTGTAATTGACTCAAAGCCGTCTCTTGTACCGCTGCCTGCTTCACGGCCGATAAGTACGATTTCAGCATCGTTACCGCCAATTTCTTTCCAGTTCTTGATTTCACCGGTGTAGATCTTAGCGATGGTTTCTACCGAGAGGTCAGAAACAGGGTTGTTAGGATTTACAATGATTGCAATGCCGTCGTAAGCAAGGATAGTTCCTTCAAGTCCGTTTGCCTTTTCCTCATCCTTGAGGTTGCGGCTGGAAAGTCCGATGTCGCATCTGCCTTCCTGAACCGCCTGAATGCCTGCGCCGGAGCCGGTAGCGTTGTAGGTTACGGTAATGCCGGTGTCGGCTTCAAAGGCTTCGCCCAAAGCACCGATAACCTTGTTCATTGATGTGGAACCGTCTGTTGCTACTGCTTCTTTGTTACCGCCACAACCGGTAAGCGCACATACGAGCAACATTGCTACTGTGAGTAAACTAATAATTTTTTTCATTTTCTATGTCTCCTTTGACATTTATTTTTTGCACTTTTCTCTTGAGTACGCCTATATTGTAAGTTTTGGCAGTAAAATCCGTAAGCAAACCGGTGTAAAATCGAAGTAAAATAAAATCAACAGAAAAGCATATAGCAAAATTGCTAAAAGATAAGCCGAATGAGTTCGAATGCTCATTCGGCTTTGTGACAGTTTGAATATTTAATTTTGGCTGCTCAGAGTATGTATTTCTGACGCATATTAGAATGTATTCTGCTCCTTTCTAAAATCGCCCAAAAACCCGTTTTTGACACCAATGCGTTCAATGGGGCAAACCAGCGAAAACCCTAGTGTTTATGCGGGTTTCAAGCGGTTTGCCCTATTATAACGCATTCCTCAATTCGTCTCACAATCCCCGTTGCTTTCATCTATCTCCATCTCCCTAATCAACAAATTATGGTGCTATTGTTTGTCATAAAGGGAGAAATATACTGCGTGGATTTACTTTTTAAAGTGCTCGTGGTACAATGAATTAAGGGAGTTGATTGAATGAAAATCAAAAAGTCACTATCATTAATATTAGTAGGTGTTTTACTTTGTTTTGTGGTTGCTGGTTGTGCTACTAAACCTGATGAAAAGGAATATAAAGATATAACCGATTTATACAGCGTAACAAAAAATGATGACAAAAGATATTCATACCAATTCTATGATTTGAATAACAATATATTATTCCAAAAAGAGAATGTTGTTCGAGAGCCTAAAATAAGTCAGATAAACACTACTGTTTATGAATTGAAAACCCAAACCGGAACAGGACTTTCAACCAATTGGGCGGTTTATTGCGATGTCGAAAACGGTAAAGTTTCTGAAACATTCTATTATGTTTTAGGCGCACAAGGCGCCTATGTTGTTTTTGCCGCTTATGAAGAAGGCAAGCATTTCATTATAGTTCAAAATATATTTGACAAGGCAATATATTATAAGACATACGAACTTGAAAAGGTTTCACCTGTAGCTGCAGATTTTGCACTTGGGTGTGAGTTTGATGGCGATAACAAAGCGACAATAAGCTACCTTACTGGTGAAGATTATACCGAAACCAAACTAACGATAGACATACCGTAATGTAGTAAAAGCGAGGTGAAATTCACCTCGCTTTTATTCTTTCCACCACACTATGTATCGCAATACAAAATCTGTCAAAAAGTTTCAATGTGGTATGCCGCGAATCCCCTCTCCCCTACACAGAATCTTCAAATAACGTTCCGATTGTCTGTCAGCAAAGGAGATTTATACTTTGAGATTTACTTTTTGGAGAGCCTATGATAAAATAAAAACAATTATTAAAAGATACGTAAAAAACTGTATCGAGTAATTGATAATATTGCACGACAACAAAAACACAAACAAACGGAAAGGGATTATCCCAAATGCTTAAAAAATTTCAACTCTCTGAACAATGTGCAAAAACGCCAGAATCAATACCTGCCACAAAAAACGATGCCAAGTATGATTTGATAAAATATTTTTTATCGTGGTTGGTTTTGGCTATTCATTCCGCACTCTATCCCACGGTGTTGTACCCATGGGTGCGTATAGCCGTTCCTTTGTTTTTTATTATGTCTTCCTATTTTGTGTTTTCCAAATTGCGTGATGCCTCAAGAGAGGAACAAAAGGTAATTCTTAAGAAATTTGTCGTTAGAAATTTGCAATTATATTTGTGTTGGTTTGTTATCCTATTGCCGATTACGCTCTACGTACGAAAAGAATTGTATTTTTCCAAAGGATTCTTCCAAAACGTATTGGCCTTTATTAAAAGCGTTTTCTTTGGCAGTACGTTTGTGGCATCGTGGTTTATCACGGCCACGATCTTCGGCGTCTTAATAATCTATTTATTAAGTAAGCTACTGAAAAAAGATGGTTTTGTATTTTTGATTGCGCTATTTGCGTTTTGCATGGTTACGTTATCCTCCAGTTACAAAAACATTCTGGCGGATACAGTTATACTTGCCGCCATCAATAAATATATTGACATATTTGGCGGGTTCGTATGCAGTTTCCCGGCCGCGTTGTTTTGGGTGTTTATAGGAAAACTTTTCGCGGAACAAAAAATCAAGTTCAAATCCGTACCGCTGTTGATCATATTGACCGTTCTCAGCGGTATGGCGTTATTTGCTGAATGGAAATTGGTGTTTTCTTTAGATGGCTGCTACAAAAATGACAGTTATTTTATGTTGGCACCATTATGTGTTTTGTTATTCATAGGCATTCAAAAAATCAAACCCTGTTATTGGAAACATTCGGTGTATTTTAAACGTATGAGCACGATCATTTACGTAGCGCACGCTTCTGTACTCCCCATCGTTTCAAAACTTATATCTATCGTGTTTCACGTTAAGATACCCGCGGTATCCTTTGTTTTTACGGTGGCGGGTTGTACGGTTATCTATATTTGTATTGAGCTTGCAATTAAGAGATTCCATACACATCGCATTAAGAAAATCTTGAAAATGCTGTATTAAGCAGCAGTACAAAACGTTATTACTAAAATTACAGCGGAGAGAAATTGCTCCGCTGTAATTTTTTCGACGGATTATGTATGGCACAACGTAATTTGCCCATCGGGGTCAAGTTGCTATTATCTGTTATACAGGGGAAAATATACCTGATGCGATTTGCTTTTTCGAATTGGGTGTGGTACAATACCGTTTAAGGTGGTGATTTTGTGAAAAAGATAGGACGATGGCTGACAAAAGCTTTCTGCGCAGCGGCCACAGCCGGTGTGCTGGTATCCCTGTTTTGTTATTTCTTTTATAATCTTCCCAGTCGTCAGGTTGCCACTGGCGCTACCGACTATCGTTGGAGCACCCATCACGCCTCCTACCGCGGAACAGAGGGATTCGCCTATACCACGACGGATGAAAACGGATATGTGAATACGTATCCGAAAAAGAAAGATTCCGTGGACGTTTTGATTATGGGATCTTCTCACACCGAGGGCTTTAACGTAAATGGGGATGAAAATTATACCTACTTGTTAAACAAAATGTGGGATGAAAACGGCGCAAATACGTACGCCTATAATATTGGCGTTTCGGATCACACGATGGTGCGGTGTTTCGACAATCTGGAAACCGCCATTCAGCAATTTTCACCCGCTGAATATGTGATGATTGAAACCGACACAATCCAGCCCAGTTTGACCACCTTAAAGCAGCTGGACGAGGGAACCTTCCCGGAAATCCCCGCATACACCTCTAAGTTGGCGAGCGTTCTGCAAAAGAGCGATTTTCTTCGCCTGTCGTATGCCCAGATTACCAATCTGCTGGAGCAGGATAAGCCTCGCACGGCGATGGATGCTTCCAACTATGATCAGGATGAGTATGCCCGCTATCTGGAGAATATGCTGAAACGGGGTGGCGAGACCGCCGCTAACAACGGCATAAAATTGGTGATTGTGTATTCCTCTCCGTTGGCGTTTGATTATCACGGATGCGTGACAGAGCCCAAAAATTTGGAGGAAGAGGCGCTGTTTCGTTCTCTGTGCGAAAAATATGGGATAGGCTTTATCAATATGCACGCAACCTATGCGGAGCATTACAACGCCACCCATCAGTTGCCCCACGGTTTTTCTAACTCGGCGGTGGGAGCGGGACACATCAACAAGCATGGCCACGCCTGTATCGCCAAAGAATTGTATCGCTATCTGATGGAGGGTGAAAAGAAATGACGTTTTCCAGTCTCCCTTTTCTGGTATTTTTCATTATCACCTATTTGCTGATTCTTGTTTGGAATAGCAAAGTTCTGCAGACGAAAGTGTCCAACGAGCATCAATTGTTAGCGAAACACGGCACGCTGTTGCTGGCCAGCTACGTATTCTACGGCTGGTGGGATTACCGCTTCTGCTTCTTGATGGGCGGTTTGACGGTGATTGCTTGGTTCTGCGCCAAAAGGATTGATCAAAATCGACACAAAAAGTTGTTTTTGGCCATTGGCGTGATTGTTCCGTTGGTAACGTTGGGCTTTTTCAAGTATTTCAATTTCTTTATCGATTCTTTTGCTCAGTTATTTTCCATCAAAACTCCGGGCGCGTTGAGCATTATTTTGCCGGTTGGAATCTCTTTTTACACGTTCCAGTCCATGAGTTATACCATTGATGTGATGCGGGGAGAGATTAAGAGTTACAGCTTGCTGGACGTTGCACTGTACGTTTCCTTTTTCCCGCAGTTGGTGGCTGGTCCTATTGTAAAAGCGTCGGATTTTATGCCCCAGTTGAAGGAAAACAAGCCGCTGAAGCGAAGCGATCTATGTGAAGGTGTTCAAATCTTTTTGTTTGGCCTGATCAAAAAACTGGTGATTGCCGATAACTTATCGGTGTTTGTAGACGATGTGTTTGAAAAGCCGTTGGCGTATTCGTCGTTGACGGTTATATTGGCGGTTATTTCCTATTCCATCCAGATTTATTGCGATTTTTCCGGATATTCGGACATGGCGATTGGTACGGCTCGCTGTTTTGGCTATCACTTTATACCCAATTTTAATATGCCTTACCTATCTCGCAACGTCACTGAATTTTGGAAACGGTGGCACATTTCCCTGTCCACGTGGTTGCAAGAGTATTTGTACATTCCGCTTGGAGGCAATCGGAAAGGCAAGGTGCGCCGCTATATCAATTTGATGACAACCATGGTTTTGGGTGGCTTGTGGCACGGTGCAAATTATACGTTTGTTCTGTGGGGGCTGCTTCACGGTGCGGCGCTATGCGTACATAAACTGTTCTTAGGCATCCGCAAGAACAAGACGGGGACGGCGATTGGCTCGGTGTTGTCCGGAATGCTCACCTATGTTTTTGTGTGTATCTGCTGGGTGTTTTTCCGGGCGGAAAGCCTTTCGGCGGCATTGGATGTGTTGACACGGATGTTTGTCTGGCAAGACGGCATCACCCAAATATATTCTTGGACGTTGTTCTGTATAGTGTTGGTTTCGGCAGCCAGCCTCGTTGCCGTGGTGAAATCGAAACGGGCAGGGAATACACAGATTCAAGGAGACTATCTCCTGCTGAATTTGAACAAATTTGGTCATCTGGTCATTTTCTTCACAGTGATTTTCTTGTTCATTTGCTTAGCTTATACCAATGCGAATCCGTTTATCTACTTCCAGTTTTAAAAACAGCGGAGGGGTTATCCCCTCCGCTGTTTACTTTTTTGCCGAAATATGGTACACTGTTTTCATTACGAAGGAGGTGACCGGATGGTACACATCGGCAATGACTGGGACGCCATTTTGGCGGACGAGTGGGAAAAGGAGTATTATCTTGCCCTGCGGCAGACTCTCAAGCAGGAGTACGCCACCCGGCGGGTATACCCCGATATGCATAACATCTTCAATGCCCTGAAGCACACCTCCTTTGCGGACGTCAAGGTGGTTATCATCGGTCAGGATCCCTATCACGGCGCAGGGCAGGCTCACGGCCTGTGCTTCTCGGTGCCGTCGGGTGTGCCGTTGCCCCCCAGCCTCAAAAATATCTTCAAGGAATTGTCCGACGACTTGGGCGTGCCGGAGCGGGCGGACGGCGACCTGACCCGCTGGGCGCGGCAGGGAGTGCTGCTGCTGAACACGGCGCTCACCGTCCGCGAGGGACAGCCCACCAGCCACAAAGGCTTGGGTTGGGAGCGGGTCACCGACCGCATCATCGCGGAAATAAACAAAAAGGACACCCCCGTGGTGTTTCTGCTGTGGGGCGCCCACGCCCAGCGCAAGGGCGAGCTGGTGACAAACCCCATCCACTACAAGTTGCAGACGGTGCACCCCAGCCCCCTGTCCGCCCATCGCGGCTTTTTCGGGTGCCGTCATTTTTCCAAGACCAACGCCCTTTTACAGCGCCACGGTCTTGCCCCCATAGAATGGTAAAAAAACAGCGGAGGATAATATGAAAAAAGCGGTATTTGCAAAAAAGCCGGCAAGAAATCTTGTGGTTTTGATTGGCTGTCTGTGCTTTATGGCGTGGGTTGCTATTTCCCCAAGCATTGATAAAGCGACGCGGTTGTCGATGCTGGTTTTCGGATCACTCATCAGCACCGTTTTGATCACTTTTTTGCTTTTCAATTTGGGCGCACATCTTTCCGTAGACGAGCAATATATTAAAGGATGCTGTCATTTTTTCAGAAGAATTTGTTGTCCCGTGTCAGAGGTGGTCTATGCATTAGCGGGCACCAACACACTGCTTTTTCAACTAAAAAGCGGAAAGAAGTATACTATCAGAGGTGTAACTAATTCTTATGAACTCTGTTCCGTCATACGGCGCAATATGCCGTTTGAAGCGTTGGAGCAGCCGGAAGAAACAATTAATGATGTACGGAGTTCGGTGTCTGCCCAGAAAAGAAATCTGGTGTACGTGCTGGTGGGCGTGGTGATGCTCTTTGTCAATCTCTTCATAACGGCGTATTTAACAGGGGAACGTGAGATGAACAAATTCAGCCAAACGGATTGGGTGATTATGGCGGTTATGGGCGTTGTGGAAATAGCGACGCTCATAGCGACGTTTCGTGTGGCGAACGCGGCGGGAACAGGCAATTTCCCCGTTATGGTGAAGGATTATCTGATTCGCAGAACCATTATTGAAACTACGCCGTTGATACCCGGATATATCATCGGCGTCTATGCAGATGAGGATTTTAGAGGGCGCGTAACGGTGTATGGTTATCCGCATATGGACGCCGTGTATTTTTCCGTTCAAAAGATTACACCGGAATATGGGTTGGCACGCACGTATACGTCGGAAACGTATGAGAACCAAGAACAGATACCGGAGGATCTTGAATCTCTAATTGATATTACAAAGGTTTTTTATAAGTAAAGCAAAAAAACAGCGGAGAACTCATCGTTCTCCGCTGTTTTAATTTTGCCACCAGATATCCTCCTGCTCCGGCAGGGGATAGGTGGTTAGCTGGGCGCAGTCCAGCACCGCGGGGCGTAGCGCTACTCCTCGCAGGCGGTGACAGCCGTAGACGTTGTAGATATAGGCCCGCTGCCGCAAATCCATACAGGCGGTGTAGCGGGTATACACCGATCGCCCATCCTCGGTGCGTACGCACCCCGCCGGCACCGCCACCGCGGCCATCAGCCGAAACACCTGCGCCACCGCATCCCCCACGGGGGTGGCGTGGGCCGCTCCGTAGGCCCCCCGCACGAAGCGGGCGGGAGCGGTAAAATCCCCCGGCAGACCCACCGTGCCGCCTCCGCGGCTGACGGGATTCTGCCACCCGTCAGGGGGAGCGGGGGAAAGATGCCCAAAATGGCTGAGATGGCTTAACTGATGAGGAAAGGGCGGCTCGTTGGTCAGCACGCGGGCGGGATTTTCGTAGACGTGCAATCCGTCCTCGGTGGATTCTACCACCACGCACCGACCCGCGTCCGCCACCATCCAGTGCAGGCGGGCGGTGGGGTGTTGGGGGCTGAACGAGCGGTCGCACAGCACGACACCCCGCAGCAGGGACACCGCCTGATCCACCGACGA
>JAZRQG010000007.1:0-2714 GCA_045649625.1 Acutalibacteraceae bacterium
GTGATGGACAAACGCTGTTTCTCGTGCAGGGTCATCTTATCGAGGCAGATGCTTTCCAAAACGGTGTGCGCCTTGTACAGAATCGTACCGCCGGGCGTTTCGTACACGCCGCGGCATTTCATGCCGACCAAACGGTTCTCCACGATATCAATGATACCGATGCCGTTCGCACCGCCGAGTTCATTCAGTTTCAAGATGATGTTCTTGGCACTCATTTTTTCGCCGTCCAGCGCTACCGGAACACCCTTTTCAAACTCCAGCGTGACGTAAGTCGGTTTGTCGGGGGCGGTGATGGGAGAGACACCCATTTCCAGGAAACCGGGCTTCTCGTATTGCGGCTCGTTGCCGGTATCCTCCAGATCCATACCCTCGTGCGACAGATGCCAGAGGTTCTTATCTTTCGAATAGTTGGTTTCGCGGTTGATTTTCAGCGGGATGTTGTGTGCTTCCGCGTACTCAATCTCCTCTTCACGGGATTTGATATCCCACTCACGCCAAGGCGCGATGATCGGCATGCTCGGTGCAAAGTGCTTGAGTGCCA
Organism: Acutalibacteraceae bacterium; assembly: GCA_045649625.1. Taxonomy (GTDB): domain Bacteria; phylum Bacillota; class Clostridia; order Oscillospirales; family Acutalibacteraceae; genus RGIG3009. Next base: position 542 of record JAZRQG010000007.1, read on the forward strand.
GTTCAAAACGCACCTGATCGTTACCCTTGCCGGTGCAGCCGTGGCAGATCGCATCGGCATTTTCCTTAATGGCGATTTCCGCAAGGCCTTTGGCAATGCAAGGACGTGCATGGCTGGTACCGAGCAGATACTCCTCATACACCGCGCCCGCTTTCATGGTCGGGATGATATAGTTGTCAACGTAATCATCGGTTTGATCTAACACGTACAGCTTGGAAGCGCCCGTCTTGAGCGCCTTTTCTTCCAAGCCCTCCAGCTCGTCCGCTTGACCGACGTTACCGGAAACGGCGATGACCTCGCAGTTGTTGTAGTTCTCTTTGAGCCACGGGATGATGATGGACGTGTCTAAGCCCCCGGAATAGGCGAGGACAACCTTTTTGATGTTTTCTTTATTCATGGTAAACGACCTCCGAGAAATAAAAATTCAACATAGGTTGCATTATACCTCTTATTAGAGCCTTTGTCAACAACATTTGCATATTTATTCACCTTTTGTTCACTTTTCACAGAAGCATGCAAAAGAGCGGGTGCGAATTGGATATTATTACAACACTTTCTATAAAAGATTGCCATTACGTTTAAACGGTGCTACATTTTACCGAAATGTCATTTGAATAACGATGAATGAATATTCATCATATTCATCGCAAGACAACTAGTGACAAATTTTTACGGATGTGTTAGAATGAAAGGGTGAAAATGCTCGAAAAGAGGTTTTTGGGGTGAATGTTTTTGTCAAGGTGCTTGAGATTCTGGACTTGAGGATGCAACGTCCCACCATGTACGGTTGGTTTCATCTGGTGTGGTTCGCCTTGACGATAGCGGTTTGTGTGCTCTTGTGGCGGTATTGCCGCAACACACCCGCAGAGCGTACGCGTGCGGTCGTGTTCTGGACGGCGATCGTGGTGCTGGTGTTGGAAGTGTATAAGCAAGTCAATTACACGTTCGGATACGATACCGGAACCATCACGGCGGATTTTCAGTGGTATGCGTTTCCGTTTCAGTTCTGTTCGATGCCGATGTATGTGGGAGCACTGATGGGCATCTTTCGTAAAGGCAAGGTTCACGATGCGTTAGCAGCGTTTCTGGCAACCTACGCGGTGTTTGCCGGTGTGTGCGTCTTGATTTATCCGGTTGACGTGTTCATATCGACGATTGGCATCAATGTGCAAACGATGATCTGCCATTGCTCGATGATCGTGATCGGTGTTTACCTGATGGTCACGGGATATGTCAAATTGGAGCATAAAACCATATTGAAAGCAATGCCGGTGTTCGCCGTTGCGGTGGCGCTCGCGGCGCTTATGAATGAGATTGCGTACCGCAGCGGGCTTCTGGAAACCGAGACTTTCAATATGTTCTTCATCAGTCCGTATTGTGAACCCTCCTTGCCGGTGTACTCCTTGGTACAGCAGGTGGTGCCGTTCCCGTTCTGCCTGGTTATTTATATTGCCGCCTTTTCGCTTGCGGCGTATTTGATCCTACTGATCGCGATAGGGATAAAGCACCTAATCAAAAAACACGGCAACACATAAAATGCTTGCAATATCGATTGTTATGTCGTAAAATGGTAAAAACAATTCGCATGGGAGTGTATCGTTATGTTTAATGCAGAACTGATTGTTTTCTGCGCCTATCTCCTGTTTATGGTAGGTATCGGTATCTTTTTCTTCCTCCGTTCAAAGGGCGGCGGCGAAAAAGGCTACTTTTTAGGTGGCAGACAAATGGGGCCTTGGGTATCCGCCTTGTCGGCAGGCGCCTCGGATATGAGCGCGTGGGTGCTGATGGGGTTGCCCGCTTCGGTCTACGTTGCCGGTCTTGGTCAAACGTGGATTGCCATCGGTTTGGCGATTGGCTATACCTTGAGCTGGCTGGTTGAGGCGCCGCGCCTTCGTCGGTATTCCATTGCGGCGAAGGATTCCATCACGATTCCGCAGTATCTGACCAACCGCTTTTTATCCCAAAGCCGCGTATTGCAGATTCTTTGTGCCGTTATCTTCTTGGTGGCATACACGGTGTATGCGGCTTCCAGCATCAAAGCATGCGGTACACTTTTCAATACCGTATTAAATATGGAAGGCTCGTTGACGATGTATATTGCTGCGGCGATTATCATTTGTTACACGTTCCTGGGCGGCTTTACCGCTGTTTGTTGGACAGACTTTTTCCAAGG
>JAZRQG010000008.1:0-1591 GCA_045649625.1 Acutalibacteraceae bacterium
AAATACGATGCCATTCGTTTACGCAGTGTGGTGGATGCCACCATTGTCGAAACGGATGGTTTCGGCATTTTCAGGCAACCCGAAAAACTGGAGATGTTACGCAAGCTGGCACAGGCACAAGGGTTGATCGTGCTGACGGACAGCGATTCCGCGGGGTTTGTGATTCGCGACCGTATCAGTGGCGCGTTACCGAAGGAGCAGATCAAGCACGCCTACATTCCCGAGATCACCGGAAAAGAACGGCGAAAAAGCAGACCTTCCAAGGAGGGCCTGCTTGGTGTGGAAGGTGTCGATGGTGAAACCGTTTTGGCTGCACTGTGGCGCGCAGGAGCGACACCTCTTGACGGCGTGGTGGAACGGCCGGCATCGTATCTGACAAAGGCGCGCTTGTATGAGGATGGCTTGTCGGGCAAAGAGAACAGTGCCGGTCTTCGTGCAGCACTGCTCAAAAAGCTATCCTTGCCGACAACGCTCTCTGCCAATCGATTGATGGAAGTTTTGAACGTGTTATTGACCGAACAGGAATATGAGGAGATACGGCAATGCGTACAATGATTTTGGCGTCGGCATCCCCCCGTAGACGGGAAATATTGGATCTGATGGGGTTTGCGTATACGGTGGAACCTGCCAAAACCGAACTTCCGCCCGACCTTACCTTATCCCCGGAAGATGCGGTGTTGCGCGTGGCGCGGGGGAAAGCAGAGGAGATCGCCGAGCACCATCCGAACGAGGTGGTGCTGGGTGCAGATACAGTCGTGGTGGTAGACGGGACCATCCTTGGCAAGCCGAAAGATTCACAAGACGCGAAAGCCATGCTCAGACGGCTCTCCGGCAGAGAACATCGCGTGATTACCGCCGTGTGGCTCTGTGACGGCGAGCGCAGTGAGGGCTTTTCAGACAGTGCGTCAGTTATTTTTCTGCCGATGACCGAGGATGAAATTGATGCGTATGTAGCAAGCGGGGAGCCGATGGGAAAAGCGGGCGCCTATGCGATCCAAGGACGCGGTATGCGGCATATTCGCGGCATTCACGGCGATTTTTACACCGTGATGGGTCTCCCGTCGGGGCACTTGTATGAGATATTGAAAAAGCATTTATAAAAACAAGCGCCTGCAAGGAAAGCCTTGCAGGCGCTTGTGATATTCTGTTAATCTTCGTCGGGGCGTTCCCAGTTGTGCCAGACGTTTTGCACGTCGTCGTTGTCCTCGAGCGCATCGAGCAATTTATCCATCTTGATAATGGCTTCTTCGTCCGTAATTTCGCTGTACACATCAGGAATCATCTGAAGCTCTGCCGAAACGAATGTATAGCCTTTAGCTTCCAGATCGTCACGTACAGCGGAAAAATCCTCCGGCTCGGTGGTGATCTCAAACACGTCCTCATCGGCGGCAAAATCCGAAGCACCGGCTTCCAATGCGTCTTCCATGACTTTGTCCTCGTCGAGACCCTCGGCTTCAATCGCCAGAATGCCTTTTTGATTAAACATAAAGCTGACGCAGCCTGTCTGACCGAGGTTGCCGCCGAACTTATCAAAATAATGACGGACATCGGCAGCGGTACGGTTGCGGTTGTCGGTCAGCGTTTCCACGAT
>JAZRQG010000009.1:0-5338 GCA_045649625.1 Acutalibacteraceae bacterium
CCAAAGATGGCCTTGTTGATCTCGGCGTGATGACTGCCGAGCAGTACGACGATATGAAAGCGATGACGCAAAAGATCACGCAGATCGTAGAAGTCGGATCGTAGCCATGGCGTTCTGTGAGCCAAGGAGTTGTAGTGGGGATTTGTCTTCCTAAGACCGCTTGGCCTCCGACTTCCAAAGATGGCCTTGTTGATCTCGGCGTGATGACTGCCGAGCAGTACGACGATATGAAAGCGATGACGCAAAAGATCACGCAGATCGTAGCGGACGATCTGAAAGAAAAGGGCCTCATTCTGTACGACATCAAGTTTGAATTCGGTTACGATGCCGACGGTAAAGTAATGCTCATCGACGAGATCGCTTCCGGCAATATGCGTGTGTACAAGAACGGCGAGTATATCGATCCCATGACCTTGTCCAAGCTGTTTTTCGCTTAAATAAACAACCCTTACCAAATACGCCTATAGGGCGTATTTGGGCTTTTACGGAATAACTTCAAGGAGGACATCATGGGAGGATTTTTCGGAATCACCTCAACCAAGGAATGCTTGTTAGACGTGTATTTTGGTGTGGATTATCACTCGCATTTAGGTACGCGTCGAGCGGGACTTGCCGCCTACGATGCCGAGATCGGCTTGCAACGGCAAATCCACAACATTGAGAATTCACCGTTCCGCACCAAGTTTGAACACGTGCTGGAGGAAATGAACGGTGTCGCCGCCATCGGCTGTATCAGTGACAGCGACCCCCAGCCGTTGCTCATCCGCTCGAAACTCGGCACGTTCGCCATCTGCACCACCGGTGTGATCAACAATGCCGAGGAGCTGATTGAGCAACATTTGCAACGCGACGATCATTTCGACGCGATGACCGGCGGCAGAGTCAACTCCACTGAACTGTTGGCCTCGCTTATCAGCCTTAAAGATAACTTTGTGGACGGTATTCGTTTCGCGCAGGAGATTATCGACGGTACGACCACCATCGTGATCTTGAAAAATGACGGTTCCATCATCGCCGCGCGCGATAAGGTCGGTCGCTTGCCGGTGCTAATCGGCGAGGGTGAGGATGGTCGCTGTGTCACCTTTGAGTCCTATGCGGCAAATAAACTCGGCTTTGAGATCGTAAAAGAACTCGGACCCGGTGAAATCGTAGAGTTAACACCTTCAACGATCACCGTTCTGGCGCGACCGGGTAAGAAGAAACGCATTTGTTCGTTTCTCTGGACCTATTATGGTTATTCCACCGCCAGTTACGAGGGTGTTAACGTTGAGGCAATGCGGTATCGCAACGGCGCATTGATGGCGGAAAACGACAAGAAAAACGGTACGGTCGGCGATCTCGATTACGTCTGCGGTATGCCGGACAGCGGTATCCCGCACGCGATCGGCTACGCCAATGAAAGCGGTGTACATTACGCCCGTGCGTTTATCAAGTACACCCCCACCTGGTCGCGCAGTTTCATTTCGTCCAAGCAGGCGGAACGCAACAAGGTTGCGAAAATGAAGCAGATCCCCGTACACGATCTGATCACCGACAAAAATCTGTTGTTCGTGGACGATTCCATCGTGCGCGGCACGCAGATCAAGGAAACGGTGGATTTTCTGTACGAGAACGGTGCGAAAGAGGTGCATATGCGCTCGGCTTGTCCGCCGATCATGTTCGGCTGTAAATATCTGAACTTCTCGCGTTCCACGTCGGATCTGGATCTGATTGCCAGACGCGTGATCGTGGAGCTCGAGGGGGAAGAGGGCTTTGAACACATCGACGAATACAGCGACGGCGCTACCGAGCGAGGAAAGAACCTGCGCGCAGCACTCTGCAAACGCTTTGAGTTTGCTTCACTGGATTTCCAATCCATCGAAAACGTTATCAAAGCCATCGGGCTTCCCGAATGTGAACTGTGTACCTATTGCTTAAACGGAAAGGAATAACGATTATGCATAACAACTCAAGATCCGATTCGTACGCGGCGGCGGGCGTGGATATTACCGCCGGCTATAAAGCTGTAGAATTGATGAAATTGCATATTGCCAGAACCCGCAACGCGGGTTGCTTGGACGATGTCGGCGGCTTCGGCGGTTGCTTCGGTTTGCCGACCGGTATGGAAGAGCCCGTTTTGGTGAGCGGTACCGACGGTTGCGGTACCAAAGTCAAGATTGCCATGTTGCTGGACCGGCACGATACCATCGGTATTGACGCGGTGGCAATGTGTGTCAACGATATTATCTGTGTCGGTGCCAAGCCGCTGTTCTTCCTCGACTACATCGCTTGCGGCAAAAACGTTCCTGAAAAGATCGCGGACATCGTCAAGGGCGTTGCCGAGGGTTGCGTGCAATCGGGCGCCGCGCTGATCGGTGGCGAAACCGCCGAGCATCCGGGCTTAATGCCGGAACACGATTACGATCTGGCAGGCTTTGCCGTTGGTATCGTGGATAAGAAAGACATTTTAGATAATAACACCATGAAAGCGGGCGACGTTGTGATCGCCCTCCCGTCCAGCGGTGTCCATTCCAACGGCTTCTCGCTGGTGAGAAAGGTGTTCGACGTGGAAAACGCCGATCTGACCTCTCCTGTGGCCGAGCTTGGCGGCAACTCGCTCGGCGAAACGTTGTTGACTCCCACCAAGATCTATGTCAAGCCGGTGCTCGCCTTGCTCGAGCAAGTCAAGGTCAAAGGCATTTCGCATATCACGGGTGGCGGCTTCTATGAGAACATCCCGCGCAGTATCCCCGACGGCCTCGGCGCCGAGATTGAGCGGAGCGCCGTCAAGGTCCTGCCGATCTTTGATCTGATTGCCAAAGTCGGCAGTATTGATGAGCGCGATATGTTCAACACCTTCAATATGGGTGTGGGTATGAGCATCATCGTCGCCCCCGAAGACGCGGACAAGGCGCTTTCGATCTTAAAAGACAACGGCGAAGAGCCGTACGTCATCGGTAAGATCGTCGAAAGTGACGAAAAGATCACGATTATTTGAGAGGACTGTTCGTATGAACCGGAAAGCACGCATCGCCGTTTTGGTATCCGGCGGCGGCACCAATCTCCAAGCGCTGATCGACGCGCAGCAAAGCGGTATCCTGCACAGCGGTGAGATCAACTTAGTGATCTCTAACAACCCTTCTGCGTTTGCGTTGGAGCGGGCTGCCAAAGCGGGAATCGAGACGCTGATCATCAGTAAAAAGACGCTCGGCTCGCAAGAAGCCTTTGAGCAAGCCATGATGGATGCGCTGGATCAAAACGGCATCGACATCATCGTGCTGGCCGGTTTTATGTCGATCTTAAGCGAGCGGTTCACAAGCACGTACCCGAAACGCATTATCAACGTCCATCCGTCGCTGATTCCCGCGTTTTGCGGCAAAGGCTTTTACGGACTGCGCGTACATGAAGCGGCGCTGGAGTACGGCGTTAAAGTCACGGGTGCTACCGTGCACTTTGTCAACGAAGTCCCCGACGGGGGCGAGATCATTCTGCAAAAAGCAGTGAAGATCCGAGAGAACGATACCCCCGAAACCCTCCAAAAGCGTGTGATGCGTTTGGCGGAATGGAAACTATTACCCGCGGCTGTGGAACAAGTGTCAGCGGCAATGAAAGGTGAGTAATTATGGCTTTATTTGATCTGAAAACTCTGTTAAGTGAAAACACCTACCCCGGTCGCGGTATCGTGATCGGCAAATCGGCGGACGGCAAAAACGCCATGATCGCGTACTTCATTATGGGACGCAGCGTCAACAGCCGCAACCGTGTGTTTGAAAGCTTTGAGGGCGGTATGCGCACCAAAGCGTTCGACGAATCCAAACTGTCCGATCCGAGCCTCATTATCTACAATCCGTATTTGAATACCAAAGGCGGCAACATTGATATCATCACCAACGGTGACCAGACCAATACCATTTTCGATCATATCAATGATGGCAACACCTTCGAGAGTGCTTTGCGTACGCGCGAATTCGAGCCCGATGCGCCCAATTTCACCCCTCGCATTTCGGGTGTTTGCTATTACTGCTTCCCGCGTGCTGCTTTTACTTACAAACTGTCCGTTCTGAAATCCGCAAACGGCCGTCCCGAAGCGTGTAATCGGTATTTCTACGAATATATGCCCGAAGACGGCATCGGCCATTTCATCCACACCTACAAATGCGACGGCGATCCCATCCCGTCCTTCTACGGCGAGCCGGAAGAGGTCACTCTGCCCAATACCGCCGAGGAACTCGCGGATCTCGTTTGGGACAACCTAAACGACGATAACAAGGTCTCGTTGTTTGTGCGCTGTGTCCCGCTTGATGGCAGCAAACCCACCGAGATCATCATCAATAAGAACAAGTAAGGAGAAGGCACCATGAAAGAATTTGAACTGAAATACGGCTGTAACCCCAATCAAAAACCGTCCCGCATCTATATGCAAGACGGCAGCGAACTGCCGATCGAGATCTTATGTGGTCGCCCCGGCTATATCAACTTCCTGGATGCGTTCAATTCCTGGCAGCTCGTCAAGGAACTCAAAGAAGCGCTGGGACTTCCGGCGGTCACCTCGTTTAAACACGTCAGCCCGACCTCGGCGGCAGTGGGTATCCCGCTGTCCGATACGCTGAAAAAAGCGTGCTTTGTGGACGATATCGAAGGACTCGACGAATCCCCGCTCGCTTGCGCGTATGCCAGAGCGCGCGGTACCGACCGTATGTGCTCGTTCGGTGACTGGGTGGCGCTCAGCGACGTGTGTGACGTCACCACCGCGAAAATGATCGCGCGCGAAGTGTCCGATGGCATCATCGCCCCCGGTTATGAGCCGGAAGCCCTTGAAATTCTCAAAACCAAACGCAAAGGCACCTATAACATCGTCAAGATCGATCCCGACTACGTTCCCGCCGAGCAGGAAGTAAAACAGGTTTACGGCATTACTTTTGAGCAAGGCCGCAACAACTTCAAGATCAACCGCGAACTGCTTTCCAATATGGTATCTGCCAACAAAGACCTGCCCGACTCCGCGGCGCGCGACCTCATCATCGCGCTGATCACACTCAAATATACGCAGTCCAACTCGGTCTGCTACGCGGTAGACGGTCAGGCGATCGGTGTTGGTGCCGGTCAGCAATCGCGTATCCATTGCACCCGTCTCGCGGGCAGCAAAGCCGATACGTGGTTCCTGCGTCAGTACGAAAAGGTGCTAAATCTCCCGTTCAAAGCGGATCTTAAACGCCCCGATCGCGACAACGTCATCGACGGCTACATCAACAAGAACGAAGAAGACGTTTGCGCTGACGGCATCTGGCAGAAATACTTCACCGAGCAGCCCGAACCCCTCACCGCAGAGGAGATCCGCGTATACCTCGACACCATCACC
>JAZRQG010000010.1:0-2804 GCA_045649625.1 Acutalibacteraceae bacterium
TATTACCACTGCAAGCAGTAAGTGCCAGCATCAGCATCACAGCCAATAACCCCAGTAGAACTTGTTTTATCCGTGTTTTCATATATGATCCCCTCCTTTTTACTATTCAGTATAGCAAGTTAACATCAAAAAATCAATACATAAAAGCAACCGCCCGAGCAAAAAGCCGAGCGGTTGGGTGATCATGACTATTCCACTGTGCCGTATAGGCGGTAGGCAGAGGCGTCGTCCTTGCCGTAGTACACCCACACGTTTTTATACTTCGGAACCGTGATGCGAACAGTATACCGCACCGAACCGGTTGAGACGTTGCTGGAAGCATCCAACGTCAGTTTCAGGTCTTTGGCCGTAATGCGCCGCAAGGTTGCAGCGTTACCACACAAAACGATATCTGAAAGCACTTGACTTTGCAGGGTAATCGTCTTATTGGAGGGTAGGTTTTGTACCGTAACGTCGTCCAAACCGTTGACCGCATAGGACAGTGTTTTGGTGGTATAGTTATCAATGTTAAGCTGCACCGATACCGTATCGCCCTCCAGCACCTTAATACCGGTCGGGACATTCAAAGAAATTGTCGTTTCCGCATCCGCGGGGGTAAGCCGATCAAAATCGATGATGCCGAGATTGCCGATCGTGGTGGCGGCCGCCTCAAGTGCCGCTGCCTCGCCCACCAAGGTGATGGAGCTCGGTGTCAATTTAACGAGACCGTTTTGTGCAATCCCCTCCGGCCTGTTGCGCAATTCATACGACAACACAACGGATTTTTGCACCCATACGGGAACGGTGATATCCAACGTGTTATCGACCGTGGCACCCGTAAAGCGACAATTGACAGCCTCCACCTCGTTGCCGTCCGCATCCAACGCTTTGAGAACAGCGGTAAAGCGTGTGGTCGTTTCGATCACGCCACCTTCCTCAATCGTGGCGACGACGCTCGCAATGCGCTTGACGGCGGTTTGCGGGCCTTCGACCTGAATTGTACCACCCGTGATCTCGGTGGATTCAACGCGCAAATCGCCGATCTGCTGCGTTTTTTCATCCTTGACCGAAACTGCCCGAATGTCGGTCGTCAGCGGGACGGTTGAGGTGATCCAGTAATCACAGTTTAGGGAAATGGTGGCGGGAGATACCGCAACAATGGTATACGCGCCCGCCTTGGCCTTGGTTGCCGTGAGCGAAACCTCCGACATACCGGCACCCTGAATCTCCGAAAACGCCGGACGAATATCAATATCCTCGGGGCTTAAATTGAAGATGACCGAACGTGCTCCCTCGACCGTCACGCGGACATTAAAGGTATCTTCACCGATGACGCGCAGATCGTTATAGCCGGCGATTGTGTCAGCGAGATCGATCGTTTCGGTGATAGTGATGGTGCGTTCTTGGATGTTACCGGGACCGAACGACACCAGTGCCCAGATCAGGATGGCCGCGATCACCGAAATGATGAGCATGGCACGCTCGTTATGCAAGAGGGCGTTTAGTGAAAATTTCGTTTTCATTTCGACCTCCATTTACGCAACCAAGCGACGAAACGAGTGTCCTTCTTCTCGGAATCCGACCGCACGTTTCGCCACACGATTTCATTTTCCAGCTCAATACGCAAGCTCTCCATCGTGAAATTTCGGGTGAGTTCTCCGCCCTTTGCGACAGAGATAATACCGGTTTCCTCCGACACAATCACCACAACCGCATCGGAATTCTCACTCATGCCGACACCGGCGCGATGACGCGTACCCAAGCTGCGGCTGATGCTGGTATCGTCCGTTAACGGCAGAATACAGCCTGCTGCTACAATCTTCGCATCGCGAATGATCATCGCTCCGTCGTGCAGAGGGGCTTTATTAAAGAAAATATTGCCGATCAGTTCACCGGTAACATCTGCGTTTATCGGTGTGCCGGAATCGGCGATCTCACCCAAACGGGTGTTTCGTTCAAAAACAATCAACGCGCCCATTTTCTCACGTTGCAGCTGCGCTGTTGCCGAACAAGCCGCGGAAATGGCGGTTTTCCACTGTTGGATATATACCTCGGTCTCCTCTTCATTCAGGCCCAAAATTTTCAAGCGTTTAAAGCCACTGTGACCGACCTGCTCCAGCATACGACGAATCTCCGGCTGGAAGATAACGACGAGCAAAATCAATGCGTTATCAAAAACGATCTGTAGGATGTATTTCAAGGTAGTCAGTTCTAACACGTAGGCGGCGCCATATGCCAAACCGAGCAGGAAAAAGCCTTTGAGAAGTTGTTCGGCGCGGGAATCCCGTACCAAGCGAATGATGCTGTATATCGCCAATGCGACGATCACGATATCCAAGGTATCTGCGAACCAATTATAGGTTTTCAGAAAATTTAAAACAGTTTCCCAAATTGTCGAAAAGAAAGTCCCCATGCTTCACCACCGCCTTTGCACATCATTCAATTTCATTGTATCAAGATTCTATATTGATTTCAAGGGGTTCTTGCAATTTCCGTTAAGATTTTGCGCACTTTTTCCAAGTCCTCACGCGTAGTAAAGGCGGAGGGGCAAAGCCGCACCGCACCGCTTTCCATCGTTCCCATGCGGCGATGTGCCGACGGTGCGCAGTGCAGACCCGCGCGCACCGCAATGCCGTGTTCACCGAGCCGCTGTGCCACGTCCTCGCTTGTTTGCCCCTCCACCGTAAACGTTATGAGCGGTACCGTCACCGACAGGTCGGGATATGGTGTATACAAACGGATGCGCGACACGGTTGCCAACTGCTCGTACAGCAGTCGCATTCGTGCCGTCTCCCGCTGAGCGATCGCTTCGGTAAGTCGGATCG
>JAZRQG010000011.1:0-2739 GCA_045649625.1 Acutalibacteraceae bacterium
TCGTATGCCGTACGGTAGCCTATACCAACCATACCGTTATGAAAGAAGCGCTGGAGTGTTGGCCGGAGGATCTGTTCCGTCAGCGTTTACCGCGTATTCATCAGATCGTGTGTGAGATCAACAATCGGTTTGGTGCCGCCATGATGGAGGCAACCGGCGGAGACGTCGAAAAAGCCAGCCGTATGGCGATCATCAGCTACGGCGTGGTGAAGATGGCGAATCTGTGTGTGGCGGCATCCCATGCGGTCAACGGTGTGGCAAAGATTCACAGTGAGATTTTAAAGGAAACCGTCTTCCATGATGCGTATACCGTCATGCCGGAGAAATTCCAAAACGTCACGAACGGTATTGCGCACCGCCGCTGGCTGTGTCAGGCAAACCCGAAGCTGACCGCGTTTATTAAAGACAACATCGGTGACGGCTTTGTGCTGAATGCCGCGGAGCTTGAGAAATTAAAACCGCTTGCCGACGATGCGGCGGCGCGCGAGGAATTCCTTCGTATTAAGCGCGAGAACAAGGCCCGCCTTGCCGACTATATCAAGCGGCATAACGGCGTATCGGTCGATCCCGATTCGTTGTTTGACGTGCAGGTTAAGCGCCTGCACGAGTACAAACGTCAGCACCTCAACGCGCTGCATATTCTGAATACCTATCTCGAGCTCAAGGCAAATCCGTCGTTGGATATTCAACCGCGCACCTATATTTTCGGCGCCAAATCCGCGCCGGGGTATTTCCTTGCGAAGGAGATCATTCGCTTTATCTGCAAGCTGTCCGAGGAAATTGACAAGGATCCCGTAATACGTGAGAAATTAAAGGTCGTGTATCTGGAGGATTACCGCGTAACGTTGGCCGAGCTGCTGATGCCCGCGGCGGATATCAGCGAGCAGATCTCGCTTGCGGGAACCGAAGCGAGCGGCACGGGCAACATGAAGCTCATGATGAACGGCGCGATCACTCTCGGCACGATGGATGGCGCGAACGTGGAGATCTGTGAGCAGGTGGGTGCTGACAATATGTTTATCTTCGGCATGAACGAAGAGGAGGTCAAGGCGTTGCAGTGGCGCGGTTACCGCCCGCAGGATTACCACAACGCCGACCCGCGCATCCAGCGCGCGATCGCGTGCATGCACAAGGGCTTTGGCGGGTACACCTACGGTGAGGTGGCACGGTCATTGACCGATCGCGATCCGTATATGGTGCTTGCCGATTTCGAGGCGTACTGTGCGGCACAGAAGCGGTCGAGTGATGTTTACCGTGACCGCGCCGCGTGGGGTCGTATGGCATTGCTCAACACCGCGTGCAGCGGTAAATTCTCGTCCGACCGTTCCATTCGGGATTATTCCGAAAACATTTGGGGCGGCAGACCGCTTAAATGGTAACAAAAAAAGAACCGGAATTGGCGTTGTACCCGCAAGGATACAACGCCAATTTCGGTTGTTTTTTATGGACGAAACCATACCACCACTCGCGGATACCGTATTCTGCAAAGTATAAATACCGCAAGATTGGCGAGCGTACCGACGATGCAGCCGTCAACACCAAACGGTTTAGCGAGAAAGACGTTCCAAACAAGACAGGTCACAAAGCCCGCCAGCGCACTGCACAGAAAGGTGCGGTTATTCGAGCGCACACCGAGCAGTGCGGCGGCGAGGGGGACCAAAATGACCGGACTCCAGAACGAATACGCGAGCAATAAGATGGAAAAGACATCCGGCACGCAGAACGACACGACAACGGCGGCAGTACCGGTCGCCAGATTGACCCCGCGCAAGAGGCGAAGCTGCGCGCGGTCGGACAGATGAGGGCGGCGCGGCAGGATGGTATCGCACACCAGACTGATGGTTGCACCGTTTAAAAAGCCGTCTGCGGCAGAGAGGATAATGGAAACCATTGCCGCCATCAAAACCCCGCGCAAGCCCACCGGCAGGATCGCTAAAATCAGATCGGGCATTGCAAAGGCGGCCGTATCGGTAACGTGCAGGGCGCGAGCAGCGAGTCCCACACCGGCGGTAACCAAGAAAAAGGGGAGTGAAAACAAGCCGCTGAGGATGGTGCCGCGTGCCGTGGTGCGTGGACTTTTACCGATGAGCAGTCGTTGCATATACGGCGGTGCCAGCGCTTCGCCGCACATCATGGAAAAGAAAAGCGACAGAAATGCGGGGAGTGACAGTCCGTTCAGGGGCGAAAGAAATTCCGTCGGTAAGCGTTCAAGGAGAGCATGGGCACCGCCACCCTTGATAACGCTTAACACGAGTAACAGCGGCATGCCGACGGCCAGTAGCACAAACTGCAGCATATCCGCAAAAATGACCGAGCCGAGCCCACCGAACGTGGTGTATATCAGCACCACAAAACAGCCCATCAGCGTGCCTACCCGTGAGGATACACCCAGCAGAGAATGAAACACAAGACCGATGGACTCCATCTGCGCCCCCACCACACCGGCACAGCATAAAAACGAGAAGATGCCGGTTACATAGCGAGCGGGTTCACCAAAGGCTTCGCCGATAACACCACCCACGGTTTTCGCGTTCGGAAAACGCCGCACCCCCGGCACCAAATACTTGCCGATGAGGATCATACCGATCCCAAAGCCAAACAACGTCAGCGCCGTTGCGATACCGTGCTCAAATGCCGCAGCGGCGTTGCCGGAAGAATACCCGCCGCCGATAAAGGAGGCGGATAGGGTGGCAAAGATCACAAACGTGCCGTATTGCTTGTCGGAGGCAGTGAAATCGG
>JAZRQG010000012.1:0-2887 GCA_045649625.1 Acutalibacteraceae bacterium
ACACTTTTCCCAAAGGAATGGCAATCGCCATGCTCAAAGCAACACAGCAGATACCAAAGAAAATGTTGGTTGCGTGTGCACTGATGGTGTTGATCGTGCAGTATGTAGCCATGGTGCTGAAACTGAGCGCAGGACAAAATACCCATGTTTCCAGTTTTGCCATGACCTTACCCGCATTATCGGGTAAGATCTTACACTTGTTGAGGATGAATCCCACGGCAATGCAGATGAAAAGCATCAGCATCGGATCCAGTGTTGCCAAAAAAGTCGTTAACATAAAAGAAACCTCCGAGTTCCTAATCAAATGTGCTGTATATTGCTGTTATACTTTGGTAAACCGATATTCGGTGACACTGCGGTAGGTCTCGCCGGCTTTCAGCACTGTGGAAGGATAATCCGGGTGATGCGGGCTGTCGGGAAAATGCTGTGTTTCTAAGCAGAAGCCCTGATACTGCGACATCGGACCGCCTTTACCGAAATCCACTTTCAGCAGATTACCGGTATACAACTGCACGCCCGGTTGATCGGTGTAGCAATCCATACGGATACCGGTCTTGTTGGAAATCGCGGTCGCGCAATGTTTCCATTCATTCGCTTCACCGTTGAGGATAAAGTTGTGATCGTAACCGTTTCCGAGCTTAATCTGCTCGTGATCACCGTTAATGTCGCGGCCGATCGGCTTCAACTCTCTAAAATCAAAGGGTGTTTCTTCAACGGACATCGGCTCGCCGAGCGGAATGAGATGCTCATTCACCGGCAGAATCGCGTCAGCGGAAATTTGCAACAGCGTATCCAGTATGTTGCCGCCGTTGTATCCGTTCAAATTGAAGTAGGCGTGTTGAGTAAGGCTGAGGATCGTATCCTTATCTGTGGTCGCCGTATACTCAAACGATAAGGTGTTATCGGGTGTTACGGCAATGCGTACGTCTACACACACGTTCCCGGGGTATCCCACCTCACCGTCGGGGGAGAACTGACGAAGGGTAATGGCGGCATCTTCTATAGAGGCGACTTCCCAGTTTTTAACCTGGAATCCACCTTTTCCGCCGTGCAGATGGCAAAATTCATTTTCGTTACAACCGACATCGTAAGTGATACCGTTCAGTTCAAAAGTACCTCCTGCAATACGGTTGGCATATCTGCCTACCGTGACACCGATGCAACCGACCTCGTGCAGATATTCTTCCAAACTCGCATAACCCAATACGACATCCTTGCCGTCAAACACCAGATTCGTTAAAGTGCCGCCGTAGGTGATAAAGGTAACGGACAAGCTCCCCTTGCCGGTGACGGTTAATTGCTCAACTGTTTCGCCGTTCGGCAGGGTACCATACGGTTTGCGTGTTACTGACATACACAATCCCTCCATTTTCACCTTAGTATAGCGCAAGGCACTTTTTTTGTCAATTAAAACCATTGACAAAAAAGGCAGGAATCCGTATAATCGGCTATAGAAAGAACACTTGTTCTTGCTTGAGGTGCCGATTATGGAACGAACGATTCTACATTGTGATTGCAATTCTTTTTTTGCGTCGGTGGAGTGTGTCTACCGGCCGGAATTATGGCGCGTTCCGATGGCGGTTTGCGGTGATCCCGATAATCGGCACGGGATTGTACTTGCCAAGAATGAATTTGCCAAGCGCTATGGTATTGTCACTGCGGAAACGGTGTGGCAGGCGAAGAAAAAATGCCCGGAACTTGTTATCGTACCGCCGCATTACGATCGGTACGAAGAATTTTACCGGCGAATCAATGCGATGTATTGTGAATACACCGATCGTGTTGAGCCGTTCAGTATTGACGAATCTTGGTTGGATGTCACCGGTAGTTGCTTGTTGTTCGGGGATGGAAAAACGATTGCCGATACTTTACGTCATCGCATCAAGGAAGAACTTGGATTGACCATTTCCGTAGGCGTATCATTCAATAAGACCTTTGCAAAGATGGGGAGTGACTATCGCAAACCGGATGCTACCACGGTTTTTTCCAGGGAAAACTATCAGTCTATTTTATATCCGATGCCGGTATCCAACTTGATTTTTGCCGGTCGCAGTGCTACCGAAACGCTTGCGCGTATGGGAATCAAAACGATCGGCGATTTGGCAGCCTCCAACCGTGCGTGCGTCGTATCGGCACTTGGCAAGCTTGGTGGTCAGCTGCACGATTATGCGTGTGGGATTGATCCGACACCGGTGAGACTCTTTACGGATAAACGTGAAATAAAATCTTGCGGAAACGGCACAACCTTTCCGCAAGATTTGGAAAAGTCGGATCAGTTGCATAATGGTTTGTTGTATCTGGTTGAGCCGGTGGCGGCGCGCTTACGGTCACACGGGTTGCAGTGCAAAACCATACACATTGCGATTAAACTGCCGTCGCTTAAAACGATTTCGCATCAACGGACGCTATCGCATCCTACTTCGGCCACTTCAAAACTGTATGAGGGAGCGCTTTTAGCGTTACACGAATGCTGGAAAGAAGGGACACCTGTTCGTAGCTTAACGGTAACTGCTACCAAATTATGCGAGGGGGAGGCACCTGAGCAACTCGATCTGTTTGAAGGCAATGATAAAAAGCACGAACGGCTCATAGCGTTGGACACTGCGGTTGATGTGCTGCGTGACCGCTTTGGAAAAGAGGCAGTTAAGCGCTTGGCAATCCTGCATAAAGAAAATAGCCATCCGCACGAAAAATAGAACTAAAAAGAAGTGTGGAGATTTTATAAAAAATCTGTTGACAAACGGAAAAGTAGCCGTTATAATAGACGAAGTCGCCGCGCGCGACGGTGTGGCCCGGTAGTTCAGCTGGTTAGAACGCTAGCCTGTCACGCTAGAGGTCGACGGTTCGAGCCCGTTCCGGGTCGCCACTTGCTGCTATAGCTCAGTCG
>JAZRQG010000013.1:0-10896 GCA_045649625.1 Acutalibacteraceae bacterium
TTGGAATTGTAAAGCGGATCGGGCAAAACATCGCGTTTTGCGATAGAACCTCTTCTCGGCACTTTACTTCCCTCCTTCATAAAAATGATATCATAGGTACTCGAAAGTGACATACTCCCGTTGGCCATAGAAAGGGCAGTCGCAAACGGATGACCCGTTATATGAATCTGCCGCTACTATGTAGCCGCTGATGAAATGTCGTATCAATTATTTACCTGCCTTCGGTCGCTTCGCACCATACTTGGAACGAGCCTGCATCCGGTTTGCAACGCCCTGTGTATCGAGAGTTCCGCGGATGATGTGATAACGCACACCGGGAAGGTCCTTAACACGGCCGCCACGGATCAGCACCACGCTGTGCTCCTGCAGATTGTGACCTTCGCCGGGGATATACGAAGTAACTTCGATACCGTTCGACAGACGGACACGGGCAACCTTACGAAGAGCCGAGTTCGGTTTCTTCGGGGTAGACGTCTTAACCGCAGTGCAAACGCCGCGCTTTTGGGGAGAATTCTGATCGGTCGGAATGCGTTTCTTGGAGTTCCAGCCTTTGAGCAACGCCGGAGCCTTCGCTTTCTTCTCGAGCTCTTCTCTGCCCTTGCGGACTAACTGGTTAAAAGTAGGCAATCTTTTCACCTCCTGCCTATAAGTTCCGTATCGTCTCCGCTCATCGCCGAGCCTTCAACGGTGCGGATCGTACGCATTTTTGGGCATAGTTCACCCATAGTGCGCACTCCCACGGAGAACCATTCTATCACAAGCAAACCGGCTTGTCAACCATTTATTTTCGATTTGTTTTTACCACGCATTTAGGCACAGGTTCGCCCTGCGGCGAACCGCATCTTCCACTCCCTACCTCGCCTTCACGGCAAAACCAATTTCGTGCACCGTAGGGGACGGCGGGTCTCGCTGCGGCTCGGTCCACCCGCGGCTCAGACAGTCCACCGGACTGTCATTCACTACCGCGGGATGCCGCTTCGCTACCCTCGACGTCCCGCACCCGACGCCACCCCGCTTTCTTGAATCGTCACCGTAGGGGCGGGCATTGCCCGCCCGTCCCTGCAATTTGTGCCGATCTCGCGGGCGACCGATGGTCGCCCCTACACACAAACCCATCGTAGGGACAAGCCTTTGGACTGTCCGTTTATAATCCCGTCGCGCATAAGCGCGACACCTTACCTCTTACCTCTTCACTCTTACCTCTTACCTATTCCAGTATGCCCCCCTTTTTCCAAAAAAATACAAAAAGTGTCTTGAAGGTGCCTCCCCACTTTATGCTATACTCTCCGCGTCAACAAAGTACGGTTACCTCGCAGGACTGTACTTTTTGAAGAAACATGGTATAATACGAAAGGAGAAGGAAGTTTGAGTTATTTATCAGATGTTATTCATGCGGCGGTGTGGGGTGAGCAACCGCCTGAAGCACCGAAATGGAACAAATGGTTGCATCGAAATTTGAGTGACAATCACTGTCCCGAATGTTTGAAACTCGATGAATGTTGGTTTGAAAAGGGAAAAACTCCTAAATGGCCGCACCACCAATTTTGCCACTGTGTTTTAGAAGAACTTTCCTATAGTGATGTGTTGACCAAAAGTTCAGCCAACAGCGCTTATCGTAAATATGATCCTTATTTGTTCAATACAGAAGGCAGATATCCTCACAATAAAGAAAAACTATTTAACGAATGGGGTTATACCGTAACGGATGCACAGTGGCTTCAGCGTGAAATAGAAAAACAAGGTCTTGAAAAGTATATAAACGGCGATTATATGTTAGGAAAGTTGGATTATAACGGTCAGCGAATAAGCATTCGTGTTGAAATTCCAAGAAAAGACATGGTAGGTAACGTTAGTTTTGTTACCGGCTGGATGGTTAAACCGAACGGGAAAATAGTGTTAACGACACCATATGGAGGCAAATGATATGAAAGAAATGGATCCGGTACGTATCACGGTCGAAAAAAGCAGATATGCTAAAGAGGGCGTTCACAAAGGTATGTATGGTTGGATATGTCTTGATAATTGTACAAACGGATACTGGCTTGTAAATATTCCCCAATGCTATGATAAGCCGGATATTGCGACAATTTCAATACATGAAAACGACATGGAGGTTGTACCAATTATGCACGCTATTGAAAACGAACGCATTAACGCCGAGTTCATGGAAAAATCAGATTGAATACGCCACATGGAGAAAAGTAAAATGAAATATCTTGATTGCGTAGAGGTAATTGTTGAAAAAGAGAAATATGCTAAACATGGCGTTCATAAAGGTATGCAGGGCGTTATATGGTTAGAGGAATGTATTGGCGGCGAATGGGATGTGTATTTTCCTCAATACGGTGAGAATCCGGATATTGCTGAAATTTCAGTTAAAGAAGAAGATTTAATGGTATTGCCCAATGGCATGGATGCAAGAATAAATGAAAGAATCAAAGCCCAATTCGGCGATTAAAACA
Source organism: Acutalibacteraceae bacterium (assembly GCA_045649625.1). Lineage (GTDB taxonomy): Bacteria > Bacillota > Clostridia > Oscillospirales > Acutalibacteraceae > RGIG3009. The sequence goes on from JAZRQG010000013.1 coordinate 2,463, forward strand.
TCACCCCTGCGAGTATATAACTCTCGCAGGGGTGATGACTATTTTACAATCGCTTTTGGGATAAACCCGATCTGCTGATATATTTTTTCGAATTCCCGTATGAGTGCGTCACCGTATACCATAAGAGAGTCGCGCCAAGGATGTGAGAGATAACCGAACGCACCGTATTTTTCGATAAAGAAATAATAATCGCCGTTCGGATAAAATGCATGGAAATAAGCAATGCCGCTTTTGTTATATTGTGGACTTTCAGGCTCATTGCACTGCATATTTTCGGGGTTTCGAGGATCATATAAAATAAAACTATGAAACCAATCGATCGCATATAGTTGATAACCGTTTGGCAGACAATTTCAGCAAAGCAAAAAGCTCGGCTTTTGGCCGAGCTTTTTGATATATAGATAAAAATAGAAATAACCCTTGACCGATGTTTCTTTACACATCTCATACAGGTCAAGGGTTACTTCTGTTCACTCTTGATATCTAACATCTTTTTATTGTACCTCTCTTTCTTTTGAATGCCCCTTTTTACACCTTCAATACTGCACTCCGTTATCCACTCGTAAAGCGAGTTTCTTTGATGCTTTGAACTGTTTCAAGGGGGTTATCTGAAACTCTTTTTTCTTTGGCTTTTATATTTTATGAAAAAGACTGTTTGATTTATGCTTTTTATTTTTGCCCTGTGCCAAAGAATAAAAGAGTGGTTATCTGTACATCGGAATCACCTTATCCCTTTCTTTGACTATAATATATCACATTATCTCTTAAATTTCAATATATATTTTGTGTAAAATTAACTACATAAACTTGTGCAAAACGCAGAAATATATAATATTTGCACAAATTCATTGACCTAAATGCTTTTTTCTTGTATAATGATAATATTGGGGCAATAAAAGGCCTACTATTTAGTAAATATATCAAAAACAAGCGAGGTGAATTTCACCTCGCTTTATCATTTGCAGGAAAAAATCACCAGCAGTGCTGGCGGTACCATAAAACTTTAGCTATGCGCAGTCCCGCCGCAGCGGAGGCTTCCCCTCAAGGGGAAGCCTTATTAAAGCTGATGAAGTTGTAAAGATGTTGGGAGTATCCCAGTCAGAGACATATAGAATCATTAAGAAGTTGAACGAGGAAAGCTGTGCTCCAATCGGTTTGCTTTCCCATTCTGCCAAATCATGTTGTAGTTGATTCCAACTCTTTAACGCTCCGTCATGTTGAATACTTTTCCAACAATCAGCAGTTGTGCTGTGAATGAGTACCGGAGTTTCGTCTTTGCAAAGTACGGGCTCATTATATGAATGACCATCGTATTTTCCAGGTGTATCATTGTAATCCAATTCAGACATTACAAGTATGCCATTGAGTGCGTTTGTAAAGGACACATTGCGCAAATAATAAACTCTCTGCAAACACATAAGATTTACCCAAAATGATAGACCGCTGATTTGATTCGGCGGTCTATCATTTTATAAAAATCCGATATCCCTGTGTAGTGCGTAGGGTCGTTTTTCGCAAGTAGGAATCTGTTGTGTTTTGACAGCGTCTATGGTATTATCAAACAATGAAAAGACGGTTTATATACCAAAGATGACGATAGATGGGAGAAAAATGCCATGCTTAACAAAGTCCGTTTTAAAATATTGCCGGAGCGAGCGGCTCTTATTGCGGCAGTTGTATGTGGTTTCTTTGTTCACCTATTTGGGCTATTAAACATCATACATAATTATGATGATATTTTTGTTCATCCGGTTGGCTTTGGCAGTACGATTCAATCGGGGCGATGGGGTCTTGCAATATTGGGCGGTGTGTTTCACCTGTTATTTGGTGCCTATAACGTTCCTTTTCTGTATGGCGTGCTTTTCTTTGTTTTGGCGGGGTTTGCCGCCTCGCAAATGGTTGCGATGTTTCATGTCCAAAATCATAAAATCGCTGTGCTTATCGGTGCGTTATTTGTGGTGTTTCCCAGCGCCACTTCCACGTTATTCTTTAAATTTACGGCACATTATTACGGAGTTGCGATTTTGTTGGCCGTTACAGCAGCAAAACTGCTTGCCGAGTCAAAGAGTGGGTTTGTTATGGGGACACTGTGTATGGTGTTTTCTCTTAGTATTTATCAAGCGTACTTACCGATCACGATTGGTTTGTTGGTATTAATTCTCTTAAAACGAGCACTTGACGACAACGAGGTAACTGTCGCACACACTTTGCGAACAGGTTTATTTTTCTGCCTGAGCATTATTACCGCAGTGATAGTATACCGTTTGATGGTGGATGTCACGGTAGTTCTTGGCAATAAGGCTTTGGTGCTGGTTGGACAAATGATGCCGGATCTTGTGATTGACGATTTTGTCCTGGTGGACTATCAAGGAATTAGTAAAATGGGACAAACTACCCTGCCGGCCCTTTTGTGTTCAGTTGTCAAATCGTTTGAGTTCTTTTTCGCCCATCCGTTTAACGGCTTTTGCGGTTTAGCACCGACTGTATTGCTGAAAGTTCTTTATCCGATTTTTTGGGTGCTGACGGTGACTATCCCTGTGGTTGTGCTGATTGTGAAAAAGAAACGAATTTCTCACATTGTCGGTGTTATGCTGCTGCTTTTGTTATTGCCGGTAGCCATCAATTTTATTGTGGTTATGTGTCCTAATAGTAATATTTACACGCTGATGGCATATGGTTTTGTGTTAGTCCCCTGTGCGCCATTGTTGTTATACGAGAGTTGGCATGATACCGATGCGGTTTTGCGGTTGAAGAAGATAGTCAAGCGCACATTGGCTACAGCATCTGTGGTGATGGTTGTTGCATATACGTTTTCAACCACGGTTAATTACACGTACATGTATTATGCAACTCGGCAGACCGAAAACTATTTTGCTTCTATGGTTGCCCAAATTCGGATGACCGACGATTTTACCGATGATAAGCCGTGGGCTTTTATCGGTAACATTCATGATTCTCTGTTGAAAAACTCGTGGGATGTCGTTCCGATATATGGCGGTAATGCCAACATTAAAGACATGATTAATAATTACTCGCGCAACGACTGGATTACTCATTATGTCGGCTATCAGCCACAGTGGGCTACCAATGCACAGATTGCTGCTATCCAAGCGTCCGATGAGTTCAAATCGATGCCTGTTTGGCCGGATGCCGGATCTATTCGTGTGATTCAAGATTGTGTTGTTGTCCGTTTTCGATAAAAGTGTAGTTCATGAGTTGATAAATTAGAAGGAAAATTGAAAAACGGCTTGGGGAACCCAGGCCGTTTTCGTTTGCAAAAACGGCAGAGGTTTAAAACCTCTGCCGTTTGATTTACGGTTAATGCAATGTTTTTACTGACGGTTAGTGTGACAGGATTCGAACCCTGTCACAGTTTCGCACGCCGCCTTTATCCGTGCGGCTTTGCGCTCGTTTTTGCAAGGCGTCAGCCTTGCGGCAACCTCGCGCTTCTCCGCACAAAAAATTCGGCGGCAGAAACGCGTTGCCCTTACAAATTGAGAAATTTTTGTTTCGCCTAAGCCGCGAAGCGCCGCTATCCTAGCGGATCGCAAGCGACAAGGCAACGGCGAACGGGAATTTCTCATTTGTAAGGTGTGTCAGGATCTGAGTCCTGTCACACTAAATTCTTGCCACTCCTGTTTCCTTAGCGGTCTTAATAACAGCTTTGGCAACGGCATCGGCAACACGTTTATCAAGTGCGGGAGCAATGATATTTTCCTCGGTGATTTCATCATCGGGAATAAGCAAAGCCAATGCAAACGAGGTAGCAACCTTCATTTCTTCGTTAATGCAGGATGCTCTGCAATCAAGAGCGCCACGGAAAATACCGGGGAATGCCAAAACGTTATTGATCTGGTTGGGGAAATCCGAACGGCCTGTTCCAACGACCCTGGCGCCTGCCGCCTTGGCAACGTCGGGCATAATTTCGGGAACGGGGTTCGCCATGGGGAACATGATGGCATCCCGCGCCATGCTCTTGACCATTTCAGGTGTTACCAGGTTGGGAGCGGAAACACCGATAAACACATCCGCGCCGCAAAGAGCATCTGCAAGGTTGCCCTTCTTGTGGTCGAGGTTTGTAACCTTGGAAATTTCTTCTTGAGCAGGATTATTGTTTTCGTCGCCTTCGCAGATAATACCGAAACGGTCACAGAAGGTGAGATGTTTAACGCCCATGTTCATAAGATGCTTACCGATAGCAATGCCCGCAGAACCTGCGCCGTTAATGACAACCTTCACTTCGCCGATATTCTTTTTAACAAGTTTCAAGGCATTGATTAACGCGGCGGCAACCACGATAGCGGTACCGTGCTGATCGTCGTGGAAAACCGGAATGTCGCAGAGTTGCTTTAACTTCTGCTCAATTTCAAAGCAGCGGGGTGCCGAAATATCTTCAAGATTGATTCCGCCGAAAGAACCGGAGAGAAGATAGATCGTTCTGACGATCTCATCCACGTCTTTTGATTTAATGCAAAGAGGAAAAGCGTCGACATCGGCAAAGGCTTTAAAGAGGGCACATTTCCCCTCCATAACAGGCATGCCTGCTTCAGGACCGATATCGCCAAGACCGAGCACCGCAGTACCGTCGGTAACAACGGCAACCAGATTAGAGCGGCGGGTAAGCTCATAGGACTTGTTTATGTCCTTGTTGATCTCTAAGCAAGGCTCTGCAACACCGGGGGTGTATGCCAGAGAAAGATCCTCTCTCGTGTTAATGGGAGCGCGTGAGATAACCTCGATCTTACCGTTCCACTCATAATGCTTTTTAAGAGATTCCGCTTTGATATCCATAAATCAGCCCTCCCAAGGGAACGTGTACTGTGTAAGGCCAAGCTCGTCTCGGATAGCGATGATTTCCTTCTGCACCGATTCGTTGATCGGAACACCGGCTTCGCGGGCAAGACGAATTTCATACTCTTTTTCGCCTGCAGTGTAGATTCTGTCAGCACCGGGAGCTTTTTTCGAAGCACGCATACTACGGCAGATATCTCCTGCTTTTTTGCGAGCGATTTCTTCACCTAAGAAATGGTTTGTATCAATCGCAATAAACCAGTGACCAAGCTGATAGGGGCGAATGTTACCGTTTTCATCCTTGCCGTCAAGATCCTTGCCGTAAGCGCCGTCCTGAAGAATAGACGAGAAGAATTCTACTGCCAGCGCAAAGCCGTAGCCTTTGTATCCGCCGAGATCCTCGCCGATACCGCCAAGGGTGGTAAGAGCCGCCGTGCCGCTACGGATTTTACGCAGAGCAACACCTGCATCGCCCTCAACAGCATTCCCTTCACTGTCAATGATCGTGCCGGGATGTACGTCTTCTCCGATTCTTTCGTAATACTCAACCTTACCGTTTTGGGTAATAGAGGTAGCACAGTCAAAGTTAAAGTCGAACGCCTCGTCGGTCGGAACACCGATCGTAAAGGGATTGGTACCGAACATACCCTCAACACCGTGGGTGGGAGCAACAGAGGGACGCGCGTTCGTGCCGGTCATACCGATACAGCCGTTAGCAGCGGCCATAGACGTGTAATAACCCGCAATACCATAGTGGCAGGAGTTGCGAACGACCACCATGCCCATGCCGTACTCCTTGGCCTTTGCAATCGCCATACTCATAGCCGTATGACCGATAACCTGTCCCATGCCGTGATGTCCGTCAATAACTGCGGTGGTAGGCGTTTCTTTTAAGATTTCAATGTTCGTTACAGGCTGCTGAATCCCCGCCTTGATTCTGTCAAGGTAAACCGGCTTAAAACGATTTACACCGTGGGATTCAATACCACGCTTATCCGACTCCAAGAGAACGTCTGCGCAAATTTCCGCATCTGCTCTCGGTATTCCGTAACCGGTGAATGCATCAATTACGAAATCGGTAATGGTTTTCCAATCAACTACGTTTGTCTTTGCCATGTTTTCATCCTCCGTCTTAATTTTATAAAAGAGAACGCATGAACGGTCGTGCTCTCTTATTTACGTATTGACAAAATACTATCATCAAATTTATAATAAAACAATCAAAAGTGATTGTCAATTTGTGGCCAAAAAATCGATAATCGATCAAAAACGCTCAAAAGTGAGGCGCTTTATGTTAAAAGAAGAACGGTATGATAAGATTCTTGCCATTTTGGAGCAGCATCAATATGTTTCTGCGGCAACGCTCAGCAAATTGCTTTACGTCAGTCTGCCTACTATTCGACGGGATCTGGCAGAGCTTGGACAAAGAAATCAGATCATCAGAAGCCATGGCGGTGCTAAAAAAGTTCACGCAGAACATATTGTTGCGCCGCTTAATTTTCGAAAAACAGTCAACGCCGCAGAAAAACGGGCACTTTGCCGCTATGCTGCAGGCATGGTAAAGGATTACGATATTATCTTTATCGACGCATCCACAACCGCGCTGCAAATGGCAGATTTTTTAAGTGAGAAAAAGGGCATTACCGTTATAACCAACGGCATACCGCTTGCAACGTTATTGATTCAAAAAGGTATCAAAACCTATTGCACGGGCGGTGAGATTTTCGGGAATTCTTTAGCTCACTTCGGAAGTTTTGCCGAGGAGTTTATTCAAAAGTTCAATATTGATATTTTGTTTTTTTCTTGTCACGGCGTAACGGAAAAAGGGATGCTTACCGACCCCTCTCTGCCTGAAACACAGATCCGCAAGGTAGCTATAAATCAATCTAAAAAAACCGTGTTCCTGTGTGACAAAACAAAATTCTCGTTGTCTGCACCGTACAATCTTATTTCTATCCAAACCATCAATTGCATCATTACCAATAACCATGAAATCCATAAGTATTTCCCGGCACAGTATAGCAACGAAATTATTGTTGTATAAAATTCAGTACCAAACACATCGACACATACACACCGGTATTCTAATGCCGCTTGTACAGCAACCGACACCCTATCCTTGCAGTGTAACCACCATCAGTGCAAAGCTGAGGAAAGCGTAAAAGAACAAAAGCGAGGTGAAATTCACCTCGCTTTTGTGTTAAATATTCCTTGTTTTCATGTTTCGCGCCAGAAGGGTCAGAATCAACAAAACAACGTACAAAACGGCAATGATAACGAAAATGGACTTCCAACCGAATGTATCCTTAACAAACCCGAAAAGCATTGCCTGAACGGCTGCGCCCATATAAACCGCCCAGTCGAAAACGCCAACAACGGTTGAGGACAACGCCTTGCCGCCGATGTCACCCGCAATCGTCCAGATAACGCCCGTAACCATCGCAAAGACGCCGAGAACAAACAGCATCACGGAAGCGCCGAGCTGATTTCGGATGAACGGGAATACGAGCATCCCGCAAAACGTGACAAGTGACGCGATAATAAGCATTGGCTCGCGTTTGCCCTTGAGCAACTTGTCGGTTATAATCGGGAAGACAAACATGGCGCAGGCTTGTCCGAACGGAAGCAAAATCGAACTGAAAATACCATCTTTAATCGCGAGCCCCAATTCCTCGGTAAAATACGTAGGAATCCACGTCAGAAGCCCGTATCTGCCGATGCCGGCGATCGCCGAAATGAAACAAAGCAGAATGACCTTCGGCTCAGAAAACAACAACTTATACGGATAAAAATACCCCTTATTTTTGATCAGCGTATCCAATTCCGCGTTTTCATTATCCCCCTCTTCCTCAAACTCGGAAAGCCCCGCATCACTCGGTGAATTTTTAAAGAAGCAGATAAAGGCAATCAGTGAAAGAAGCAGCGGCAGCATCGGGAAACGGAAGGCAGCACGCCAACCCCATTCCGGATTCAAGTGTAAGCAAAGTAAAACCGAAAGATAGGTTGTCACCTGCGCCATACCCGAGAAAAAGGTCGTAAGACCGGTTGCAAAGCCTCTTTTTTTAGCAGGCCACCATTTGTTAACAACGCCAAGACCGTTAGACCAGACCATGGACTGAAAGAAACCGTTAAGGCCCCACAGCACGGCAATAACAGGAATGCTGTGTTGGAACGAAATGACCACGTTGAGAACGGCACTTGCCACAACGCCGATGATCATAAACCGCTTGTAGCCGAAAAAAGCACCCAGCCTTCCGTTAATCAACTGACCAAAAGCATAGAGCCAAAACAGCGCGGAAGAAACGGCGCCAAACGCCGCGGTTGACGAGCCGAAATCCTCCGCCATTTGCGTCATAACCAGGTTTATGTTCTGCCGTCCGTTGTAAAAGAACAAATACATAAATCCGAAGCTTAACAGCACCAGCCAAGCCAGCTTTTTAAATTTTTGAGATTTGGTATCGCAAACCTGCGCCGTTTTTTCTTTTACATCCCCTAAGCCTCACTTTCAAAAATCACCTTATCATACCACGACTTTCCCGAAAAGTAAAGAGTTAAGCATTCGTCTCCTTGATTAAAAAATAGCGCCATGCACATCCGCAAGGGAGGTCTCGGCTGCCGTGTCTGTCGGTGCTTCTGCTTCGCA
>JAZRQG010000014.1:0-18178 GCA_045649625.1 Acutalibacteraceae bacterium
TCGCTCTCTTTGAGCAGTGCATAGGTTTCGTGTTGCAGCTCACTGCCCTTGTGCTCCTCGGTGCCGACGTTCAGCAGCCCCACTGTGGCGGGCTCGCCGTTCTTCATCACAAGGCTCATGTACAACGTTCCCATGCGTGCAAACTGATACAGCATCTCGGGACGGCAATCCAAGTTAGCGCCCGAATCGAGCAGCATAAACGGTCCTTTGTCCGACGGAATGATCGCCGCGAGTGCCGGGCGGGAGATCCCCTTGATGCGTTTCACAAGGAAGGTCGCCCCCATCAACAGCGCGCCGATACTACCGGCGGACACAAACGCGTCTCCCTCACCCTCGGCGAGCAGACGCAATCCCACCGCCATGGAGCACTCTTTATGCTCACGCAGAATGGTTTTGGGAACGTCATTCATGGAAATGACATCGGTGGTATGCACGATCTCAATGCCGCTAAGCGATAGGTTTTGTTCACCGGCAATACGACGGAGTTCCTCCTCGTTACCGGTCAGCACAATATCAAAGCCGTACTCGGCGCGCGCGTCCACTGCACCCTTGATAACCTCAAGCGGCGCGTTATCACCGCCGTAAGCGTCAACGATCACTCTCATTATACGTATCCCTCCAATTTTTCTAAGGCACGGTTCGCGAGTGCCGCATAGCGCTCTCGCTTATCGCGAATCGGAACGTCCAGCGGCGGTAACACGCCGAAATTCGCGCCCATCGGCTGAAATTCCGTCACCGACGGATCGCTGACGTGGAACGACAACGCACCCGCCATCGTCTCCCGCGGGAGCACGAACGGCGGCTGTGCGCGCAGTGTACGCACCGCGTTGATCCCCGCCAAAATACCGGAGCAGGCGGATTCCATATACCCCTCCACTCCGGTCATCTGGCCGGCGAAGAACAGCCGCGGCTCTTCTTTTAGTTGAAATGCTGCGTTAAGCAGGCGGGGCGAATCCAAAAAGGTGTTGCGGTGCATCACCCCATACCGCACGAACTCCGCGTTTTTCAGCGCAGGAATCAGTGAAAACACCCGTTTTTGCTCGGAAAATTTCAAATTCGTTTGAAACCCTACCAGATTATACAGTGTCCCCTCGGCATTTTCCGCACGCAGCTGCAACACCGCCCACGGGCGATGCCCCGTACGCGGATCGCGAAGCCCTACCGGCTTCATCGGGCCAAAACGGATCGCGTCGGTGCCGCGGGAAGCGAGTACCTCGATGGGCATACATCCCTCGTACACCTTCGGTTTATCAAATTCATGCAGCAACGCCCGCTCGGCGGAGATCAGCGCCGCATGAAAGGCTTCGTATTCCTCTTTGTTCATCGGGCAGTTGATATAATCGCCGTTGCCGCTTTCCTCGCGGTCATAGCGCGACGCGCGAAACGCCGAATTCATATCCACACTGTCTGCCGTCACGATCGGCGCCGCCGCATCATAAAAACTGAGTCCCTCACCAAAGCGCTTAGCGATCGACGCTGCCAGCGTATCCGCTGTCAGCGGACCCGTGGCGACCACCGTAATCCCCTCGTTGGGCAGCTCCGTGATTTCTCTGTGTTCAACAGTGATATTCGGGTGCGCGGTAATGCGGGCGGTTACTCCCTCGGAAAACCGATCGCGATCCACCGCCAGCGCTCCGCCGGCGGGAACGGCGCATTCCCGCGCCACCGCCACACATACTGAGCCCATCCGTGCCATTTCTTCTTTTAACAGTCCCGCCGCGCTTTCCAAACGGGCGGCTTTGAGTGAATTGGAACAGACAAGCTCCGCCAGCGTAGGACTGTGGTGTGCAGGGGTATACCGCTCGGGCTTCATTTCGATCAGTGTAACCGCGACTCCGGCATTGGCTGCCGCCCAGGCAGCTTCACAACCGGCAAGCCCGCCGCCGATCACCGTGATATGCTCAATCATCGGACTTCTTCCCTCGGCCGACCTTTTCGTATCCACAACCCTCGGTTAAGCATACCGTTCCGCCTCCGCGCCCTTTGCGGCGGAACAAGGTCTTGCCACACTGCGGACACACGTGGGCGGTCGGCTCATTCCAAGTGACAAAATCGCAGGTTGGATATTGCTCACAGCCGAAGAATTTGCGACCGCGCTTGGATTTTTTGGCAACGATCGCGCCTCCGCATTTGGGACAGAGCCCCGCTGTTTTATCGAGCAGCGGTTTGGTATTTTTACAGTCCGGATAACCGGGGCACGCCAGGAATTTGCCAAACCGTCCGCTCTTGATGACCATGCGGCGACCGCACTTATCACACACCTCGTCGCTTTCTTCCTCCGGCACCTTGATACGTTCACCGGACAGCGTTTCTTCCGCCTTTTTCAGCGTTTCGGAAAAACCTTTGTAAAACTCGTCAAGTGTATGCACCCAGTCAGCTTCACCGGCTTCCACCGTATCCAATTGATGCTCCATGTTGGCCGTGAATTCGGTATCCACGATCTCGGGGAACTGGTCCTTCATCAGATGCGTGGTCACCTCGCCGAGTGCTGTCGGCTTCAAGGCTTTCCCCTCTCGCTCGATATATTCTCTTGTTAAAATCGTGCTGATGGTCGGTGCATAGGTAGAGGGGCGGCCAATGCCGTTTTCCTCCAACGTCTTAATAAGTGTCGCCTCGTTATAGCGAGCAGGCGGCTGCGTAAAATGCTGACTGCTTTGCAAATCTCGCAGCACCAATACGTCGCCCTCGGCAAGCGGCGGTAACGCACTGTTTTCCTCGTCTTCCTCGTCCTTGCCCTCCACGTACAACACGGTGTAACCGTCAAACCGCACCGTATAACCGGATGCCTTAAAGCGGTAGTCACCCGCGGCGATCTCCGCCTGACAGGTGTCCTGAATCCCGTTCGCCATCAGACTGGCAATAAAGCGCGACCAGATTAAACTATATAGCTTGTACTGATCCCCGCTCAAAAACGGTTTTACCTGATCGGGGGTAAGCGACGGAGAGGACGGACGAATGGCTTCGTGTGCATCCTGCGCGCTTTTGCGCGTTTTATAATACCGCGGTTTTTCCGGCAAATACTGCGCCCCGTACCGTGCCGCAATATACGCATTGCCTTCCTTGCGGGCATCCTCCGAAATGCGCAACGAATCAGTACGCATATACGTGATGAGACCCATCGAGCCGCGCTCACCAAGCTCAATACCCTCGTATAGCTCCTGTGCCGCCTTCATGGTGCGCTTGGACGAGAATCCTAATTTACGGCTGGCCTCCTGCTGCATGGTAGAGGTGGTAAACGGAGGCGCGGGCGATATCTTGCGCTCGCCTCGCTTGACCGATGCCACCGTAAAGGTCTCAGGGCGAATGGCGGCAAGCACCGCCTCGGCCTGCTCCTCGTTTTTGAGTGCGATCTTATTCTTGCCGCACTTATACAAATGCGCCGCAAAGGGTTTGCCCTTCGCCGTCGCAGATAACTTCGCGTCAATGTTCCAGTATTCCTCGCTGACAAAGGCGCGGATCTCCTCCTCGCGATCAACGATGATGCGTACCGCCGCCGATTGCACACGACCGGCGGACAAGCCCTTGCGGATTTTCTTCCACAAGAACGGGCTGATCCGATAACCGACCAAACGGTCAAGCGCGCGGCGCGCCTGCTGTGCGTTAACCAAATCCATATCCACTGCACGCGGAGTCGCCATCCCCTGAGAAACACCGTTCTTGGTGATCTCCGTAAAGGTCACGCGGTTCTTTGCAGTCAGATCGACGTTTAACATTTGCGCCAAATGCCACGAGATCGCTTCACCCTCGCGGTCCGGGTCGGTCGCGAGAATGACACCGTCACTGGCGGCGGCTTTGGCTTTCAGTTCACGGATCAGCGCGGATTTGCCGGCAATATCCACGTACCGCAACTTAAAACTGTGATCGACGTCCACGCCCAGCAGACTTTTGGGCAGATCGCGGACATGACCCATCGAGGCCATGACCTCATAGCCGGCTCCTAAATATTTCTGAATCGTTTTGGCTTTTGCGGGTGACTCCACAATAACCAATGTTGACATACCATTCACCTCATATAAATGAAAAGAGTCAAAACTCTGATCGGTCAAAATTACACAGTTGTCCTATTCTACCGTTACGTTCATCTCGAATACCGTTTGCCGGGATAACTGCGGGCACAACCGTACAACTCGAGCTCAGTCAGCCCTGAAAACAGCTTGCTCGCCGGCATCCCACTGATACTGCACAGCTCCTCAGCCGTAATGGGTGTATCGGTCAATACCGCGTACACCGCTTTGGCCGTGTTACTTGCCCCTTCCGGACAGGGCGATAGAATAGGTAACCCGGTACCGTCCGCCACACGCAATGTACGGCGGATCGGTTCTTTGCCACGCTCCAGGTAATCGTGGTAAGCCGCCTCGGCGCGATCCGCTTCGTCTTCCTGCAAAGCGCCGTCAAGGCGGGTTTGATACTCGCGCAAGATCTCACTCGGTCGTGTGACAAGCGTCGCGCCATCCTTGATGAGCTCATTGGAGCCTTGACTCTCGGCAGAGGTAATATTGCCGGGAACAACAAATACGTCCCGCCCCTGCTCACGCGCGTGCCGCGCGGTGATCAAAGCACCGCTGCGTTCCGGCGCTTCTACGACGCAAATGCCCCATGAAAGACCGCTGATTAACCGATTGCGCACCTGAAAATGATTGGGGAACGCACGCGTGCCGGGCAAATATTCGGTAATGACCGCACCGCCTTCTTCCGCAATACGCCGGCGCAGGTGGCGGTTTGGTACAGGATATTCCACGTCCAACCCACACGCTTGCACCGCTACGGTACGACCACCGGCGTACAAAGCGCCTTCGTGTGAAGCACCATCAATACCGGTAGCGCCACCGCTGATAACCACACTGCCCACAGCCGCCAGTCCTGCTGCGATACCGCCCGCAACTCGATCACCATACGCGGTGCTTTTGCGGGTGCCGACCATACCGATGGGCGGTACTGCGGGCGTATTCAAATTCGGCAAAATGCCTTTGCCGTACAACACAAGCGGCGGCGAATACAGTTGTCGCAGTAAGGCGGGATACCCGCTATCAGCGGGTGTTAAGATCCAACCCAACTTTTCACAGCGTTCTGCCGTGCGGTACACGCCATCCAGCGATTTGCGGCACAGACAGTCGAGCGCCTTGCCGGAAATACCCGCACGCTGCAACGCCAAACGATCGGCCGCATATACCTCCTCCGGCGAGGAAAAGGCCTCCAACAGCTTCGGGACCGCCGAACTGCCCTGCCCAACAGCCTGCTGGATCCACATCCAATACGGTGCACTCTTATTCATACTCTCTCACCATTTCCCAAAACACGATACCCGCCGCCATGGAAGCATTGAGCGATTCGGCACGTCCCGCCATCGGGATCGTAATACGCTCGGAGCAAGCCGCCACCGTTTCAGGAAGCAGACCGCTCCCCTCGTTGCCGATCACACAGATCGAGCCGCACGGAAAAGCCGTCTTTTGTACCGCGACAGCATCGCGGTCCACCACACAGGCATACGAGCGAAAGCCCTCTGCGTGCAGCTGCGGCAACCGCTCAGCAAGTGTACCGACAACGATCAGCGGCAGACGGAACACGCCACCCATGCTGCTGCGCAGCACCTTGGGGCTGTACGGATCGCAGCAGCCGTCTGTGAGAAGCACACCGCCCAAGCCGAACGCTTCGGCGGTACGGATCATGGTGCCGAGGTTGCCGGGATCCTGAATTCGTTCCAGTGCCGCATAGCGATGACCGACGTCCGGCACATGCTCCGATTGCGGTATGCGACAGATACAGAAAATGCCCTGCGGTGTGTCGGTATCCCCAAGATAGGCAGACAAGGCGTCGGGAATGTCAGCCACTTGGCGGGCAACACGCTCCACCTGCGCCACCATCTCCGGGTATTGTCGGCGGGCATGCGCCGTGATCAGCGCCGCTTCAATCACCACACGGGAGCATACGGCATCGCCGCAAAGTCGCGCCCCTTCCGCGACAAAAAGACCGCACTCACGGCGATATTTCGCATCGCCGCTCAAGCGACGATAGTCCTTGATTATGCGATTATCGCGACTGGTGATCTCCACACTTCCCACCTCTTTTCAATGCCTCATTACAAGGAAACAGCGCCCGCAGGCAATGCCGGCGGGCGCAATTACAGCTTAATTTAAGGCAGCTTTTGCTTTTTCTGCCAGACTCGCAAATGCGGCGGCATCCGATACGGCAAGCTCAGCGAGCATCTTACGATTCAGGGTGATGTTTGCCTTCTTCAAACCATTCATAAAGGTAGAATAGTTCATACCGTTGATTTTCGCAGCTGCGGAAATGCGAGTGATCCACAGACGACGAAAATCTCTTTTGCGCTGCTTACGGCCGATATACGCATACTGGCCGGATTTCATAACCGCTTCTTTCGCGGTGCGGAACAGCTTGGACTTAGCGCCAAAATAACCTTTGGCAAGTTTCAATACTTTTTTTCTTCTTTTGCGCGTCATCATTGCGCCTTTAACACGAGCCATGTTTCATATCCTCCGTTTCTGAACTCTCAATTATTTGTAAGGAATCAGGCGCTTAACCTGAGCCACATTGGTCACATCGGCAATCGTCGTTTTGCGAAGATTTCTCTTGCGCTTGGTCGTCTTCTTGTTCAGAATGTGGGATTTGTAGGCGTGTGCACGCAGCACCTTGCCGGTCTTGGTCAACTTGAAGCGCTTCTTGGCGCCGCTATGGGTCTTGATCTTAGGCATGACAATATCCTCCTTAATTGAATCCTTTGGTTTATTTCGCAGTTTTCGGTGCTAAGAACATCAGCATGTTGCGACCTTCCATTTTGGCCGGTTTCTCCACAACACCCAACTCGGAACACGCTTCCGCAAACCGATTCATGGTATCCAGACCAATCTCGGGATGGCCCATTTCACGACCGCGAAAACGAATGGAAACCTTCACCTTGTTACCCTCCTGCAGGAAGCGCATGGCGTGCTTTGCCTTGGTGTTGAAATCCGCCACGTCGATATTGAGCGACAAACGGATCTCCTTGGTTTCAACCAGTCGTTGATTTTTCCGTGCTTCTTTTTCCTTTTTCGCCTGTTCAAAGCGATACTTGCCGTAGTCCATAATGCGGCATACGGGCGGTGTGGCGGTGGGAGCGATCTTGACCAAGTCAAAGCCACGCTCTTCGGCCACCGTCAGCGCTTCTTGTGCGGACATCACGCCCAGTTGGGCACCATCCTCACCAATAACGCGGACTTCGTTATCACGGATTTGTTCGTTAATCTGCAATTCCTTCGTTGCTATGGGGAAACACCTCCACCATTTTCTGCGTGAAAAAACGCGGACAGAATCCTGCCCGCGTGAAATGACACTGCTTCCGCTTTTTTGGAAGAAGATCGTATCAACCTGTCGAGAACGAAATCTGCAGGTGAGAGCGGGCAAACGCTCTGCTTTGTTTTCTTACCCGATGAGTATACCAAGTCTTCAGCGAAAAGTCAATACCCTCCGCCAAAAAATTTTTAGATAGAAATTTCGTGCGCCGTACGGTACAGATCCAAGTCAAACGGCTTTTTCATGGAGAGCGCCTGCTCGATGTCATAATCCGTGATACGATCGTTCTGGATCGTCACAACACGGTTGCTCTTGCCCGCAAGCAGCAGTTCGACCGCACGGTTGCCCATACGACTCGCGAGCACGCGGTCACGCACCGTGGGACTACCGCCACGTTGCACGTGACCAAGAATGGTCGCGCGCGATTCCACGCCAGTCTCCTCTTCGATCTTTTTCGCCAGCTCGACAACGCCGCCGATGCCTTCGGCGACAATGATGATAAAATGCTTTTTGCCGGTAGATGACGTTTTCTTCATACGGGCAATGACATCCTTGTCAAAATCAAAGGGAACCTCCGGCACCAGAATACTCGTCGCACCGACAGCAATACCGACGTTAAGTGCGAGGTAACCGGCATGACGACCCATCACCTCAATGACACTGCAACGGTCATGCGACTGCGCCGTATCACGCAGCTTGTCCACCATTTCCATACAAGTGTTAAGCGCGGTATCGTAGCCGATAGTCTGCTCGCAGCAGTTAATATCGTTATCGATGGTACCGGGCAAACCGATACAGGGAATGCCGGCGCGGGTCAGATCCTGCGCGCCGCGGAACGAACCGTCACCACCGATGACAACCAAGCCGTCAATGCCCATTTCGCGGCATTTATCGGCAGCCTTCTTAACACCTTCGGGTGTTTTAAACTCCATACTGCGCGCGGTATACAACGCGGTACCGCCGCGATGAATAATATCCGACACGCTGCGGAGATTCATTTCCATAACGTCACCGGTCAGCAAGCCGTTGTATCCGTGACGGACACCGACCACTTCCACACCGCGACCGAGCGCCGTACGCGTAACCGCACGCACCGCCGCATTCATACCCGGAGCATCGCCGCCACTGGTTAAAACCGCAATTCGTTTGATGGCCATATTCCTTTACTCCTTACAAAAGCAAAATCGTTACCATTATACACAGCCTTCCGGCCGAGTGCAAGTATAGTTTTTAAAAATCGACGAATTTTCCAACATTTTAACACAGATTTGCAACATTTTGTTGTCCCAGCACTCGTTCAAGCTCAGTGATAAGCACCGCTTGCGGTGATATCCACAGCTCAGCAGGAACGCGGATCAATTTGCCGGTATCCGTCACACGCAGATACACCGGTGTTTGTCCCTCGAACACGCGCAGCAATTTTTTCACTTTTTGCCAGTGCTCACCGTCGAGTGACGGGATCTTGAGATACAAGCCGGGATTTGCCACCGTGCGCGGCTTTTCCGCAGGTGCAGGAATCGCATCCGGTGATGGCGCGGGTGACACGTCCGACACCAACACCTTGGGCGCTTCATCCTCACGTGCGTTCAGTTTTCCGTGCACCACGACGACCTGCCCGGCGCGCAGCAAGGAACGGCAGCTTTCGAGCACCCGCGGGAACAGGACAAGCTCCAGCGATCCGTACGCATCTTCCAGCGTAGCGTACGCCATCTGCGCATTGTTTTTGGTCGCCTTTACCTGCACGCGGTCAAGCATGCCGAGCAGCGTGACGGCTTGTCCGTCGCGGTAGGTATTATCTGCTTCATCCGCAAACGCATCCAAAACGCGGTCAATGCGCGCCGCCTTCACGTGGCGGTGCACCGCTTCATACGGCTTCATCGGGTTGCCGGTAAGATATAAGCCCGCCACTTCCTTTTCCATCGCGAGCAACTCCGAAAACGGAAATTCCGGCGCGCTCGGCAGCTTCGGCTCAGCCATCGCCGCGGTTTCCGGATCATCGAAAAAGCCAAGCTGTCCCGACAGATTGCGGCGATTCACGTCTTCAAGCTGTTCCAAAATATAGGCCGACGCTTCGAGCATCTGCCGACGGTTGGCAGAAAGTCCGTCCAGCGCACCGCAACGAATCAAACTTTCCAACGCACGACGGTTGAATTCGCGGTAGGGCGTCATGCGCCGACAAAACGCATAAAAGCTTTCAAACGGACCGTTTTCGTCCCGTTCGCGCACCATCTCATCAATAAACCCGCGCCCGATATTTTTCACCGCCAACAAACCAAAACGGATGTGATCATCCACAACGGTAAACTCCGCCGTGCTCTCATTCACGGACGGCGGCAACACGCGAATACGCAGGCGTTCACATTCGGCAATATAGCCGGCGACCTTGCCGCTGTCCCACACGCTGGTAAGCAGCGCCGCCATGTATTCCTTTGGATAGTATGTCTTCAAATAGGCCGTCTGATACGCCACCAACGCATACGCTGCGGCATGCGATTTGTTAAAGGCGTACGAAGCAAAGGAGGCCATCTCATCAAAAATATCGTTGGCAACCGCCTCGGGTACCCCGCGGCGAACGCAGCCCTCCACCGTCACGTTGCCCGCCTCATCCGTCAAGCCGTAAATGAAGATCTCGCGTTCCTTTTGCATAACGTCGTGCCTTTTCTTGGACATCGCACGGCGCACCAGATCCGCGCGACCGAGCGAATACCCCGCCAGATCCCGGAAGATCTGCATCACCTGTTCCTGGTACACGATACAGCCGTAGGTGACCTCCAGAATCGACTTCAAACGCGGATGCGCGTAGGTCACACGCGCGGGATTGTGCCGATTTTCAATATAGCGCGGAATCGACTCCATCGGACCGGGACGGAACAACGAAATCACCGCAATGAGATCTTCAAAGTGATCGGGCTTTAACTGTGTCAGCACCCGTTTCATACCGGCGGATTCAAACTGGAACACACCGTCACTGTTGCCGGCAGACATTATCTTATAGACACCAGGCGCATCCAGCGGGATGTTTTGGATGGAGAACTCGGACTGCCGTTTGCGGATCATCTTCACGGCATCATCGATGATGGTAAGGTTTCTGAGCCCCAAAAAGTCCATTTTGAGCAAGCCGAGCTCTTCCAAAAGGGTCATGGTATACTGCGTGGCCACCATATCGCCGTTTAAGCACAGCGGCACGTATTCCGACACCGGTTTTGCGGTGATAACAACGCCCGCTGCATGTGTTGAGGCGTGACGCGGCATCCCCTCGACCTTGCGCGCCATATCCACCAAACGGCGGATCTGCTGGTCGCTGTCGTACAACTCTTTGAGTTCCTTGGACTGGGCAAGCGCCTTGTCGAGTGTCATGTTTAGTTCCCACGGCACCCGCTTGGCAACGGTATCGCCCGTGGCATACGGCAGGCCCATGGCGCGTGCCACGTCGCGGATCGCCGCGCGCGCGGCAAGCGTTCCGAAGGTGACGATCTGCGCCACGTGATCCTCGCCGTATTTGCGAATGACGTAGTCAATGACCTGTTGACGTTTTTCGTTGCAAAAATCAATGTCAAAGTCGGGCATGCTGACACGTTCGGGATTTAAGAACCGCTCAAACAGTAACCCATACTTAATCGGATCAATACCGGTAATACCAATGCAATACGCGCACAAACTGCCCGCACCCGATCCACGACCGGGTCCGACAGGAATATCGTGTGTTTTGGCATACTGCACAAAATCGTTGACGATCAGATAATAATCCACGTACCCCATACGGTGAATGGTATGAAGCTCGTATTCCAAGCGCTTCACCACCGCGGGATCGGGGTTCTGTCCGTACAGACGATAAAGCCCCTTATAACACTCCGAACGGAAATAGGCATAACTGTCCCCACCGGGGGCTTCAAAACGCGGCAGCTTGGTCTTGCCGAATTCCAGTTCCACCTGACAACGGTCTGCGATGCGCGCGGTGTTGTCAAACGCTTCCTGCAAAGAGGGGAACAGCGCGCGCATCTCGTCCTCGGATTTGATATAAAATTCATCGGTGGGGAACGAAATCGGATTCGGCTCGTCCACCGTCGTATTCGTCTGAATGCAGAGAAGCACCTTCTGCATGGCGGCATCTTCACGCGTTAAATAATGCGCATCGTTGGTGCACACAAGCGGGATTCCCGTCTCACGCGATAAGCGCACCAAGTCACCGTTGATGGCGGCTTGCTCCGCCATGCCGTGATCCTGAATCTCCAAAAAGAAATTGCCCGCACCGAACAATGCACGGTATTCCAAAGCGATACGCTTGGCGGCTGCATAATCGCCGCGACGCAGCGCCGAAGGGATCTCTCCCGCCAAACACGCGGAAAGCGCGATCAACCCCTCGTGATACTGTGTAAGCAATTCGCGATCGACACGGGGCTTGCCGTAAAAGCCTTCGGTCCACGCTGCCGAGATCAACCGCACCAAATTTGCATATCCGACTTCGTTTTCACACAAAAGCACTAAATGATGGTTTTCACTGTCGGCACCGTGCACCTTATCGTGACGGGTGCGTGCCGCCACGTACGCCTCACATCCCAAAATGGGCTTGATGCCTTCTTTTTTCGCGGCTTTGTAAAATTCAATCAGCCCGTACATGACGCCGTGATCGGTCACCGCCACGGCGGTTTGCCCGAGCGCCTTGATACGACGAAGCAGTCCGTTCAGACGGCAGGCGCCGTCCAACAGACTGTACTCGCTATGCACATGGAGATGAACAAATGACACGTCCCATGAAACTCCTTTATTTAATGGATTGGGCAATCTCTAAAACGCGTTGCAAACGATGATTGACACCCGAACGGCTGATCTTCGGCTCTAACGCCTCGCCGAGCTCGCGCAACGAGTAGTCCGGATTTTCCACCCGCAACCGACAGAGTTCTCGCAAATCCTCCGGCAGGGCATCGAGGCCCATCGTTTTCTCGATCTTGCGCACCGCCTCGATCTGCGGCAAGGATGCCACCAATGTTTTATCCAAATTCGCCGTTTCGCAATTCGCGGCGCGGTTGACGTTGTTGCGGATACTCTTGACGATCTTGACATTCATCAGTTCAAGCGACGCGTTCATCGCGCCGATACCCGTCAGGCAATCCTCGATCTGCTCACTTTCTTTGAAATACACAATATAATTCCCTTTGCGTCGCACGGTTTTGGCAGACAATCCCTGCTCGCCGAGCAGCGCGATCAGATCGCGACTTAAATTGAGATGCGGAACACTGAATTCCAAATGATAATCCACCTGCGGATTGGTCACCGCCCCGCAGACCAAAAACACACCGCGCAAAAACGCAGCGGCACAAGCGTCACAATCCAAATTCGCGCGGTTGAGCCGCAAGGCAATCTCGTTCCCGCCGTGCCCAAAGCGGGAAAGCACCCGCCGCCGATCCTCAGGGCTGACAGACACCGTATACAGACCAACCCTGCCCATCGGCGGGGCCTCCACCGGTGCCGTGACATCGCACACCGTGTGCAGCAACTCGGCATATCGCTCGGCGACCGCTTTGTTTTCGGTCTGCAAAGAAACCGCGGATGCCGAAAATGCACGGCCGAATTCCGCCATACCGTATGCCTGTGCAAGCTCACAGCAGTTATTGCCGCTCACCGCCACCAATTCATTTTTAATATCCGATGAAAACGACATCCTTTTCACCTCTCAACGTCCGACAAGCTGTACCTCGCGTTCCAAATCAACGTCAAACGTCTGTTTTACTTTTTCCTGCACCTGTCGGCACAGCTTCATGACGTCCGCACAGGTCGCACCGCCGCGGTTGATAACGAACCCCGCGTGCTTTTCGCTGATCTGCGCACCGCCAACGGTCACTCCTTTTAACCCGCACTGCTCGATCAGCGTACCGGCAAAATGCCCCTCGGGGCGCTTGAAAAAGCTGCCGCCGCTCGGGTACTCCAACGGCTGCTTCGCTTTACGCGCCGCCATATGTTCTTCCATACGGGAGCGAATCGCTGCAGGATCATCCGGCTTAAGCTCCAGCGTCACCGACCAGACAGTAAGCGGCTGCTCCATTAACACACTGTGCCGATAGCCAAAAGCCATCTGCTCTGCCGACAGCTCCACGACCTCACCGTTCGCCGTCAGCGCGGTTGCCGACCGCACCACATCCGATAGCTGTCCACCGTACGCGCCGGCATTCATATACACGCCGCCGCCCATCGTTCCGGGAATCCCGTAAGCAAATTCCAAACCGGATAACCCGCGCTCACACGCGGTCAAGCACGCCCTCGTCAAGGACGCGCCCGCCTGCACCGTCATACGCGTGCCGTTCACTTCAATCGCGCTCGCGTCTATGCGCAGCACCACGCCATCGATGCCACTGTCACTGACCAACAGATTGGAACCATTGCCCACAACCAGCAACGGTATCTGCTGCTCAGCACAATACCGCAAAATGAGCGCCGCTTGAATCAGGTCGGTAGTGTTGACAAAACACTCTGCCGCGCCGCCGATCTTAAACGAGGTGTGCGCGGCCATCGGCTCCGCCTCTTTTATCGTACAACCAAACGCCCGCAGGGCTTTGGCAATGTCGGACCGACTCATACCATCTCTCCCAAAGGGTAGAGTGAGATATACGCACCCCGTTTTAAAAAGGCGGGTTTTCGCTCACTCTACGTTAAAATACTCGGTAATCCATACAGCCTTGCAAGACTGCATTGAGATAAAAGCGCCGAAAGATGCCGCGTGTGCGGCGGGTTCGGATATCTCACTCTAGCCAAAAAGCACCGAAATTCAGCCCTTTTGGGCTGGTTTGAGTTTCAATGTTTTGGCTGCCCTAAACACGCCGCCCCTATCACGCCGGCATCGTTGCCGAGCGCGGCGACGCACAATCTCGATTGTCGAACGCTGTTGCGGCTGTACCGTTCGCGCTCGATCTTTTCTCGCATGGGTGCGAGCAGTGTTTCGCCCTCTTTGCTGACACCGCCGCCGATACACACCACTTCGGGCTGAAAGATGTTGATCATATCGATCACACCCACCGCCACGTAATCAATATACGCATCCACCACCGCTTTGCCCGCGGCATCGCCCGCACGCATCGCATCAAAAGCCGTCAGACCGTTTGCGCCCTCAAGCGATCCCGCGAGCTTCCACATATAACTGTCGGGGTGTTCTTTCATCGCCTCACGCGTCTGCCGAATGAGCGCCGTCGCCGACGCATACGCCTCCCAACAGCCCTTTCGACCACAGGTGCAGGACTCGCCATCTTTTACGATCACGGAGTGTCCGATCTCCGCACCGGCAGAGTTAAAACCCGCATAGATCTTGCCATCCAGCACGATGCCGCCACCGACGCCCGTACCGAGCGTCACACAGACACAGCTCTTGGCACCTTTCGCAGCACCCGCCTTGACCTCTCCCCACGCCGCAGCGTTGGCATCGTTCTCAATATATATCGGTTTTTGGAGCCGTTCATTCATCATATCGCGCAGTGGCAGATGATCAAACGGCAGGTTGTTGGCGTATTCCACACAGCCGGTCTCGGCATTGCAGGTACCGGGCGCACCGATGCCCACGTGCGCGACGTCGTCCATGGTCAGTCCCGCTTTTTTTACCGCTTCGCGGCACACTTGCGCCATGTCGTCCAAAATCTCCACGGCAGGACGTTTTGCATTCGTCTTACATTTGGCAGATGCCAAAATGCGATACTGCTCATCCACCACGCCCGCGACAATGTTGGTGCCGCCCAAATCAATGCCGATCGTTACCATTCTCGTCTCTCCTTAAAATGCAATGCCTTTCTCCTCAAAAAATGCCACCAGCGATTCACGGCAGTTGTTGACGATCAGCTCCGGCGGAAACCCGATCTCCGTAAGCATCGCAATCGATTCCGTAAATTGTCCGATGTTCGCGTGAAAATGCGCATCGGAACTCACCGCAATCCGCACACCGTGTTGCTTGCAAAGCGTCGCAATACGCTTGCAGTTTTCGTCGGAACCGGGACGGATGCGAAAGCTTCCCTCATTGATCTCTACCACTTTGCCGTGCTGTCCAAACAGTGGAATAACGGCTTCGTAATCAAACGCATACCGCGGCGTACCGGAGTGCCCGATAATGTCAATGTCGGGATCAGCGGCAACTGCCGCCCACGCCCCGGTGATCTCCTCGACGCTGCCTTCGGGCATCGTGCCCGCATGCATGGAGGCGATTACCAATTCCATCTGCTGCCGCAGTTTCGGCGAAGCATCGATGCGACCCGTAAAATCCATCACGTTTGCCTCCATACCGTGCAACACCCGTACGCCCTCAATAATCGGTGGCAGGATCTTCATGTTGGTAAAATGCCAGTGGTGTCCCGTGTCCGGTGTCGCCTCAGCGTGATCGGTACACGCCACCGCGAGCATCCCGCACCGAGCGGCAGCTGCAGCATTTTCCGTGACGGTGCTGTACGCGTGCGGTGAAAATAGCGTGTGTGTATGAAAATCCGCGATCGGATGAATATGACTCATATAAATTCCCTTCTCTTAGAACGCCGTATATTCGCTGCGCGCGCCGTCGTCCTCCGCCATGCCAAGATTCTGCATCAGCTCTTGCGCCGCATTGTAGCCCATCTTCTTCTGACGGTTGTTCATTGCGGCGACCTCAATGATAATCGCCAGATTACGACCCGGCTTGACCGGGATTGTCAGCATGGGAACGGTGATACCCAAAATATCCATATACTGATTCTCAAGGCCCATGCGGTCATATACTTTTTCGTTGTTCCACGGTTCCAGTTGAATAACCATATCGATCTTTTCGGTAACCTTAACCGAACCCATACCGAAAATGCGGCGGGCGTTCACGATACCGATACCGCGCAACTCAATAAAGTGACGAATGTTATCCGGCGCGGAGCCAACCAACGTTTTAGACGATACACGGCGAATTTCCACCGCATCATCCGCAATCAGACGGTGTCCGCGCTTAACAAGCTCGATCGCCGTTTCGCTTTTACCGACGCCGCTGTCGCCGACAAGCAAAATACCCTCGCCATACGCCTCCACCAACACACCGTGCCGCGTGATGCGGGGCGCCAGTTGCACGTTTAAGAACGAGATCAACGCCGCCGTCACCTCCGATGTGGTATCGGCACTGTGTAATAACGGAACCTCGTATTTGCGACACGCATCAATTAATTCGGACGGAACCTCCTGCTTGCGCGCCACCACGATCATCGGCGGTTTGGTGGCAACAAACGTATCAACCTGCTGCGCCAACTCCGCCGCTTTCAATCCCTCCAAAAAACCGAACTCACTTTTACCAAGGATCTGAATACGGGCATTGTCAAAATGTTCAAAATATCCGTTCAGCGCAAGACCCGGACGGTTGATCTCCGTACTGCAAACGGTTCGTTGCTCGCCGTTCTCCGGCATATACAACGTTTCCAGAGATAACTCCTTCATGATTTTTTCCAGCGTTACGGTATACAGTCTTTCCATCGTATAACACCCTCTTTGATATATAATTATACATGGTATAGTATAATGCATTCTTTCGTCAATGAAAAGCCTTTTTTGCATTTTTGTGCGGCAATCACAAAATTTTCCCCAAAATCTTGAATCATGGGTATAAAGGGAGTATACTGATACTATTCAAAGGAGGATCGTTATGGGTAGTTTTTCAGTCGGGTTGTTCAACGACTCCTTCCCCCCACTCATTGACGGTGTTTCCCAAACCGTTAAAAATTATGCGACGCATTTGCACGATTTGAACTGTAACGTCACGGTGGTCACGCCGAGCTATCACGGCGTGGAGGATGCGTATCCGTTTGACGTAGTGCGATACCCTTCCGTATCCGTTGGCGAAAAGGTTGGATACCGCGTCGGTGTACCGTTTGATCCGCAAACGCTGGTCCGCCTACGTTCCAAAAAACTCGATCTGATGCACGTCCATTCGCCGTTTGCCTCATCGGTATTGGTCAACGCAGTCAATCACCGGCCGCGTGTGCCGGTGGTGCTGACCTATCACACGCGTTTTGACCTGGATATTCAAAAACGCGTTCCCACCGCGGCGATGCGCAAAGTGGCCATGTCGTTTTTGTTAGATAACGTCAACTCTGCCGACGAGGTGTGGGTTGTCACCGAGAAAAGCAAAAAATTTCTGCGCGACATCGGCTATGAAGGTGATTGTCGTGTAATGGAAAACGGCACCGATTTTGCGCGCGGCAAAGCGCCCGAATCGGCAATCACCGCGCTGCGGGAGCGGTATCATGTGTACGAGGACAAGCCCGTCTTTTTATTTGTCGGTCGTATGATGTGGTACAAAAATACGCGGTTGATTTTAGACACATTAGAGATCCTGCGACAAAACGGCATGGATTTTCACGCCTTCTTCGTCGGCGAAGGCTACGACGCGCCGGACATGCAGACCTATGCGAATGAGCACGGCTTGCAACAGCAGGTCACGTTTACCGGCGCGGTTCACGACCGCGAGGAGTTGCGCACATATTACAGCCTGGCAGATCTGTTCTTATTCCCCTCCACCTACGATACCTGCGGTATTGTTGTCAAGGAAGCCGCCGCGTGCGATTGTCCTTCTTTGTTGCTGGCAGATACTTGCGCCGCAGAGGGCGTTGTGCACGGGCAAAACGGGTATCTGGCAACGGAAGATCCCACCGCCTACGCTGCCGTCTTGATGAATATTTGCGGGGATCGCGCGGCATTGTGCAGGTGCGGACAAAATGCGGCAAATACGTTGTATCTCTCATGGAAAGACGCGGTAGGCCGCGCACACGCTCGTTATGAGCAGATCCTTCGTGAATATTAAAAATTTTCAACAAACCCTTGACAACCGCCGGAATTTGCGTTAAGATAAATTCCGCTATGGGCTCGTAGCTCAGCTGGGAGAGCGCACGGTTCGCATCCGTGAGGTTCGAGGGTT
>JAZRQG010000015.1:0-1647 GCA_045649625.1 Acutalibacteraceae bacterium
CCACATTGAGGTGCGGGAACAAGGCGTAGCGTTGGAAAATGGTGTTTACCTGCCGCTTATGTGCAGGCAGATCCGTCATATTTTTACCGTCAAAAAAGACATTGCCGCTATCCGGGAATACGAAGCCGCCGATAATGCGCAGCGTTGTCGTCTTTCCGCAGCCGGACGGACCCAGCAGCGTGACGAACTCTCCGTCTGAAATGTTGAGGTTTAACCCATCCAACACCTTTTCCCCGTCAAATGAAACGGTAATGTCCTTAAGTGAGATAATTCCTTTTGATTGCATAACAGCATCCCCCTTTGCGGTGTATATACAGCATCTTGCTGTATACAAAAGTTTCCCATGAACCCCATGGAAGGAAACCGCGATACTTTGAGCAACGCCCTCCGCAAAGGGTTTTTCACAGCCGTCGAAGATCCGCGGCTGCGGCGATGCCTCATATCGCTTTTGGTTGCGCCAAGATGCGTGTTATCGTGTGATAACAACGAATATCACTATACCGATTTTTCTGCTGAATGTCAATATATTTTACTATTTTTCTGAAATTTGGCGAATCAGCGCAAAAAAACAGGAAAAACCTTCCGATTTTTCCCGTTTTCAGCCTATTTCTTGATATTCATCCAGTAATCCTCGAAGGATTGTTCGGTCTTGTTATCCCCCGGCACGTAGTACACGGCATCTTTAAGATTATCCGGCAGGTATTGCTGTTTTATCCAATGATGCGGATACCTATGGGGATATTCATAGAATTGACCTTTTCGTTCGGCATCCTCACCGTCATAATGCTTGTTCTGCAAGCACCGCGGGATGGGACCGGTTTTGCCGAGACGAATATCGGCAAGCGCCGCATCGATCGCCGCTTCACCGGAATTGGATTTGGGAGCACGTGCGACCAGAATGACCGCATCAGCCAGCGGAATACGCGCCTCCGGCAAGCCCACCTGTAACGCACTGTCCACAGCCGCTTTCACAATGGGAATGATCTGCGGATATGCCAGACCCACATCCTCTGCGGCACACACCACCAAGCGGCGACATACCGACGGCAAATCACCCGCTTCAAGCAAACGTGCCAAATAATGCACGGCTGCATTTTCATCTGAGCCGCGCATTGATTTTTGGAAAGCAGAGAGCAGGTCATAGTGCTCGTCGCCGTCTTTATCGTACCGCATGGCGCTCTTTTGTGCCACCTCGCGAGCGGCATCGACGGTAACGGTCAGATTGCCGTTTTCATCCGGTTTGGTAGCCAGTACACTGAGTTCCACCGCGTTAAGCGATTTGCGAACGTCGCCACCACAGCCTTGCGCAATGCACATGATCGTTTCATCGTCCACCGTGATCTGCTGTCCTTGCTCCTCAGCTAAAAATCCAAACCCGCGACGCACCGCATCGGCAACTTCATCCGCCTCCACGGTTTTGAACTCAAACACCGTAGAACGGCTTAAGATCGCGCTGTATACGTAAAAATACGGGTTTTCGGTGGTAGAGGCGATCAACGTGATGTTGCCGTTTTCGATATGCTCCAGAAGCGTTTGCTGCTGTTTTTTGTTGAAATACTGAATCTCATCCAAATACAGTAATATACCGTTGGCGCCCGCAAGGGTATCTACCTCGTCGAGTACGGCACGGATATCCGCTGTAGAGGC
>JAZRQG010000016.1:0-10507 GCA_045649625.1 Acutalibacteraceae bacterium
TTTCTAATTTTTGTTCTTTAGTCCATACTCGTTTCTTTTGACCTTTTTTCATTTCGATACCTCCCATTATATTTTAACATAAGAAAAAGGTAGATACGTGGTGGTTTTCCATGTGTCTACCTTTATTTTACTACTGCACACGGCCGGTGGTTATGATTACACAACTTTTCAAACACTACGAGGCCTTCAATAAAAAGGTGTCGTCGAGTAAAGAGATAAAAAATTCGACATGCGGCATCCGAAAGATGTCGTATGTCGAATTTTATAACTCATCGTCCGTTAGTTTTTCCTTTTTTACTCTACCTCAACAATACCATCGGCTTTTATTGTGATTTTCATTCCGTCCTTAACATAGTTTAAAAACTCGTCACCAAGTCCGTCAATCACCGGCATTGTAACGCCGTCAACCCACACATCAGCCAAAACCGCGCCTGCCGCTGCGAGTGAGTCGATATGGTTTGCAAACAGCATACAAGCAGGGTTTTTCTGCATAGAACAAGCGCAATAAAGCACAAGACCACCTGTCGTTGAGCCGATGGTTTGCGGCAAGCAAAGCGCCTTGCCAAGTAACGATTTACCGTAAAGTTCCTTATTACTTTGGTCGCCGCATTTAACGGCTTTGTCGCCAAACTGCAATGCCATTTGAAAAGAAGCTAAAGTGTTAAACCCTTCTTTTGTTACAACCGCTTCGGCAGTTACCTCGCCGGGAGTTACAACTCTACCTTTAAATTGTTTCATTATAATGCACCTCCCGTAATAGCTTTTAAAATATCCGCATCGGTGTAATATCTGGCACTTGTATAGGTGCGAAGTTTATTTGAAGATGTAATAACAGGCATTTTTTTGCATAGCGGATTATTCATATACATAAGCGGACAAATGTATGAAACAATAACGCCCGTAGCTTTTAAACGATTGGCGTATTCGGTTTGTTCAAAGGCTTCAAGCACCTTTGGAGCAGCGGTAAACACCGTGTTGATAACAACTTTCCTTTTGCCGTTCGCTTTAAGTTCGGTTTCTATTTTTTCAGTCCAATCCCTCAACTGTTCGAGCGATAAATGCGGACAGCCCACAAAGCAAAGTTTCGGTTTAGCATCGGGATTTTTCCAAATGACAGGGTAATTCTTCTGCACTCTTTCAAGCTCGGCATCGTCAATAATATACTCTTTTGCACCCTCTACAATAAGGCTTTCGCCAAGCTCTTTGGCTTCGGGGGTAAGGTTTTCAATATGATACAGACCAACCGCACCGTTAGATGCAGTAGCTGCACCAAAATCTTTAAGATAGGCACAAGCCGCATCGTCAAGCTCGGTACCAATCCACTTGTCAAGACCTACAACGTAAGGCACGTCTTCCATAACCTTCATACCGATAGCCGAACCTAACAACTGTGCTTCAGGCGTTTGGGTAGTTTCGATTTTAATAACCCAAGTCGCTTTTCGGCCTTCGTCGGTAAGAAGTCCAAAATAAGGAACGTAACCCACAATAGAACCCATGATATCAATAATACCCGAATTTCTATTGCAACGAGCGCCAAGCACCGAGTTGGCATAAACTACCGCACTGGATTCAGCCCAAGAAAGAACGTCGCCTTTTTGGGGCTTGTTGCCAACCTCGTCCATATAGCAAGTACAGGTGAAGGCATCTTTATCCATAAGACCGAGCTTCTCAAGCTGACCTTCGTAGAAATCCTGCTTGGTGTACATAAACTTGTTAAATACAAGATTTTGCAAAACGTTTGCAGGAACATTTTTGTCAAGCGGTCTTGGGTCAACCGAGAACTTTTGGCTTGATACTACATCCGCATCAAGTAATTGTTGCATCAAATCATAAACAGGCGACATTACTTTAAGACCAAACGAGGTTACAAGATGGTTGTTTTTGGAAGTAATAGGCACTAACTTTTCAGCTTCAAAAGCATCCCCATACATAACCAAGGTTTTCATAACCTTAGCCATGGTTTCGCCTTTTTCACCATCAAGAATTGCTTGTTGTTCTTTTGTTAAAATCATTTTTATTCTCCTTACAGTTTCATACACGTATTCCACGCGCCCCAAACAACCGAACGTAAGTTGCCAACTTTTTGTGCATCACCAATAATATGGATGTGTTTGCCCTTTTTCGCAATAGGAGCGGGGTTATAACCAACAGAAAGAATTACCGAATCGGTATTTACCGTAAACTCTTTACCGGTTTTATCTTTCAGGGTAACACTGCCGTCGTTTATTGCCAAAAGCGAGGTTTCGAGATGTACGGGAACCTGATTTGTTTTAAAGAAATCACGCAAATAGCTTGTGTTTGCAAGGCAAACACCGGGGGTGGTAATAAGGTCATCTTGCATTTCAACAATTACAGGCTTTTTACCGCCCAAATACAAATCATAAGCGATTTCGCAACCCGTAAGCCCCCCGCCGATCACCACAACGTTTTCGCCAACGGTTTTGTTTCCAAGCAAGTAATCAACCGCTTCGACTGCCGTATCAGTGCCCTTGATCGGGATGCTTTTAGCAACAGCACCGGTGGCTACAATAACTTCATCTGCACCAAGAGTTTTAACGTCTGTAACTTCTGTGTTCATTTTAAGATCGATCGGGTACTTTGAAAGCTCACGAATATACCAAGCGATAGGCGCCTTGTCTTTCTCCTTAAATTCAGGAGCTGCCGCCGCAATAAAGACGCCACCTAATTTGTCGCTCTTTTCATATAAAGTAACACTGTGACCACGTTTAGCACAAACGATAGCCGCTTCCATACCGCCGATACCACCGCCGATAATAGCAACGTTCTTCTTTATCTTTGCAGGTTCGATGCGGTATTTTTTAGATTGCATTGTTTCGGGGTTCAGAGCGCAACGTGCAAGACCCATTGTATCGGTTAAATCTTGTGTGTTAGCGTGTCCCTTTGAAGACGAGAAATTAAAGCACCCGCTGTGACAACAAATACAAGGCTTAATATCTTCCAATCTGTCTTCGATAAGCTTGGTAATCCATTCGGGATCTACAAGAAATTGACGCGCAACGCCTACCGCATCAATTTTGCCGTCAGCAACCGCTTTTGCACCAACCTCTGCATCCATTCGGCCTGCACAAACCACAGGAATATCTACAAACTTTTTAATATGCGCTACATCTTCAAGGTTACAATTTTCGGGCATATACATAGGCGGATGCGCCCAATACCAGGAATCGTAAGTGCCGTTATCGGCATTTAACATATCATAACCTACGTCCTGCAAGTATTTAGCCGCTTTTTCGGATTCAGCCATATTACGACCGACTTCGGTGTATTCTTCACCGGGCATTGCACCTTCGCAAAAACCTTTCATTTTCGATTCTACAGAGTAGCGAAGCGATACGGGAAAATCTTGACCACACGCCTCTTTAATGGCTTTTACAACCTCCGCCGCAAAGCGATAGCGGTTTTCAAAACTGCCACCGTATTCGTCGGTACGCTTGTTAAAAAATTCAATAGCAAATTGATCTAAAAGATAGCCTTCATGAACGGCGTGAACTTCAACACCATCAACCCCTGCATCATGGCAAAGCTTTGCCGTTTTTGCGAAGGCTTCAATAATTTCGTGGATTTGGTGCTTTGTCATTTCGGGGCATTCAATATCGTGCGCCCAACGAGATTTTTGCGGTGACGGAGAGGCAAGCTCGTGGCTTGTATCAATAATCGGCTTTACAATGGCACGGGTAATTTTATTTTTATGTAAAGGCGCAACCAGTTCGGTAATTGCCCAAGAACGCCCCATACCCGCAGTAAGCTGAACAAATAATTTAGCACCCGTTTTATGGATTTCATCCATAAACTCTTTAAGTTCTTCAAACATTTTCGGATTTTGCCAAAGCCATTTGCCCCAGAAGGTATCGCGAAGCGGTGCGATACCCGGAATAATAAGACCTACATTGTTGTTTGCTCTTTCAAGAAAAAGTTTTGCCGCTTCTTTATCAAAGCCACAACCCGTAAGCTCAAACCAACCAAAAAGCGAAGTGCCGCCCATTGGACACATTACAATTCGGTTCTTGATTTCAACATTGCCGATTTTCCAAGGCGTAAATAATGCTTCGTATTTTTCGTTTGTCTTCTTCATAAAAACATTCCTTTCCGTTTTTTGTGTACTTGAGTATTAGTTTTTGAAGAATGCCACAACAACAGCACCGGGTCCTGCGTGTGTACCGATAACACTGCCGACGGTTGTATAACGCACTTCTTTAAGCTTTCCTTCCCAAATATGACGGCTATCCTCAATATATTTTAACAGAAGTGCATCGGAAAGTCCACTATAACCAAGCAAAACAGGTTTGCTAAAATCAATGCCGCCTGCTTTATCGATTTCCTGAATGAGCAAATTGTTGCCCATCATAGAGCCGCGCGCCTTGCCAAGCATATTGATTTCACCCTCAATAACCGAAAGCACAGGCTTAATATTTAACACACCGCCGGCAAAAGCAACGGCTTTAGAAACGCGACCGCCTTTTTTCAGATATTCAAGAGTATCCACAAGCGCAACCACAACAATCTTTTTCTTTTCTTCTTCGAGTATTGCCGCAATTTCTTCTGCGCTCTTGCCTTCATCTAAAAGCTTAAAAGCAAGTTCAACTAAAATACCACTACCCATAGCCGCACTGGAACTATCAACAATATAAATGTTTTCATAATCCGCTGCTGCAATCATCGCACTTTGGTAAGTTCCGGAAAACTTCGATGAAAGAGTAATCACAACGGCTGCTTCACCTGCTTCTTTTGCTTTGTCAAATTCTTTTATGAAAGCATCGGGCGTGGCTTGACTTGTAGTAGGAAGCACATCGCTTTCTACCAGTTTTTCATAAAACGTTTTATGATCGATAGTAACTCCATCGATATATTCTTCCGGACCAAAGTGTACCGTAAGCGGAACAATATGTACACGTTGTTCAATTTCCGGCACGAAATCTGCTGTGGAATCCACAATAATTCTTGTTTTCATATATCATTCTCCTTAATTAGCCGGGTATCCCTTCCTTGCTAAGTATTGTCAGATTGGATGTAATAGACTCAAGCGCTTTGTAAAAAATAGTTCTTGTTTCTTCATCAAGGTCTTTACCTGCAAGTTCTACCGCTTTACTTGCTCGACGGCTAACTTGCTCGGCAGCGGCTTTTCCTTCATCGGTAAGAACCCAAAGTCCACGATAAAGACTGCCACCAACATCTTTTTTACATGCAAGTCCTTTTTCTTCGAGAATAGCAATCATACGTGATGCATCCGATTTATCCTTGCCGCTAACCTCACAAAGATTTGGCACAGTGATCCCTTCGGGATATTTATACATTGTTGTAAGGTAGGTAGCATGAGGACTCTTTAATCCGTATTTTGCAAGCTCGTCGGATGCCAGCTTTCGCCAACAACGCGAAATTTCAGACATAGCATAAGAAAACCGCTCAAACCTTTTCAACATACGATATATACCCCTTTCAAAACAAAAAAAGTTGTAATCTCAATTTTTATATTCTACCACAAACAAGTTGAAATATCAACTTGTTTGTGGTGAGAGTAAAAAGCGGCAGAGAGATCTTTAATCTCCCTGCCGCCGATTATATTTTCTGCGACAAACCTAAAAGAAACTAGTTCCCTACGGAGTGTACCTCTCGGGTGCCTTCTGTTATTGGCAAAGAAGAAGGAAGTCGAAGTTGCTTTGCACCCCCTCTTGCGGTGCCCGAAATTCTGTATCCTCGCTTTCGCTCGCAGAATTTCGACCGCTGCGCCCTCCCCCGCTCGCTGTATCTCGCACCGCGAGCGCTCGCAGGCGACGCCCACGCCGGTCCCCGGCGCTCGGGTTCGAGCTCTTGTTTTGAGTGAATAACAAACGCACCCCTATTGGGGTGCTTTTGTTATTGGCGGAGAAGGAGGGACTCGAACCCTCGCGCCGGTTACCCGACCTACGCCCTTAGCAGGGGCGCCTCGGCACCAACTTGAGTACTTCTGCATAACAAACCGAATGCGGTGAGCAAACGGTCTATCTTTTCACTTGTAAGAAAGTGTGGCGGAGAGGAAGGGATTCGAACCCTTGGCTCTTTCGAGTCACCGGTTTTCAAGACCGGCTCCTTAAACCGCTCGGACACCTCTCCGTTTCCGGAACGAATGTTATCATAACACTTTTTCAAACCGTTGTCAACAGAAAAGTGGCAGGTGTTATACAAAAAATCAAAGATACCGTAAAAGATCTAACGGATGTTCAATCAGAATATCCGCACCGGCCTTGCGCAGTTCCGCCTCGCCGCGAAATCCCCACACGGCACCCGCAGCAACCATTCCCGCGTTATGTCCTGTGTGAATATCCACATTTGAGTCACCGACAAATAAGGTTTCCTCCGCCGTGGCCTTTAAATCGTTAAGAGCCAGTTGCACGACCTGCGGATCGGGTTTGTGAGGTCTACCCTCTACTGCTCCGCCATACACGCAACCAAACGGATAGTTGCCAAACAGCAGCTCCGCCAACTTGCGCGCCTGCGTTTCGGGCTTGTTGGTAACAATGCCCAACTTGTAGCCGCGTTTGACAAGCTCGTCGAGCAAGGCATAAATGCCGTCGTACGGCGCTGTCTTGACGCAGTAATTTTGGTCATATATCTCCATAAACCGCTCATAAGCACGCGTGATCTCCTCGGGAGTCGCCTCGCCCATCGCACGCTCGACGAGTTTTAAGCAACCGTTTCCCACAAACTGATGATATTCGTCAAGCGAATGGATCGGCTTTCCCTCTTCCCCGCTACGGCCGCAACAGCGCAGTGTCGCTTCTGCTGCATCGGCAAGATCGGCGATCGTATCAATCAGCGTGCCGTCTAAATCAAACAGTATGGTGGTCCAGCGTGACATAACTTACCTCTTTCTTCGAATACGGCGTACAAGATACAGCACAAAGCATACCACCGCCGCGACACCGACTAATATCGTAAACACCGACCACACGGGATCGGCAAGTTTCAGTTTCATCCACAAAGCATCCATGTGAGCGCTGATATCACCGGGTAACGTAATATACATTTCCGCTTTTTCCAACAGCGATTGCGGCGGATAAAAATTTTCATTTTCGGCGATTTCGGGATCCAACGCAGCCCGCACTTCCTCAATCGGTGTGGAATACCCAATATATTCCGCATTTAACAGCGCAATATCGGGGCGACACAAGAAATTGATATATTCCTCCGCCTCACGCTTATGCGGTGAATTTGCAGGCACACACAGGGCATCCACGAACAGATTTGTTCCGTCGGTCGGAACAAAAAAGTCAATATCGGGGTTACCTTCCTCTTCGTCCATCATAACGATACCATCGCCTGCATAATAGGGCGCGATCCAGCCTTCTTCGTTGATCATTTTGTCATAGACCTGATCCATCACGTATTGATGCAGGAACGGTTTTTGCAGACGGAGCGCCTCGTATGCTTCATTCCACTCATCAACACTCAACGTGTTGAGCGAATAACCGCATTTCAGCAGCGCGATACCAAACGCATCGCGCGGGTTATCAAACATAAAGATACGCCCACTGTATTTCTCATTCCACAAGAGATCCCAACCGTCTTGCAGATCCGCTTCATCCACGTATTTGGTATTATAAAAGATACCGACAGTACCCCACGTGTACGGTACCGAATACACATTTTGGGGATCGTAGTTGGGGTTCAAAAGAGACGGATTGATCTTACTTGCATTGGGAATGTTTTCGAAATTCAATTTTGCAAGCATGTTTTCATTAATCAACTTACCAACCATATAATCCGAAGGAACGATCACATCATACACCGCCGCGCCGGAATTCAGCACCGCATACATACTTTCGTTATCGGTAAAGTTTTTGTAGTTGACCTTGATACCGGTTTCCGCAGTGAACAGATCGTTAACAGTGGGATCAATATATTCGCCCCAGTTATACACATTCAACATCACGCTTGTGTCGATCTCTTCTGCAATAACCGACGGAACACCCGTGCACAGCAGCATTAGGACAACCAAACTAATACTCAACAACCGTTTCATTTGGCTTTTCCTCCTTTGCGTGAGGGCTCCGAACGAATCTGCAAAACATTGACAAGCACAAGCAAAATCAACACCGCGCCAAACATCAGCGTGGACAAGGCGTTAATCTCAGGTGTAACGCGGCGTTTTACCATTGCATAAATGGTAACCGACAGATTTTGTGCTGAGGCGCCGGAAGTGAACAGACTGATGACAAAATCATCCAGCGACATGGTAAATGCCATCAGCGCACCGGTGATGATACCCGGCAAAATTTCCGGTACCATCACCTTGAAAAACGCCGATACGGGCGGGCAACCGAGATCCACCGCCGCTTCATACAAATGCGGATTTGCTTGACGCAATTTCGGCATTACCTGTAAGATCACGTACGGGATACAAAACGTGATATGTGATAACAACAGCGTCGTATATCCCGGCTGCAAGAGACCGGTTGTCCGATAAATAAAGACAAACAGCAGCATCAGCGCGATACCGGTCACAATTTCGGGGTTAACCATGGGAAAATTATTGACTGCAAGCAGTACTTTACCCAGACGACGGTTGACACTGCGGATACCAATCGCTGCCAGTGTGCCAATGACAGTGGACACAATGGTAGCGATGATCGCCACCGACAGCGTAACACCGAGTGCCGACAGAATCTCCTCATCGCGGAATAACTCCTCATACCAGCGCAGCGAAAAACCGTTCCAGACAACACGACTCTTGGAATCATTAAAAGAAAAAACAATGAGTACCACAATCGGCGCATACAAAAACGCAAAAATTAAACCGTTGTAAATACGAGAGAGGGTTTTCACGAGAGTTCATCCTCCTCTCCCTTATCCACCATACCGGTGACAGCCATACAGATAAGGATCATCACCATCAACACGAGCGATAAAGTAGCCCCGATGTGGTAATCCGCCCCCTGACCGATAAACATCGTTTCAATGGCATCGCCGATCATCAGTGTTTTACTGCCACCGAGAAGCTTGGTAATCACAAAAGTACTGACAGCGGGGACAAACACCATGGTAATACCGCTGAGCATACCGGGCACTGATAGCGGGATAATAACCTTGCGAAATACCTGGAAAATATTTGAGCCCAGATCCTGTGCGGCTTCGATCACACTGTTATCGATTTTTGCCATAACGGAATACAAGGGTAGCACCATGAAAGGTAAAAAATTGTACACCATTCCCAGCACGATGGCGCCACTTGTATTGATAAGTGCCATCGAGTGCCCCTCCGGCAATACGCCGATCAGACGTAACAGTTGATTGATAAAACCATTGTTTTCCAAAATCGACATCCACGCATAGGTGCGAAGCAGGAAATTCATCCACATGGGCAGCATAATGATCATTACCATTGTCTGCTGTACGCGACCTTGTGCACGAGAGATCGTATAAGCAAGCGGGAACGCCAAAACAAGGCAGATCACGGTCGCGATCGCCCCCAGCGCAATGGAAATGCCGAACGTGCCGGCATAGTCCACGATAGAAGATAAGTTGGACAGCGTGAAGTTACCTCCGTCATCGGTAAACGCAAACCACAAAACGATACCGAGTGGGATAACGGTAAACAGTGCCATCCACACCGCAAATGGTGCGGCTGCCCCTCTCGATTTTATCATCCCTCTGCCTCCGCGGCATCCTCGGTCAGATCAATCTCGGGGTTAGCCATTTCATCAAATTCTTCGGAATACGAGCTGTAGTCACCAAACTCGCCGGAATATTCTGATTTTTTCATAATGTGAATATCCTCGGGGTTGAGTACAATACCGATTATCGAGTCAACCGGATAATAATCGGTCGTTTGGATCATCCATTTGAAGCCCTTAAAATCCACAATGGTTTCAAAGTGCACACCTTTAAAAGTAACAGCCGTGACCGTGCCGGTCAGATCGCCTTTATCGGCGGGAACAATATCAATATCCTCCGGACGGATGACGACGTCCACCGGCTCTTTTGCACCAAACCCCGCATCCAAGCAACGGAATTTACGGCCAAAAAATTCCACCAGGTAATCCTCATGCATAATGCCATCCAAGATGTTACTCTCACCGATAAAATCGGCTACAAAAGCATTTTGTGGCTCGTTATAAATATCTTGCGGCGTGCCGATCTGTTGGATCCTGCCGTTATCCATAACCACCACGGTATCCGACATGGACAGTGCTTCCTCTTGGTCATGCGTAACGTAGACAAAGGTGATACCGAGGCTTTTTTGAATGTTTTTCAGTTCCACCTGCATATCCTTGCGCAGCTTTAAATCCAGCGCGGCCAGCGGCTCGTCCAACAACAACACGCGCGGATTGTTGGCAAGAGCGCGCGCGATCGCCACACGCTGTTGCTGACCGCCCGAGAGCGTGTCGATACGGCGCTTGTTAAAACCGACCAGGTTAACAAGCTTCAACATATGATCCACCGTTTCACGGATCTCCGCTTTATCCTTGCGCTGTACACGCATACCAAATGCCACGTTGTCCTCCACATTGAG
>JAZRQG010000017.1:0-5337 GCA_045649625.1 Acutalibacteraceae bacterium
GTGTCATATCGGCGGTATTGCCAAAGGTAGCGGTATGATCCACCCCAATATGGCGACCATGCTGGTGTTTATCACCTCCGACGTTGCCATTTCCCCTGAAATGCTGCAAAAAGCCTTGTCGGGCGATATTGCCAACACGTTTAATATGCTGAGTATCGACGGCGATACCTCCACCAACGATATGGTGACGGTGCTTGCCAATGGTCTTTCCGGCAACGAGGAGATCACCGCCGAGGGCGAAGCCTTTGACACCTTTATGAAGGCGCTCAACACCGTGACGGTGAATCTGTGCCGCATCATCGCCGGTGACGGCGAGGGCGCCACTAAGCTGCTGGAATGCAAGGTCAGCGGTGCCGATACCGAGCAAGCGGCAAAGCTCTCGGCAAAAAGTGTTGTCTGCTCCAGCCTGCTCAAAGCCGCGATGTTCGGTGCCGATGCCAACTGGGGACGCATCCTGTGCGCAATCGGATACAGCGGCGCGGACGTTGACGTCAACAAGGTCGACGTGTCCTTCCGCTCGGCAAAGGGCGAGATCGCCGTTTGCCGTGACGGTGCCGGTATTCCGTTCTCAGAGGAACTGGCAAAAGAAATTCTGCTCGAACACGACATCGAGATTCTCGTCAAGGTCGGAGACGGCCAGTACAGTGCGTGCGCGTGGGGTTGCGACCTGACGTATGATTACGTAAAGATCAACGGTGATTATCGCACCTAAGGAGTAGATAGTATGCACGATATTATTTCCAACGCCGAGCGCGCGGAGGTGTTGACCGCGGCACTCCCCTATATTCGGCGATACAACGGCAAGATCGTTGTGGTGAAATACGGCGGTAACGCCATGATAAACGAAGAACTCAAAAAGGAAGTCATGCAGGATATTGTCCTGTTATGGCTGACGGGCGTTAAAGTCGTGTTGGTACACGGCGGCGGCCCCGAAATCAGCGATATGATGACTCGCCTGGATAAAAAAACCGAATTCGTCAATGGCTTACGTGTTACGGATAAGGAAACGGTGGACATTGTGCAAATGGTCCTTGCCGGCAAGGTCAACAAAACGCTTGTCAATCTGCTCGAAATGACCGGCGGTAAAGCAATGGGCATTTCCGGTATTGACGGACATTTGATCGAAGCTACCTTCAAGGACGAAAAACTCGGCTATGTCGGTAATATTACCGGCGTGAACATCGAGCCTGTCCTGGACTTGTTGGAAAAAGGCTATATTCCGGTTGTGTCCACACTCGCTTGTGACGACGACGGCAATATTTACAATATTAACGGCGACACTGCCGCCGCACACATTGCGGGTGCACTGGGTGCCGAACGGTTGATTATGATGACGGATATTGCGGGTATTTTGCGCGATAAAGACGATCCCTCAACGCTTATCCCAGAAGTTACGATCGAAGAGGCAAAGGCGCTGTATGACACCGGTGTGATCTCCGGCGGGATGATCCCGAAGGTAGATTGCTGTATCGAGGCGCTCAATCACGGCGTCAACAACGTCATCATTATGGACGGTCGTATCCATCACTCCATTCTGATGGAACTGCTCACCGACGAAGGCGCCGGTACGATGGTCACGAAAGGGTAACGCAGTATGAGCATCACTTCATTAGATAAACAGTATATTGCCGGTACCTATGCCCGCTTCCCCGTGGAATTGGTGTCGGGAAAAGGCAGCGTTGTGACCGATTCGAACGGCAAGGACTATATCGACCTCACGTCCGGTATCGGGGTGACCTGCTTCGGCATTGCCGACGACGAGTGGGCGGCGGCTGTCGCCACGCAGGCCGCAACACTGCAGCATACTTCGAATTTGTATTATACAAAGCCGTGTGCAGAACTCGCGCAGTTGTTGTGTGAACGCACCGGTATGAAAAAGGTGTTTTTCGGGAATTCCGGTGCGGAAGCCAACGAGTGTGCGATCAAGGTCGCACGAAAATATTCCGCTGAGAAAAAGGGCGCAGAATATTCCACCATCATCACACTGAAAAACAGCTTCCATGGCAGAACGCTCACAACGCTTGCCGCAACCGGTCAGGATCATTTTCACAAGTTGTTCAATCCGCTGACTCCCGGCTTTGCGCACGTGGCGGCAGAAGATTTGGAAACACTTGAAAAACTGGTGACGGAACTGCGTGTTGCGGGTATTATGATCGAGTGCGTACAAGGCGAGGGCGGTGTGATCGCGCTCAGCCGTGAATTTGTGACGGGTGCTGCTAAATTGGCAGAAAAGCACGATATTCCGTTGATCGTGGACGAGGTGCAAACGGGTAACGGCCGTACGGGTGCCTTGTATGGGTACATGAACTACGGCATTTCACCCGATATCGTTTCCACCGCCAAAGGACTCGGCGGCGGTTTGCCCATCGGTGCCACATTGATGGGCGGAAAAGTGCAAAACGTCCTCGGCGCGGGTGATCACGGCTCGACCTACGGTGCCAATCCCGTCTGCTGTGCGGGCGCACTGAGTATCATCAAACGCTTAGACGACACGCTGCTTGCGGACGTTCGTGCAAAGAGCGAGTATATTTTCTCAAGGCTGGACGGCGCCGACGGCATCACCTCCGTGACCGGTATGGGACTGATGATCGGCATTAAAACCGTAAAGCCTGCAAAGGAAGTCGTTGCGGCATGTATGGAAAACGGCGTACTCTGCCTGACCGCCAAGGATAAAGTGCGGCTGCTGCCGGCACTGAACATCCCCATGGATGTGCTTAAAACAGCGGTCGAGGTTATCAAAACGGCTTGCGCCGAATAGGAGATGTTGAGATGTCTGTTTCATTTAAAAACCGTAGTTTCCTGAAATTATTGGATTACACGCCCGAGGAGATCGGGGCGTTACTCGCGTTGTCGACAGAGCTGAAAGCAAAGAAAAAGGCGGGTATTCCCCACCGTTTGTGCGAAGGCAAGTCGATCGCGCTGTTGTTTGAAAAGACCAGCACGCGTACCCGTTGCGCCTTTGAGGTGGCGGCAGCAGATCTGGGAATGCATCCGGTGTATCTGGATCCCAAAAGCTCGCAAATGGGTAAAAAGGAATCCATTCCCGATACCGCGCGCGTGCTCGGCCGTATGTTTGACGGCATCGAATACCGCGGTTTTGAGCAAGAAATCGTGGAAGAACTCAGCGCTTATGCGGGTGTGCCGGTATGGAACGGTCTTACCAACGAGTTTCATCCCACGCAGATCCTCGCCGATTTTTTGACCATCCGTGAGCATTTCGGTGATCTCAAGGGCAAGAAGCTCGTCTATATGGGCGATGCACGGTATAACATGGGCAACTCACTGATGGTTGGTTGC
The DNA here is from genome assembly GCA_045649625.1 of Acutalibacteraceae bacterium. GTDB lineage: Bacteria > Bacillota > Clostridia > Oscillospirales > Acutalibacteraceae > RGIG3009. The sequence goes on from JAZRQG010000017.1 coordinate 3,298, forward strand.
GCCAAGATGGGAATGCATTTTGTGGCGTGCGCACCCGAAAAGTATTTTCCTGACAAGACACTGATCGATACCTGTCAGGCGATCGCCAATGAAACCGGTGCCGTCTTGGAATTCATCACCGATCCCGTCACCGCCGTCAAAGGCGCGCACGTCATCTATACCGACGTTTGGGTATCCATGGGTGAGCCTGCCGAAGTGTGGCAAGAACGGATCGAGGAGCTTTCCCCCTATCGCGTCACTGCCGAGTTGATGGATGCCGCCGGCGCACAGTGTCGCTTTATGCACTGCTTACCCGCTTTCCACGATTTAAAAACAACGACCGGTCAGGAAATGTACGAGAAGTTCGGCATTGACTGTATGGAAGTGACTGACGAAGTGTTTGAGAGCGAGCGCTCGATCGTGTTTGACGAGGCGGAGAACCGTATGCACACCATCAAAGCGGTTATGGCAGCCACTTTGGCATAATGAAAAGCAGTCGGCAAACGCCGACTGTTTTTGCGTATTAAAATATGTAATAAAAAGGCTTGACTTTAGCGCGACAAAGTGTTAACATAGTAAAGTAATGCTATGGAGAGGATGTTTTTCTATGAATTTTCGTTCTGAATCAATCGATCGGTTGTTTCAAACGTTCCTGAATCTCAAAACCATCGAGGAATGCTATACCTATTTTGAGGACCTGTGCACCATCAAGGAGTTGCAGGATATGTCCCAACGATTAGATACCGCTATTTTGCTTTCGAACGGTGACAGTTATCAGAAGATCACCGAGAAAGTGAACATCAGCACTGCCACCATCGGTCGTGTCAGCAAGTGCTTAAATTATGGCAACGGCGGGTATCGCACGGCGATCGAGCGGTTAAAGGAGAATGCGTAATGCAGCTGGGGTTTGTCGAAAACGTTATGTTTTCCTTACGCGCGCTTTACAATACGTACGGGTACTCGCAATACACGATGAGCAAGTTCGAGGAGTACGATCTGTATGCGCGTAACAAGGACTTTTTGATTTCGGACAGTGTTATCACGTTTACCGATACCAACGGTAAGCTGATGGCGCTTAAGCCCGATGTCACGCTGTCCATTGTGAAAAACAGCAAGGATGAGCCGAACACCGTACAAAAGGTGTATTACAACGAAAACGTGTACCGCGTGTCCAAGGGCTCGCACTCGTTCAAGGAGATCATGCAGGTCGGTCTGGAATGCCTCGGTGCGATCGATGAGTATTGCATCTGTGAGGTGCTTGCTCTCGCTGCCGAAAGCTTGCAGCGCATCTCCCCTGCCTGCATTTTGGACGTGTCGCATATCGGGTTGTTATCCGATCTGATCGACCGCATCGGGGTGCCGAGTGAGAAAAAGAGTGAGCTGTTCAAGTGCATTGGCGAGAAAAACACGCACGAGTTACAAAGCGTATGCCGTGAGGTCGGCGTTGACGATACTGCCATTGATACACTAAAGCAGGTTGTCGCCACGGTCGGCAAGCCTGACACGGTGTTGCCGCAATTGGCGGCTCTGTTATCCGATCTGCCGTCCTGGAAAGATTTCGAACGCATTGTCCGTGCGCTCACAAACGATGCGATCGGCGAAAATCTCCGTATTGATTTTTCCGTTGTGGACGACATTCATTATTACAACGGCATCGTTTTTAAAGGCTTTATCAACGGGTTGCCCGCCGCCGTATTATCGGGCGGACAATACGATAAGCTGATGCAAAAAATGAAGCGCCAATCGGGCGCTGTCGGGTTTGCGGTGTATATGGATATGCTGGAGCGACTCGACGATACCGCCAACGAATACGACGTCGACATTGTGTTATTGTATGACGATGCGGCGGATCTTGCTGTTATTCGCGGCAAGGTTGCAGAACTGATACAAAGTGGTTTCACTGTTTTGGCACAACGTGAAAAAAGTGAAACGATCCGCTGTAAGCAGCTAATGCGGCTGCGCGGTAGCGAGGTGGAAATTCTTGAAAACGATACTTAACGTGGCACTGCCCAAAGGGCGGCTTGGCGAAAAGGTGCTTTCCATGTTTGAAAAAGCCGGCTT
>JAZRQG010000018.1:0-1974 GCA_045649625.1 Acutalibacteraceae bacterium
GGCTTCTGATCCGCTGTCATAAAGATACTGGTTGGCCAGCCGCCGCTTCCCGTAAAGGCTTGACAGACCGACATATAGACACTGTCAATGTCGGGGCGTTCCTCTTTATCAACCTTGATGGATATAAAATATTTCTTCAAAAGCGCTGCAATTTCTTCGTCCTCAAAGCTCTCGTGCGCGAGCACGTGGCACCAATGACACGCGCTGTATCCGATGCTTAAAAACACGGGCTTATCCTCTCTTGCCGCACGATCAAATGCCTCGTTGCACCAAGGATACCACTCCACGGGATTATCCTTGTGTTGAAGTAAATATGGGCTTGTTTCCTTTGCCAATCGATTGCTCATATCTTCACCTCCGTTATCTCTTTTATTTTCGGCATTTCCGAAGTGATCTATACGAGATTTTGACAGGTATGTAAGACCCGAAAATCACAAATACTATTCATATCACAAATCGGAGGTAAAAAGATGACGAAAGACGAAATGCCGGTTGGCTTTGCTATGGCGCTTGCGATGAATCCCGAAGCTATGCAGAAGTTCGGAACGCTCAGCGAGAAACAAAAGCAACAGATCATCGCAGGAACACACGCGGTAAAAAGCAGAGATGAGATGCGTCACTACGTGGATTTTCTGGTAAACGGCAAGTGATGAGTATGGATTCTATTTGGGAAGATACTGCAAAGCGTGTGCATTTTGATGCTTTGAGTAGCAATAAAAACACCGACATTTTGATCATCGGAGGCGGGATCACGGGGATTTTATGCGCCTATAAGCTAAAAAATGCGGGCGTGGATTGTATACTGGTCGAGGCGAATGAGATCAGCGGTGGTATCACAAAAAACACCACGGCGAAGATCACTTTGGGGCACGGTTTGATCTACGACAAAATGATCAAACGCTTTGGTGAGGATAAAACACGCCTTTACATTGACGCACAAAACAAAGCAATCAAAGAATATGCTCGGCTTTGTGAAAAGATCGATTGCGACTATGAAACGCGGGATAACTACGTATATTCTATGGGTGACCGCAAGAAGATTGAAAAAGAGGTCGCCGCCTTGGGGCGTCTCGGTATGAAGGCCGAGTCCTTGGATGCCTGCGAGCTTCCGTTTACGGTCGCAGGGGCGGTGCGCGTGAGAGATCAAGCGCAGTTCCACCCGTTGAAATTTCTCTATACAATTGCAAAAGATCTGCCAATCTACGAGCATACTAAAGTCGTGGAACTGATGCCGCACAAGGCAATCACCAATCACGGTGAAATCACCTACAAAAAACTGATTATTGCAACTCATTTTCCGATGCTCAATAAACATGGCTTGTACTATCTCAAACTCTATCAGCATCGTTCCTACGTTCTTGCACTCAAAAACGCCAAAAAAGTAGAAGGAATGTATGTGGATGAATCGGACACGGGACTGTCCTTCCGAAGTTACGGCGATCTTCTGCTCCTCGGCGGTGGCGGACACCGAACTGGCAAGCAAGGCGGTTGTTGGCAGGAGCTTGAAGATTTTGCCCGTAAGTATTACAAAAATGCCGAGATCGTCGGCAAGTGGGCGACGCAGGATTGTATGACGCTTGATGATATCCCTTATATCGGTCAATATTCAAAACCCACGCCCGACGTCTTCGTTGCAACGGGATTTAACAAATGGGGCATGACCAACGCCATGGTCGCCGCAGATATTCTCTGCGATCTCGTTCAAGGAAAGCCCAACCCTTATGCTGACGTTTTCGACCCCTCACGCACGGTTCTTCATCCACAGCTTGCGGTAAATGCTTTTGAGTCTGCAATCGGACTTCTTACACCCACCGCGCCCCGATGTCCACACCTCGGTTGCGCCCTTAAATACAACAAAGCCGAACACACCTGGGACTGCCCCTGCCACGGCTCACGTTTCACTGAAGACGGCGAGCTGATCGACAATCCCGCGACGGATGATAAGAGAATGTAGCAGTATATGCTCTCGCATTA
>JAZRQG010000019.1:0-11488 GCA_045649625.1 Acutalibacteraceae bacterium
ATCCACGATACCGGCAGCAAACATATCCACGTACTGCTCGGTCGCAAAATCGTAACCGAAGTTCTTGGCGTTCTCGGTACGGATCTTATCGATGATGACACTGCCCTCCAGGCCGGCATTCAGCGCGATCTGACGTACCGGCTCCTCGATGGCTTTGAGCACGATCTTCACACCGGTCTTTTCGTCACCGTCGGTGGTCTCGAGCATAGAAACCAAGACATCGGACGCGTTGATCAGTGCCACGCCGCCACCGGCAACCAAGCCTTCCTCAACCGCCGCTTTGGTAGCCGCCAGAGCGTCTTCAATGCGCAGCTTCTTCTCTTTCATTTCGACCTCGGTAGCCGCACCGACCTTGATAACGGCAACACCGCCGGCGAGCTTCGCCAAACGCTCTTGCAGCTTCTCACGGTCAAAATCGGAGGTAGTGGTCTCGATCTGCGAACGGATCTGACCCACGCGGGCTTTGATCTCGTTAGCATCGCCCGCACCATCCACGATGATGGTGGTCTCTTTCTGAACCTTCACCTGGCGGGCACGACCCAGCATCGCAATGCCGGTGTCTTTCAGTTCCAGACCGATCTCCTCGGAGATGACCTGACCACCCGTCAGAATAGCAATATCCTGCAGCATTTCCTTGCGGCGATCACCAAAACCGGGAGCCTTCACAGCAACGCAGGTAAAGGTGCCGCGCAGCTTGTTGACGATCAGCGTGGACAACGCCTCACCCTCAACGTCTTCAGCAATAATAACGAGTTTTTTGCCGGATTGCAGGATCTGCTCGAGCAGCGGCAGAATGTCCTGAATGTTGGAAATCTTCTTATCGGTAATAAGCAGATATGCATCGTCGATCACCGCTTCCATCTTATCGGTATCCGTCACCATATACGGGGTGATGTAACCGCGATCAAACTGCATGCCCTCGACAACCTCGGTATAGGTTTCGGCCGTCTTGGATTCCTCAACCGTGATAACACCATCAGCCGACACCTTCTCCATCGCTTCCGCGATCAGCTTACCGATAACGGCATCCCCTGCGGAAATGGTAGCAGCCGATGCGATATCCTCGGTGCCGTTGACCTTCTTGGAGTTTGCCTTAACCTCCGAAACGACCGCTTCCACGGCCTTCTGAATACCACGCTTGACGCCCATCGGGTTAGCACCGGCAGCCACGTTCTTCATACCCTCACGGATGAGTGCCTGTGCAAGCAGGGTGGCGGTGGTGGTACCGTCACCGGCAACGTCGTTCGTCTTGGTGGAAACCTCTTTAACAAGCTGTGCGCCCATGTTCTCAAAGGCGTTGTCCAGCTCGATCTCTTTGGCAATGGTCACACCGTCATTGGTGATGAGCGGAGCACCGAACTTCTTATCCAACACCACATTGCGGCCACGCGGACCGAGTGTGATTTTTACGGTGTTCGCCAACTGGTCCACACCGGCCTGCAGTGCCTTGCGCGCTTCTTCGCCATACAGAATCTCTTTCGCCATGATTCGTTCCTCCTACTACTCTACTTACTCAACGATCGCCAAAATGTCGCTCTGGCGAACAATGGTGTACTCCACGCCGTCCATTTTGACTTCCGTACCGGAATACTTACTGGTAATGACCTTGTCGCCGACCTTGACGTACATGGTCACCTCTTTGCCCTCTACGTTGCCACCGGGGCCTACAGCAATAACTTCCGCCACCTGCGGTTTCTCTTTTGCCGAGCCGGCAAGGATAATACCGCTTTTGGTCGTCTCCTCGGCTTCAACCATTTTGATGACTACTCTGTCAGCCAAAGGCTTCATCGTCATAATAAATTCCTCCTTACGAGATATAAAATACAAGGTTTAGCACTCTTTCCGGAAGAGTGCTAAACCTATTGTATCAAGTTTGCGGGAAAAATCAAGTAGAACTTTGGGAAATTGCGGAATTTTTATAATTTCTTAACAATTCCTCTACGTTCGTCGCGGGGTATACAAAACGAACGGCCTGCGGATACAATTCAAAGCTGACGGCAGTGGTGGTAAAGCACTCGCCGTCTGCCGTCACGCAAGCGGGTTTGTCCGCCAGCACCTGCATTTTGGTGCCGCGGAACGTTTCGCAACACGGCAGATCCAAATGCTGACCGTTCTTGTATAAATTAAGGATGGATAATACCTTGAAATGGCTGATCTTGCTGACAAGGACAAAATCCAACAATCCGTCATCCGGCTCGGATAGGGGCGAGCCATGATACCCGCCACCGTAATATTGCCCGTTTGCCGCGAGCGCAAACATATAGTTGCCGGTACGCTCCACCGTTCCCTCCGGCGTTTCCATCACGATACGCAGCTGCTGACCAAGCGGGCGCAGGAAGGTCTGCACCAACGCCAAGTTGTAAGCCATGGAGCCGTTCACCAGCGGCAAGTGCTTATACCGCACCATGCGATTGGCCACATCCGCATCCATACCCATTGAGCACATATTCAGCGACCATTTACCGTTACACAGAATGGCGTCCACCGGACGCGCCTCTCCCAGAACCAACGCGCGGAAATCATCAAACAACTCGCGGTTCGGGAGCATGCGCAAAAAGTCGTTGCCGGAACCACACGGTATGCAGGCAAGCTCTGCGTTTTTCGCTTCTGCTAACCCGCCTAAGACCTCCAACACCGTGCCATCGCCGCCACAGGCATAGAAGCGAACCTCCTCACCTGTCGCCACTTCCTCTTTAACAATCTCGGTCGAGTGACCGGGACGGTCGGTAACACAGATGCGGTATTCCATCGGATAGTTTTCAAAAAACAACTCGATGATCGGCTGCAACCGTAGTGCCGCCTGCGTTTTACCCGCAGCGGGATTTAAGATAAAGATATGACGCATGGAAGAATCCCTCCTTGTTTCACATTCACCGATAATAGCAATACAACTGGCATTTCAGCATACCGTTATACAGCTTGCGGCGTTTGTCTGCCTTTCGTCCGAACTGCTCCTCAAACGTCTCGTCGGGACTGATGATGGCATAGCTCCATCCCGCTTTGGGGACAAACACCTGTCCCATCACACGATACAGCTCCTGCGCCGTTTGAACATCCAACAACCGTTCACCGTAAGGTGGATTACACAACACAACGCCGCTTTCCCCCTCCGGCACAAAGTGCCTAAGGTCACGCACACTTGCGCGCACCTCACTCGCGACGCCCGCTTTTGCCGCGTTCTCCGTCGCTAAACGCACCGCCTCGGGATCAACGTCCCCGCCGATCGCCGTAAACGCCCGATCGGATAACACCTGCTCCATCGCTCGCTGCCGTTCGGCGCGCCACACCTCATCCGGCATCCAGCCCCAATCCATAAACGCGAACCGTCTGCGGATACCCGGCGCGATCCGCCGCGCCGCAAGCGCCGCTTCAATCAGCAAGGTGCCCGACCCACAGCACAGATCGATCACACGATCCGCCAATCGGGCACGGGTAACGTCCACGATCGCAGCGGCAAGCGTTTCCTTGATCGGCGCGCCACCGGCGTTTTGACGGTATCCGCGTTTGTGAAGACCCGCTCCACTGGTATCGATCAGCAGGGAAACCTCATCCTTTAAGATGGTGAATTGCACCTGTACCGTCGCCGCCGTTTCCTCAAACCAGGCGATACCGTATTTCGCTTTCAAGCGCTCGACAATGGCTTTTTTGATGATGGACTGGCAATCCGGCACACTGTGTAACGTCGAATTCAGCGACCATCCTTTAACCGGAAACGCATCCTTGCGAGCAATAAAACGCTCCCAGGGCAATGCTTTCACGGCTTGGAACAATTCCTCAAAGGTGCGCGCCGAAAACGAGCCGACCAACAACTGGATGCGCTCTGCGTACCGACTGCCGATATTGGCGCGTGCCAATATGTCCTCTCCGCCGGAGAACAGCACGCGTCCGTTTTGCGGGGTCACGTTCTGCGCGCCCATACGGCGCAGCTCATCACCTAAGATCCCCTCTATGCCGAACAGGCACGGAGCACAAAATTGAAAAGTTTGCATAGAAAATCCTTTGTGTTTATCAGTATAGTTATATCGTAATGGTGGCATGCCGCGTGACGTGACAACCGACATTGATCGCCAGCGGCAGTCCGGCAATATGGGTGGGATACGTTTCAATCGCCACGTGTAATGCCGTGGTATCCCCGCCGAATCCTTGCGGGCCGATTCCGAGCGCGTTCACCGCATCCAGAATTTCCCTCTCCAAAGCCGCATACTCCGCTTTGGGGTGCGTCTGATCAAACGGACGGCAAAGTGCTCTCTTGGCAAGCAACGGGCACAATTCAAAATCACCGCCGATACCAATCCCCAACACCACCGGCGGGCACGGATTGGAGCCCGCTTCCCGCACCGTTTTGACCACGTGAGCGATGATGTCCCCCTTGGTCGCTTGGGCGGGAGTCAGCATATACAACCGACTCATGTTTTCACTACCAAAGCCCTTGGGGGCCACGGTGAGCGTCAAGGCATCACCCGCCACCAACGAAATGTGAATCACAGCCGGTGTATTATTGTTCGTATTTACGCGTTCGAGAGGATCGGATACCACCGACCAACGCAGCAAGCCTTCTGTATACCCGCTGGCAACACCGCGGTTAATTGCCTCCTGCAGCAAACCGCCGGTAATATGGACATCCTGCCCCAATTGCACAAAGACAACCGCCATCCCTGTATCTTGACATACCGGCAGCTGCCGTGCTCCCGCGACAGCGATGTTCTCCTCTAAATCGCACAAAATCTCACAGGCAAGCGGTACGCGCTCGCGTTGGTGTGCACAAGCCAAAGCGTTGCACACGTCGGTGGGCAAAAAGCGGTTTGCTTGTATGCAAAGATCGCGTACGGCTTGCTCAATCTCCAAAACCGATATTTCGCGCATTCCGTCACCTCTTCATTATGATAAAAAATGCCGTTGCCATCGGGCAACGGCAAGGTATTACGATTTTCTGCTACGGGAAAAGCCACCGTGCTTGCCATCCAGCGACCGCTTGAGATCCAGCATTTTTTCATCACTGGTCTGTTTGAAGCGTGACATCATCTCTTCAAAGTTGCTGCTCTCGGTACGGGTGGACTGCCACTCGAAGCCGCCGGGACGACCGGGCGACGTGTGACGCGGTGTACTGCGGTTGGTACGTGCCGGGGGATCCATTGCTTTTTTGATGGAAAGGCTGATTTTGCCATCCTCACCAATGTTCAGGATCTTGACCTTGACCTGTTGATTTTCCGTGACATGATCTCGAATTTCTTTTACGTACGTTGGTGCAACCTCCGAGATATGCACCATACCGGTCTGACCACCCTCCAGTTCGACGAATGCGCCAAACTTGGTAATGCCGGTCACCTTACCCTCAACACAAGTACCCACTTCCAACGCCATTTTGCGGAGTTCCCCCTGTTACCTAACGAAATTGCAATTAATCGTTCGGGATCTCGACTAAAATCGTCTCACCCGGTCTTGCCATGCCTTGCTTGCGTGCCTGCTGTTCTTTGTAAGTGTCGCTGTTATCGATCTGATCCTGCAGCACCTCGTTGATTTCCTCTTGCGCCGCTGTTTGCTCGTTCAGCTTGTCCAACCGCTCCTGAGCGTTGCTGAGCTGTAGCTGCAACTGCACCATGGAAGCGACGACATACACCGCAAAGGCGACAATGGCCACGCGAAGAAGTACGCTCTTTTTGCGTTTTGCTGCTTTTCTGCTTTTCACAGCGCCATCGTCTCCTTTCTGTCACACAAACTTACACGAATTGATTATACACTACTTGTCTCTTTTGTTTCAAGTCCTTTTTTAAATTTTTTCAGGTTTTTTTCGCATTTTTTCACCAATTTACGGCACACTTCACGCAATGCGCCGATCGGTACGCGGATAACACCATACAGTCGGCGTCCCATGCGCGACAACCGGGCGATAGCGATAGTAACAAAACGCACCACCGCGCGGCCGACCGTATAGCGATACGCAAGAAAACCGGCGACAAGTCCCGCGAACATATACACGCGCACGACACCATCGGCAACCGCGAGCGCAAACAAAAAGACAAGCGGTGCCGCCGTGAGAAAAAACAGCATATCCTGCCAAAACACACGCACCGCACCCGGACGCAGTATACAACGCAGAATGCGAAATACATCGTAATATGCCCCAAGAAGAAACCCCATCCCGCAGGACAAAAACAATTCTCGCAGCTGCATGGCATTTGTAAAGCCCATATCTATCGAAACAGTTTGCCGAAGAAGCCGCCCGCCCGCTCGTGCACCTCGGTATACATAAGCGACTCAACGTGTCCTTCCAAAGTCAGATCACCCGTTTCAATATTCAGACGGTTGATGTGCAAGCCCGTTCCTTTCACGGTTAGCTCACCCTGCTCCGTATAGATCACAACCGTAGTTTCATCAAAGCTGTCCACATCCTGAACACCGGACACTGACAGCACGCGGCGTTCACTCAGACTGAGCAAATGCGGCATGGCGGGTGTCCCGACAGATAGTTGTTCTTTCATAAAAATTCTCCCCTTACATCCTAAGATATATGGGGAGAATTCGTGTAATATTACAACAGCTTATACAGAAGCGCCGCGTCGTTTTTTGCCACTGTTTCTTGTACATCCAGAACTTCAACCGTGACATCTCGCATTCCGAGCGCTATGGTGAGCTTATCACCGATCTTCACATCATAGGACGCTCGCGCAGGCTTTCCGTTGACCAACACTCGTCCCGCATCGCACGCTTCGTTCGCCACGGTACGGCGCTTGATAAGGCGCGATACTTTCAAATATTTATCCAAACGCATAAAGAACCTCCAAAAGCAATACTCAAACAAAAAGCCGCCCCATGTGGGCGGCTTTGTTTTAAAACCAACGATCCGATTATTTCGCAACAGCGTCTTTGAACGCCTTGCCGGCCTTGAAAGCAGGAGCCTTGGAAGCCGGAATTTCGATGGTCTCTTTGGTCTTGGGATTCAAGCCGGTGCGAGCAGCACGAGCGCGAACCTCAAACGTACCGAAACCAACCAACTGTACCTTATCGCCTTTCGCGACAGCCTCTTTAACAGAGTCCAAAACAGCAGTGACAGCCTTCTCAGCATCTTTCTTAGATAAACCGGTTTTCTCAACAACAGAAGCGACTAACTCAACCTTGTTCATGACAAATAACCTCCAACAATTTTATATTCCAACGGAATGCTTCCGCATAGAATCGCAATGACCTTATATTATTCTATCCCATGTCAGAAACTTTTGCAAGGGGTTTTCACAAAAAATCTCACCGCATTGCTAAATTCCACAAAAACGATAAAAAATTATCAAAAAATTAGGATATTTCACCAAAATTCACACTTACGAAGCGGTGATTTGGTCTACGACGCGCTGTACCTCAAATCGGACACGCTCGATGTCCAGGGTGGTAAACTCACCGAATCGGTAGACAGTGCGGCCGTCCACGACCGTCATACATACCGCCCCACTGCCGGCACCGTACAGCACATTCGAGAGTGGTGCATTCGCAGGACTCAAGGTCGGATGAGTGGTATCCATCACCACCAGATCGGCACGATACCCTTCGGCAATGTCCCCGCAGTCGCTTCGACCTTGTGACAGTGCGCCTGTGCGCGTGCCCATATGCAGCATCTCACCTGCCGGCAAAGCACCCGCGTTACAGCCAACCCCCTTGGCAAGCAACGCCGCCATACGCATCTCATCCACCATATCCAGGGCGTTATTGCTCGCCGCCGAATCGGTACCGATCGCAACGGCAAGCCCCATCGAGCGATAGTTCTCGACCCGTGCGATGCCGCTGCCGAGCTTTAAGTTGCTCTTGGCGCAATGCGCCAGCGTGACATCGTGCTGCGCCAAGCAGTGAACGTCATCATCGGTTAACCACACGCCGTGCGCGACCGTCAACGGCTGCCCCAGCATTCCCACTTTTTCAAGCAGCCGTGTCGGCGTGCAGCCGTGTCGACCGACGCACTCTTTTTGTTCCTTTGCCGTTTCCGACAGGTGAATATGCATCCTCAGCCCGTTCTCCGCCGCCAGTGCGGCTGCATCATGCAAAATGTCGGGACGCGTGGTATATTCCGCATGCGGTGCAACATCCACCAGGATCCGACCGTCTTCGGCGCCGTGATACTGTGTAATAAGCGCTTTGGTATCGGCATACGCGGGGAGATCGGCAAGACGTTTGGTGGCATCAAAGCACGAGATTCCTCGCCCGATGTTCGCCTTGATTCCGCTTTGTACAACCGCGCGAACGGTATCCTCACAGAAATAATACATATCGGTAAAGGAGGTGGTACCGGTCATCAGCATTTCGGCGATACCGAGCATACTTCCCCAGTACACCGCATCCGCCGACAGCTTGTCCTCAAACGGGAAAATGCGATCAAACAACCACGATTGCAACGGCATATCTTCACCGTAGCCGCGCATCAAGGTCATGGCCACGTGGGTGTGCGCATTCACAAAACCCGGCAACAGCAACCGATGGGTGCCGTCGATCCGCTCTCCGTAATCCTCGGCGGGCGGCGTTTGTCCGACATAGCGGATATATGCACCCTGTACCCCGACATAACACGAAGGCAGATAGGTTCCGTCCGCTTTCAGCACCCCTATGTTTTCAAAAATCATACGTCCTTTTCCACCTTTGCCACAATCTCTTTCATTAACTCTCCAAAGGTACGGGACATTTTTGCCGCCTCTACGACCACTTCATCGTCACTGATCTGTGTACCCGCAACAACCCCTGCCGCCATGTTGGTGATGCAGGAAATCCCGAGCAACTCCATACCGCTTTGCGACGCAACGATCGCCTCGGGCACGGTGGACATTCCCACCGCATCGCCGCCGAGCATACGGATCATACGAATCTCGGCGGGGGTTTCGAACTGCGGACCGCCCATATAGAAATACACACCCTCCCGCAACGGGACAGACAATTCTGCCGCCGTGCGGCGCACAAGCTCCTGCAAGCGCGGTGTATAGGTGTGTGTCATGTCAAAGAACCGTGCGCCCAGCCGTTCGTCTGCCGGTCCTCTTGCAGGACTGTCGGCGCACAGCTTAATATGGTCGGTGATCAGCATCAGATCGCCAACCGAAAACTCGATATTTACGCCACCGGCGGCATTGGTCAAAATCAGCGTGTTGACACCGAGCGTCTGCAAAACGCGCACATAGAAGGTAACAGTTGTAAAGTCATAGCCTTCATAATAATGTGAGCGGCCGGAAAGCACGAACAACAGCGAGCCGTTCAAGCGGCCCGCCGCCAGAAATCCCGCATGGGACGCCACGGTGGATACCGGAAAATGCGGGATGTCCTCGTAGGGAATACGCACGGCGTTCTCAAGCTCATCGGCAAGATATCCAAGTCCCGAACCGAGCACCAACGCGATGCGCGGTAACACCATGCCCCCTGCGGCAACACGCTTGCGCACCAGTGCCGCCGCCTGTTCTATGCGTGTCATCAACTCATTCGCGTGCATCAAAGCTTGGCACCACACTGGTTGCAAAACGTGGCCGTATGCTCATTGAATGCACCGCAACCGCCGCAACGCACAAGATTTTTGCTGTCCATGATGCGCGCTTCCAAGTCTTCGATCTCGGCATTCAGCGCGTCAATGTGCTCAATGCAGGCATCCACCATATCGTCGATCGGCTCACCCGACTTGCGACTATCATAGATCAATCTGCCAAGGCCCTCGTGCGCACCGGCGATCTCATGACGCAGATCCGCGATCTTCACTTTCATTTTTCCGAGTTCTACCAATTCGCCGGTCTTTTTACCAACGTTTTCCGCGACATCCTTTACGCGGGACACAACATCTTCAAACTTTGTCATACTCGATCGCTCCTTTTTTGTTTCCTACTTTTATTATAAGAAATTGTATGCTAAAAGACAATACAATTTTTAGTTAGATCCCACGAACTCCCTTAGAAGAGAATCTGACGGCAAGAATGCCTCTGACAGTGGCACGAATTTCGACAACGCCCCGATTAAATGCGTGATCGTTTCGGCATAGGGACTGTCTGTGCGCACTTCGCGCAACAAGGGTAACAATCGCGGGGCCAAGAGAGCCGGTTCAAAGGCATGGGTAGTATCAAACACCGCATTTGCCGTGTCCACATACGGGAACATATACAGATTCTCACCGCGCACGACCTGCCGCCACATATCCAGTGTGTTTTCGAGGGAACTGTTACGGAACTGATAATCGCGTAGCATGCGTCGGCACAGCCGCAGATCGCGGCGGGTGAGCAACGTATCCTCGCCATCATACACGCGTGACATCACATTGATAAAAATCTTAAAGACATTATCCCCCGACAGGTGATCCTCGAGCATCGGATTGAGCGCATGAATCCCCTCAAAGATCACCACTGAATTATCCGTAATACGCAGTTCGTACTTCTCGGGTTCGGGCTCGCGGGTATTGAAATCAAAGCGCGGTAACATCGTGAAGCCGTCCGTCAGCAGTTCTTTCATACACATCTGCAGCTGCGGGAGATCCAGCGCTTCAATCGATTCGTAATCATAACTGCCGTCCGGCAGAAGCGGGGCTTGCCCTTTTCCGCGGTAAAAATCATCCAGCGAGATAATACTTGCCTGTCTGCCATGTGCCTCAAGCTCGCGCTTGAGATTGTTTGCCGTGGTGGTTTTTCCTGCCGATGACGGGCCGGACAAGAGCACCAAACATCTGCCCGGCATTTTCGATACCATATGCTCGGTCACCCGTCGCACGTTGTCCAGATACCGCGCACACTCCTCATCCACCATGCGTTGCGGGTCTGTTTGCAAGCACCCGTTAACATCCACTACGCGCAGCGTACGCTGCTCAAAAAATCGGTTCATAGGCGTATCCTTTCGTAAAACTGTTTGACCGTGTCTTTCCGATTCAGCATTTCCGTAAGACCGCTGTTGTATTCATAGGGGAACTTATAGTTGAAAATACGCTCCAAATATTCCGTTCCCGGCTGTTTTAATTTTGATACGGCACCGGCTCCGCACCCTAAAATCGTATGCGTTTCATCCATAATATAGACGTTGTACAAGCCGTCGAAGCCATCTTTCGCCCAACCGACGTTTTCCTGATTGCCCACCGTGCGGCTTTGGCGGTACAAATAATACGGATGATACCCATCCCGCGGTAACCGTTCGGCGGTGTACCGCACCATACGCACCGCCGCGTCACCGCCGCGGTAATCCGCCCGCTTTTGCAATGTTAAGTTTGCGGCGCGTTTCATTGACAAAGTGTGAATGGTGACACTCTCAGGCGAAAGTTTGAGAATACCGTCAACCGTTTCACAAAAGCCCTCATAGGTATCTCCCGGCAATCCTGCGATCAGATCGGTATTGATGTGATCGTGTCCGCAGCGGCGCGCACTGTCAAACGCCTCGTAAAACTGTTTGACCGTGTGCCGACGCCCGATTTGCTGCAGCACCTCATCACGCAACGTTTGCGGGTTAATGCTGATGCGAGATACCCCTGCTGCTTTGAGCACACGCAGCTTATCGTCGGTCA
>JAZRQG010000020.1:0-4915 GCA_045649625.1 Acutalibacteraceae bacterium
ATAAAGCGATCGTACGAGGTGCCCAGTTTATCCCACACCTGCTTGATCTGTGCAGCGACACCATCTACATATTCCTTCGGAGAAATGCCTTGTTCCTCCGCATACTGTTGAATTTTCTGACCGTGTTCATCGGAGCCCGTCAAAAAATGCACATCAAAGCCCTGCATTCGCTTGTACCGCGCGATCATATCCGCGAGCACAATATCATACGCGTTGCCGATATGCGGTTTGCGTGAGGTGTAAGCGATGGCGGTTGTGATGTAAAATTTCTTATTTTCCATGAAATGGCCTCCTTTGTACATACAGTAACTATTCTAACAGATTTTAACAAAAAAACAAGCCTTTTTCAGCGACTTGCTTTTTTTCTCAAAAACCCGTATAATACAACCGCATCGGAGGTGCTTATGGGTGAATTAAAGTTTACCGTTCCGCCTGAATACGACGGAGAAACGGTACAGACCTTTTTGCGGCAATACCATGGTTTTTCGTGGCGAATGGTGGTGCGGCTCAAACATACGGAAAATGGGATCACGGTAGACGGGCAACTGCGCCGTAGTATTGACCGCATCCGCGCCGGTGAACAATTAGTGTTGCGGTTGCCGGAAGATGCTATCCGCGTGGAAGAAGCGGATCTTCCGCTGAATGTCGTTTACGAGGATGATTCGCTGCTTGTGGTGGACAAGCCGCCGTATCTGGCGGTACACCCCTCGGCATTCAAACCCGAACCGACCTTGGCAAATGCGGTGGTCGGGTATTATGCAAAACAGGGGCAGTCCCACGCGTTTCGTCCAACCAATCGGCTGGATCGCAATACCAGTGGGTTGTTGCTGACTGCCAAAAACGCTCACGTGGCGTACGCCCTTGCCCATAAAGTGGACAAGACCTACCTTGCGATCGTGCTTGGTAAATTGGAAGGCGAGGGTGTGATCGATCAGCCGATTCGTGTAAAGGACGGTTGCGCTATCACGCGCGAGGTGGGCGAGGGCGGCAAAGAAAGTCTCACACACTATCAGGCGCTTGCTTCAGATGGGAAGATCACATTGGTACGCTTATGGTTGGAAACCGGCAGAACGCATCAGATCCGCGTGCATATGTCGTGGCTCGGGTTCCCGCTCGCGGGGGATACGATGTACGGTACCGACGAAACGATCCTACCGCGACACGCATTACACTGCGCCGAAATGGCATTTACGCATCCCTTGACCGGTGAACGGATACAGCTGTGCAGCCCGTTGCCGACGGATATGAAAGACTGCCTGGCAAAACATGGCTTGGAGGAATTTGTATGAAACAGATCAAAAGCTTTCAAATCAATCACGATACCCTCACCGAGGGCTTGTACATTTCTCGTACAGACAGTGACGTGGTGACTTATGACCTGCGCTTTGTGCGTCCCAACACACCTCCGTTTTTAGAGATGGCAGCGATGCACACCATTGAGCATCTGTTTGCCACTTATGTGCGCAGTAGCTTGTATGAAGATAAAATTGTGTATTTCGGCCCTATGGGTTGTCGTACAGGGTTTTATTTTCTCACGCGTGGTATGACACACGATGAGGTTATCTGTCTGACAAGGGAAACACTCCGCTTTATTGCGGATTTCACGGGAGCCATTCCCGGTGCTACCAAAATCGAGTGTGGAAACTATTTGGAACATGACCTCGAAACCGCGCGGAAATATGCCGCCGTTCAAGCAGATATTCTGCGTGGATGGACGGTAGAGCGTCTGCAATATCCCGCTTAAGGTGACACGATCCATAAGGCTCGAACGAGTCGTGTCACCTTAAATTTGCTTTTTTGAACAGAATGTGTTATAATGAAACATCTTAGTGAAAAGGAGGTGCCGGATGATGTCAGATCGCCAAAAAATAGAATCGTGGTTTGAAACGGCGTATATGCTGTGCTTTACCATTGGCGTTCGATCCATTCGGTGTCTTAAATCACTGGGACGGCTCACTCGTTTGATATGGGCACCGATTGGCCATATATTACGCCGAGCATTGGATTGGCTTGTATTGCGCCATCTGCGTAAATTGTGGGCGGAATGGCACCATATATCCAAGGATTATCGTTTGGCGCGCGAGCATGTGCAGGAAACCGCACGCGCCGATCGTCGCCGTGCCTTTTTGCAGTTGTTAGCCATGCCGATATTGGCGGTTCGTCGCCACCGCGGTGCGTTCCGTACCGTCTGCAATATGGCACTTCCCATACTGGCAACGGTAGTCCTGTTGTTTACCGTGGAATATTGGTTGGGTGCCAACTTCGCACTGGCGCTCGAATATCAAGGCACTCCTATCGGCTATATTGCCGACGAGGGTGTTTATGCCAACGCGGCAGCTATCGTGCGCAACACGGTTATTAACTCGGATAATTCATTCCTCGTCGAGCAAGCACCCGATGTGCGTGTGAAAGTGTTGAATTCCGATACGACGTTGGGTGAGAAAGAGGTCAGCGACCGCATCATAGCGGCGATCGGTGACGAGCTGACACAGGCTGCCGGTTTGTATGTGGACGGTGTATTTCACGGTGCCTTGCCTACCCGCAGTGAGCTACAGGGGCATATGGATACGGTGCTATCCGCTCATAAGACGGATAAGGTAGATGGTGTTGACTTTTTCTCTCAAACACAGATTGTTGAGGGATTATACCCGACGATCTCACTGACAACGGCGGATCAGATGATCGCTTATCTTAAAACGCTGACTGTTAAAACTATGCGCAATATTGAATATACGGAAACGATTAAATATAAAACCGTATATCAAGAGACCGATATGTTACCGCTCGGTTATGAAACTGTACGACAAACCGGTAAGAATGGTAAGCAACGCGTCTATGGGCAGGAAATCTATGTCAACGGTGTGAAAAAATATCAAACGGTTGTTTCCACCGAGATCATACAGGCAGCAGTTGATCGGGTGATCCAGATTGGAGCACAGAAATATAGTGACGGAGCTGAACTCGGTGATGGTAAAGCCACCGGCACCTTTATTTGGCCGTTACCGTATACCAAAACGATCTCATCGTATTTTGCCAATCGCTGGGGTTCCATGCACGGCGCGATCGATATCGCAAACGGTAGCGCCAACGGAAAACCCATCATTGCTTCGGACGGTGGAACCGTCATCGAAGCCCAATATCACAGCAGTTGGGGCAATTACGTGCTGATTGACCATGGAAATGGCTTTAAGACCCGTTATGCACATTGCAGCAAGTTAGAAGTCAAGGCAGGAGATAAGGTCGCGCAAGGACAATATATTGCCAAGGTTGGGAATACCGGCTATTCTTTTGGAGCACACCTGCATTTTGAGGTTATTAAAAACGGCGTTTTGGTCGATCCGCTCAAATATGTACAACGATAAAAAATACACCGTCACGCGACGGTGTATTTTTTATCGTGTTGGCAACACTGAGGATAGGGGTGTTGCATATGCGAAATTTTATACGGTTGTTTTGCATTGGCGGCGGAGTATATAACGTGATCGAAATTCTTTGGCGGGGACACAGCCATTGGTCGATGTTCTTGGTGGGCGGTACATGCTTTCATTTAATCGGCACCATTGGCACGCGGCTTCGCCGTCACGGTGCTTTTGTGATCGGTGCCGCTTGCTCTGCCGCTGTGACGGTGATAGAATACATCAGCGGTTGTTTGTTTAATCGGCGGCTCAAACTGAACGTGTGGGATTATAGTAAAATGCCTGCCAATCTCCACGGGCAAGTATGTTTACTTTACAGCGTGTTGTGGGGCGGACTAAGTCTGCTTGCTTTGCCGGTGTACCGTATACTCGACAAAAAAGACAAGATCACTTGACCTTGCCTTTGCAATGCTCAGAAAGCGGACAGCTGTCACATTTGGGTGAACGTGCCTCGCAAATCTCGCGGCCGAACAGTACCAATCGATGACAAAAATCGTTGCTTTCCTTCGGTGGAAGTAATTTGCGCAGTTGTTCCTCCACCTTGCGGGGCTCTTTCGTGTCACATAACCCTAATCGATTGGCGATACGGATGCAATGCGTATCGGTGACGACTGCCCCCGGCATACCGTAAATATCGCCGCAAATGAGGTTGGCAGTCTTGCGACCGACACCCGGCAGTGAGGTGAGTTCCTCTATCGTGTTCGGCACTTTGCCGTCAAAGCGATCCCGTATTTCCTGCGCGATCGCCACAATATCTCGCGCTTTTGTCTTGTATAGCCCGCAAGAGTGGATATATGGCTCCACGTCCTCCGGTGCTGCCTCGGTAAACGCTTCCAAGGTCGGAAATCGCTCGAACAAAGCGGGTGTCACCATATTTACACGCGCATCGGTGCACTGCGCGGATAAGCGTACGGCGATGAGCAACTGGAGGGGGGTTTCTGATTCCAAGGAACATTGTGCATCGGGATACCGTTCTTTAAGTTTTTCTACGGCAAACAGTGCTAACTCTTTTTTTCTCACGACTCTCACCTCGATACCAACAGTGTATCATGTCGAAATTTCCGTGTCAACGCAAAAAGAAACTTGCATAATACTGCTAAATCCGCTATGATAATAGGCGGTAGGTGATAACATGGCTCCACTTGCAGATCGGATGCGCCCGAATACGCTGGACGATATGGTCGGTCAGCAGCATTTGCTTTCGGAGGGGAAAGCGCTTCGCAATATCATTGAATCGGGCAAGATCCCGAATCTCATATTTTATGGCCCGTCGGGCGTTGGCAAGACCACGCTCGCGCGGATCATTGCTCAGCGCACGTCCATGCGCCTACATAAGCTCAACGGTACCACCGCCTCTACAGCGGATATCCGTGCCGTACTCGACGAGGTAGATACCCTTGCGGTCGCCAACGGTATATTACTGTATTTGGATGAGCTTCAGTATTTCAACAAAAAACAGCAGCAAACGCTTCTGGAGCATATCGAAAACGGCAACATCA
>JAZRQG010000021.1:0-14424 GCA_045649625.1 Acutalibacteraceae bacterium
AACTATCAGATTCTCGCCACACCGGTCTCGCGAGCAGCCTGCGCCACTTGCTCAGCGACCGTCTTGCCGATGCGCTCATCAAAGGCAAACGGCATGATATATTCCTCGTTGAGTTCTTCGTCGGATACCAGCGACGCGATCGCCAACGAAGCGGCCATCTGCATTTCCTCATTGATATCCGAAGCGCGCACGTCCAAAGCACCGCGGAAAATACCGGGGAACGCCATCACGTTGTTGATCTGGTTCGGGAAATCCGAACGACCCGTACCCACCACGCGAGCACCCGCGGCTTTTGCCTTGTCGGGCATGATCTCCGGCACGGGATTCGCCATCGGAAACACGATCGCGTCCGCGTTCATGGATTTGATCATCTCTTCCGATACGCAGTTCGGTGCCGAAACACCGATAAACACGTCAGCGCCCTTCATGGCATCCTCAAGCGAGCCGGTCATCTTCTCACGATTGGTGACGAGACTCATTTCGGCCTGTGCCGGATTGAGCTGCGCATCGCCCTCGCACAACATGCCGAAACGATCGCACATGGTCAGATGCTTCACACCCAGCTTAAGCAGGTGCTTGCCGATCGCAATACCGGCGGAGCCGGCACCGTTGATCACACAACGGATCTCACCAATCTCTTTTTTCGTCAAACGTAATGCGTTAAGCAATGCGGCACCTACCACAACCGCCGTACCGTGCTGGTCGTCGTGGAACACCGGAATATCACAGATCTCTTTCAAACGGCGCTCAATCTCAAAGCAGCGCGGCGCCGCAATGTCTTCCAGGTTGATGCCGCCGAAGCTACCGGACAGCAAATAGATGGTACGCACCAGCTCGTCAACGTCTTTTGTACGCAAGCAAAGCGGGAACGCATCCACGTCGGCAAATTCCTTAAACAATACGCATTTGCCTTCCATAACCGGCATACCTGCCTCGGGACCAATGTCACCGAGACCCAAAACCGCCGTACCGTCGGTAATGACCGCCACCATATTCCAGCGACGAGTCAGTTCGAACGATTTGTCATAGTCCTTGTTGATCGCCAAACACGGCTCCGCAACGCCGGGGGTATACGCGATCGAAAGCTGCTCGCGGTTGGTCACGGGTGTACGCGAAACGACCTCGATCTTGCCTTTCCATTCATAGTGCTGCTGTAACGCTTTTTCCTTAATGTCCATAATCACTTTCCCCTTCTTTATTTGTAGGAACTGCTCGCAGCGTTCTCAAATGTAACATCACCCAAATATTTCACCGGATCCAGGCCGACGTACCGACACATATCAAACATTTCCGCCACGGTATTGATATTGACCGCAATACCGTTTTTAAGACGATCCGCTTTGGCGATAATCTCTTTCTCACCGTGCGTATAGATGCGGGTTGCGCCCTCGGATTTCGGAGATTCCCGCAGCTCTTGCAGGAACGTGGACAAATGCTCCTTAATATCGCCGACGTCGCCAAAGATCTTGGGATCAATCACGATAAAGCCGTGGCAAGTGCCGCCCTTGCCGCCGATATGGGTGTGATTCGAGGTAAGACCCATTGACAGAATCGAGCAGAAGATCTCACAGAACATACCATAACCGTAACCCTTGTGGCTGCCGGACTGTTCCGTTTCGCCGCCAAGCGGCATGATACCGCCGCCGTTTTTTGCCACGATGTTGGCAAGAACATCTTTCGCATCGGTTGAGCCCTTGCCACTGGCATTCAGTGCCCAACCATCCGGCAACGGTTTGCCGAGCTTGTTGTAGATTTCCAGCTTGCCGCGCGTCACGACCGTCGTCGATGCATCAAAGAAGAAGTCGTACGGCTCGGCAGGCATCGCAATAGCGATGGGATTACTGCCCAACATCGCCAGTCGACCGAAGGTGGGGACCATGATCGCTTCGCTGTTGGTCATGGCCATACCGATCAAACCGGCATCGCACGCCATCTTGGCATAATACCCGGCAATACCGAAATGGTTGGAGTTGCGTACCGTCACGATCGCAATACCACTGGTCTTTGCCTTTTCGATCGCGGTGCTCATTGCCTTGTGAGCGATCAGCTGGCCCATGCCGTCGTGACCCTCAATGACCGCCGAAACGGGGGTCTCAAACACGACCTCAGGCTCAGCCTCTACCTTGATAAGGCCTTTTTCAATGCCTTTGTGATACCGCGCCAAACGCTGCATACCGTGCGATTCAATGCCGTACAGATCGGATAACAACAGCACATCGGTAATGATCGTGCTTTGTTCTTTGGTAAAGCCGAAACTGCCGAAACAATCCTCGCAAAACGTTTTCAGTTGATCATAGGAATAGGTTAGGTAAGTGGACGCCATTACAATCACGTTCCTTTTGTATAATTTCTTCTGATTGTCATTGTACCACACAAATCGATACGGGAACAAGGCAGAATTTGTCCTTTTTTTGCATTTTTTGCTCATATTACAACCAAAACGAGCAGGCCTTTTCAAGCCTGCTCGCTTATGGTTGTTTCTTATTTTGCCGTCGTCGTAGTCGCACTCGCGGTCGTCTTGTTGGCTTCCGCATTCACCACCGGCAGATAGGTGTTGCTTTTCAGCAGCTTGATCGCCGCCTGCAGCTGCGTATCCTCTTCGTCTGTCAGCAAATTGAAATACACCTGCTTGTCGTACGCCAGGTCCGCTGTTTGATCGGGCATCAACCCGACGTCCTTCCAGGTCTCACCGCTTTGAATACGGTACAGTACACCGGTAGAGAGCCGTACGGCACCTTTATCGGATTGGATGGTAGCATATTCCTGCATGACCGCTTTTCCTTGGGTCGAGGTGCCAACCAAACGCGTTTTGGAGAGATCCTGCAGCACGCCGGCAAACAATTCCGCCTCACCTACCGTGTTGCCGTTTACCAGCGTGACGGACGGCGCCGTCATTTCATAGGTATCGGTGGCGCTAAAGGTCTCTTTCCCGTCTTTCTTTTCGCACTCCGCATAGGGACCGCGCGGCAGCAGGTAATCCAAGATCTCTTTTGCAGCAGAGATCTGCCCGCCCGCATTATTGCGCACGTCAAACAAGAAATAGATAGCGCCCTTCTGCGTTAATTCGTTGTATACGTTCTTGAACTGCAACGGGGTAAGATTGTTAAACTCCGCAATACGGATATACCCGATGGTATCCTCAATCAAGCGCCCCGAAACGCTCACCGCCGTGTAGGTGTTGGAAGACAGCTCCACCGCGGTAGATGTGCCGTTTTGCTGAAAAGTGAGGATCAACTTCTCGGACCGGTTGATTTTAGATTGTACCAGTTCGTAGGAGGCGGCCGTAACCGTTTCCCCATCAAGCGCGGTCAAAACCGTTCCCTTTTCAATGCCGGACAAGGCAGCGGGTGAATTGTCATCTACCGACGAAACGATCAACTCCGTACCCTTGGCCGTAACCGTCAGTCCAAAGCCGGTGCGATTACCCGCTAAGCGGCTTTGGACCTGCTGATAGTCCGCTGCGGACAAGTAGGCCGCATAGGGATCCTCCAAGCCGTCAATATACCCGTTCGCCAGCGCGGCGCGCAGCTTTTCCTCATCAATGGTATAGCCCTTGCGCGCAGCAGAATCGATCTCGTCAATATAATCATACATTGCCTGGCGCTGGCCGACGTCGCTGACAAGAGAGCTGAAATGTCGCATGGCAAACATCATCGTGCCGGAAATCGTCAGAGTAACCGCCAACAACACCACCGCGATCGTGACACCAAGCGATATCTTTTTGTTCATGCTCTCTCACCTCGTTTCTTGCTTATTTCGGCTGTACGACATAACCCTTACCAATTGGATCAACACGAACGTTGTCCTCACGCACCTCAAAGTGCAAATGTGCGCCGTACGATTCGCCGGTGTTGCCAATAACGCCGATCTGGGTCAGGCCGCCGGTCACATGCTGTCCAACCTTCACGCTCGGTGTATACCGCATATGCGCATACAGCGTCACAATACGCACGCCCTTGGAATCCAGGCCATGATCGATCATACAGAAGTTGCCGTAGCTATAGTGCATCGACTGCACCTTGATGACGGTGCCACTCGCCGCTGCCACGATGGGTTCTCCGAGCGACCGGCCGTTGGAAATGTCGATTGCGCGATGCCATCCGCTACCGCGTTTGCCGTAACCGGACGAAATACGACTGATGGTCGGCGCCGGCCAATACATCTTACCGCCGTATGTACTCGCAGGCGGCGTGCCGTTGAGCAGCGCCGCGATCTCGCGGTCCAGCTCGTCCTCAGACGCCTGAATCTGCTGCAGCTTTTTCTCATACGAATTTTGCTGCTGCAGGAGCTTGTTCTCTTTGTTTTTTGCGGTAGTATAGAGTGCATCCAGCGTATCAAACTGTTTATCGAGATCTCCCTTGAGCGTTTCAAGCTCCGCTTTGGCGGCCTCAGACTCGACTTTCTCCTGCTCCACCGCGTCTTTTTTGATCTGAATTTGCTGCTTCTCGGCTTCCGCCTCGTCACGCAACGCCTTATCGTGCTCCGAAACCGAGTTGAGAATCTCGGCTTTCAGTAAATAATCCGCATAATCCTCCGTACTCATCAACAACTGGAACGATGAATACTGATTGGTTTGGGTGATCGCCTTGACGCGCTTTTTCAGCTTCGTCATGATCTCTTCCATCTTCGCCTCTTTTGCGGCAATTTCGGTATTCAGCGTTTCAATACGCGCCGTTTGATCGGCGATCTGCTTGTCGATTGCCGAGATCTGCGATTTATAGGCATCGATCTGTTTTTCTAAGTTGCTGACCTTTTTATACAGTTGATTCACTTCAACCTGCTGATCTTCAATACTGTCACCCAAACGGTCCAGCTGGGATTGGATTTCCTTTGCTTCCTCTTTCAATTGTGCCAGCTCGTTCCGCAGCTCGTCAACGGACTCGGCAAAAACCCGCTCAGTATGAATAGGCAACGCGAAGAGCAACACGATCACCGAAACCGCAGATACGATTCGCACTATTGTTTTTCGCATCGGTATTCCTCCTTGTAGTATGAGAAAATTAATCGGTGTTTTCCTTGAGATACCGTCCAATCGAAACCGTACTTCCAAGAATGCCGGTGAGCATACCGCCAACCAGGAAGCCGAGCAACAGCTGCCACCAAACCGCGGTGAACGGAATGAGCTCTAAGCTGCTGCTGAATGTAAAATTCTGTCGAATGACTTCGTAAATACCGAACAGCAGGCCGTATGAAACAACACCTGCCGCGCTGCCGAGTATGATACCCTCCACCATAAAGGGGAAGCGTACGAACCACGGCGTCGCGCCCACCGAACGCATGATGGATATTTCACGGCGGCGGCTGTATACCGTCAACTTAATAGTGTTTGCAATAATGAACAACGACACGATCAAGAGCAGCGCAATCACCCAGACGCCAACCGTGAGCACCACTCGGCGCAGCTTCACAAGCGTTTGGGACAACGCTTGATCGTAATCGACCTTGTCAATGTCTTTAACTGTTTTCACAGACGACACCGTGTCATCGAAAACGTTCAGGTCTTCAAAACTGATCACAAAGGCATCCTGAAGCGGATTATCCTTCTCCAAATCTTCCAGAAGCTCACCGAACTCGTCTTTGTAGCGTTCCAGAAGTGCTTCCTTGGAAATGTACTCGACCTGCGCCACATTATCCAGCGCCTCCAGCTCCGCTTTCATGGCGGTTGCGCGCTCGTCGGTCACATCCGCTTTGGCATACGCCACCACGACGTTCTGCTGATACGCCCAATCAAAAGCGTGTTCCACGTTTTCGTATACCAAATACGCACAGCCGGTAATCAGCAAGCAAGAAACCAACACGAGAATTGAGGCCGCCGACATGAAGAAGTTTTGGCGCAGACTGCGAACGCCCTCTTTCACCAAAAACCGAAATGTGTTAAATCTCATGGGGCACCTCCTTGCTGTCCGAAACCACAAGACCCTGATGGATCTGGATCACACGACGGCCAAAGGATTTGACCAATTCATGATCATGAGTAACCACCAACACCGTCGTGCCGCGGCGATTGATCTCCGTAAGCAGCTCCATGATCTCATAGGACAATTCCGGATCGATGTTTCCGGTCGGCTCATCCGCAATGATCAGCGAAGGATTGTTGACCAGTGCGCGCGCCAAGCCGACACGCTGCTGCTCACCGCCTGACAGCTCCGGGGGAAAGTTTTTTGACTTATCCTGCAGACCGACCAATCCCAATACGTACGGGACACGGCGACGGATCTCACGGTGAGAAGCACCGACCACCCGCATCGCAAACGCAACGTTGTCAAACACCGTCATGGTATCGATCAAGCGGAAATCCTGAAACACAATACCCATCGCACGGCGGAGATACGGAATCTGCCGTTTCTTCAGCTTGGATAACTTAAAATTGCTGACCACAACCTCACCGGAGGTGGCAACCTCTTCGCGCATAATGAGCTTCAAAAAGGTGCTCTTGCCGGCACCGGATGCGCCGACGATAAACACAAACTCACCATCGTCAATGGCGATATCAATTCCTCTTAAGGCCTCGTTGCCGGTTTCGTAGGTCTTATGTACGTCACGAAATTCGATCAACTTTCACTCGCCTCCTGTCTTTTCACATCATACCGCACGGTGCGCGGCCGGGCAACCATCAGTTTTTGGTAATTGCCGCATGATCAATATTTCACGGGATCCGCCATGAGGTATTTCTTTACCATCAGCGCCACCTTGAATACGATCGCATCATCAAACTCGCGCAGATCCAGCCCGGTCAGACGCTTAATCTTTTCCAAGCGATACACCAGCGTGTTGCGGTGTACGAACAACTTGCGCGATGTTTCGGAAACGTTTAGATTGTTCTCAAAGAACCGCTGAATGGTAAACAGCGTTTCCTGATCCAACGAATCAATGGAGCCCTGCTTAAACACCTCGCGCAGGAACATCTCACACAGCGTGGTAGGCAACTGATAAATCAAACGGGCAATGCCCAGGTTGTCATAGCTGACGATCGCCTTGTCGGTGTCGAACACCTTGCCGACCTCGAGCGCCACCTGCGCTTCCTTGAAGGAGCGCGCCAGATCCTTAATCCCCTCCACCGGGGTACCGATGCCGACGCTGATCGGTGTATAGAACTCGCTGCCCAAGGTGTCGGCGATGGATTGCGCCAGTTTTTCCAGGTCCTTCGAATCCACCTGTGTGTGCATTTCCTTGACAACCGCAATATCCGCTTCGCCGATATTGATAACAAAATCCTTGTTTCTCTCGGGGAACAGGTTTTGGATCACATCAAACGCCGATATGTCCGACAGCGTCTTGATGTGGACAAGCAGCACCACACGGCTGACGTCATTGTTAAAGTGCAACTCGCGTGCTTTCAGATAAATATCGCCCGGCAGAATATTGTCCATGATCACATTTTTAATGAAGTTGCTGCGATCGTATTTTTCATCGTAGTATTGCTTCACGTTACCGAGTGAGATCGCCAGCAGCTCGACGTACTTGGCCGCCAACTCATCGGTCCCTTCCACAAATGCCAAAAATTCACCTTGCGGACGGGCACCGAACAACCGATAGGTATAGCCACCTTTCACAAAGGTTTCCTGCGTGCCAAACGCGTCACCGAGCATTGACTCCTGGTTTTCACCCATGCGTGTTAAATCACTACAAGCGACCACGGAAAACAACTCGTCCACCACACCGATGGTGCGGTCGATGACACTCCTCATCTGATTGATCATTCCCAAAAACAAACGACTTGCCATGACTCATTTCTCCTTGCTTTCTACATTAAGCCTACCTTCGGCAACATACACAAGTACAGATAGTATCATAATACACGATTTTGACACATTTTTCAAGAGTTTTCTTTCGACTTATGCCTGTAACACCCTTATGGCAAGGGACGGCAATGCATCGCCCTCGCGCAACCCCAAATCAACCCCGTAGGAGAGGGGTCTCCCCTCCCGCCACGATCAACGCACCCTATGCGGCCAGCAAAACACCTCCCCTATGATCCCGCCGCGCCCGATAACAGAATAACATTGACTTTTTCGCGGCTTTTATGTATAATTATGGCGTATAAGTATGTGTAGCATATCCCGCCAACGGTGAAACACACGGGCAAGAGGACGTATTATATGCTGGAAACAAACGCTTTGGTAAGACGGTTGTCCATAAATAACAGCAAGTTGTTAACCCTGAGTGACGAGAACATCAAAGACATCCAAGCAGTTTTGTTGGATATGATGGTTGACTTTGATACATTTTGTCGCAACAACGGGCTTTCTTACTTTTTATGCGGCGGTTCTGCTTTGGGGGCGCAGCGACACGGCGGATTTATCCCCTGGGACGATGACATGGACGTGGCCATGCCTCGAGCCGACTACGACCGCATGCGTGATCTGTTTTTGGCAGAGTACGGCGACCGGTATTGGGTGCAAGCCTTAAGCGACGGCAGTCGCTACGATCTTCCGTTCATGAAGATGCGTAAAAAGGGCACCCGCTATGTCGAGATTTTTGAAACCGACCCCGATCAAGCGGGCATCTTCATCGATATTTATCCGCTTGAAAACCTGCCGAATTTTGCGCCTGCGCGCCTCATACACGGTGTGGTTTGCGATTTTTTGCAATTTTGCTGTTCGTGCGTCAGAATCAAACACAAACAACACATTTATGCCGCCTATTTCGGCAATCTGCGTACGATCCGGATCAAAGCCTTTCTCGGCAAATGCCTCAGCTTTATCCCGCTCAAAACCTGGTGCCGCTTGGCGGATCGCTGGGCGTCCGGCTGTAAAAATGAACAGTCGGAATTTGTCTCCTTCCCCAGCGGAAGAAAGCATTATTTCGGCGAAATGCTCCACCGCGCCTCGATCTTCCCGCTAAAAGACGTTGCCTTTGACGGACATCGTTTTTCGGTGATGTCCGATTCGACCGAGCACTTAACGGTTCTTTACGGCGATTTTTCTGCCGTGCCGGAGCAACGCCATCGCGAGCGCCACTCCATTCTGACGTTAGATTTAGGAGTTAACCATGAACAGATTCTTTGCTGACATTAAAAAATACGCTGCCTATATTGCCTACGCCACCAAATCGGAACTGCAAGCAGAGGTTGCCAACTCCTACCTGAACTGGCTTTGGTGGATTTTGGAGCCGCTTTGCTTCATGGGCATATATGCCTTCATTTTTTCAATGTTTTCCAGCAGCAAGCTCGCGTACCTGACCGCCTTCATTTTTCTTGGTATCACCGCCTGGGAATTTTTCAACAAGCTGTTGACGGTGAGCGTCAGCCTTGTCCGCAGCAACAAGCCCATCGTTTCCAAAGTATATCTGCCAAAATACGTGCTGTTGCTTGAAAAGATGCTGCTCAACGGGTTTAAAACCGCGATCAATTTTGTCATCGTTATCTTGCTGATGCTCGTGTATCGGGTACCGCTCACGGTACAAACACTGTGGTTTCTCCCCGTACTGCTTTCGTTTGTGATTTTCACCTTTGGTGTTTGCAGCATTTTCCTGCATTTCGGTGTCTATGTCGAAGATCTCACCAACGCCACCAAGATCGGCTTGCGGCTCGTGTTTTACACCGCCGGCGTCTTCTACAATCTGACCGATAAACTGGCATCCGCGGTAGGGTATTGGCTGCTGCGTCTGAATCCGATCGCCATGTATATTAACGATATGCGCAACACCCTGCTTTACGGGACAGCGCCCAATCTTGTCTGGCTCGGCTTGTGGACGGTTGTCGGTATCGCCCTGTCAATCGGTGGTGTTTTGATGATTCAAAAGAACGAAAACAATTACGTAAAGGTGCTTTGATCATGTTAGAAACGGCAATACATATCGAAAATTTGCACGTGAGCTACAAAGAAATCAGCTCCTACTCTATCAAGCGCATGCTCTTGCATGGCAAGAAGACGCAGGAAAAAGCGTTTCACGCACTTAAGGGAATTTCATTGGATGTGCCGCAAGGCGAGATCTTAGGAATCATCGGCAAAAACGGCAGCGGCAAATCCACATTGCTCAATACCGTGGGCGGGATTTTTTCCCCCGACAGCGGCATCATCGACCTTCATGGTCGCAGCGTGTCATTGCTTTCGATCGGCGTGGGATTTCAAAAGAACATCAGCGGTCGGGAAAACATTATGCTCAACGGCTTGTTGCTCGGCTTTACCGAACAGCAAATTCGAGAAAAAGCCCCCGAAATCATTGAATTTTCAGAGCTCGGCGAATTTATCGATAAGCCCGTTAAGACCTACTCGAAAGGTATGTACTCCAAATTAGCGTTTTCCATAACCGCTTTTTTGGAAACCGACATCATACTGATTGATGAAATCTTGAGCGTGGGCGACGAACATTTTAAGAAAAAAAGCGCCAAAAAAATGAAAGAGCTGATTTCAGACGAAAATCGCACCGTACTGATCGTATCACACAGCATCAGCACGCTGCAGCAGCTTTGCACCCGCGTGTTGTGGCTGCACGACGGCAACATCAAAATGCTCGGCGATACCAAAGAGGTGCTCGCCGCATATCAACAATTTATGTAAGTTGAACATGTCACATTGAAGGAGTTTCACAATGGTTATTGGCGGTATTTTAGCAGGGGGGCTTGGTACCCGCATGGCAAAGGACGGGTTGCCCAAACAGTTTTTGAAGGTTGCCGGAAAACCTGTGATCGTTCACACCTTAGAGCGCTTTTTGGGCAACGAGCATATCGGCTTTGTCGTTATCGCCATGAACGAGGACTGGATTGCGTACTGTCGGGATCTGCTGCATGAGTATGGATTGGACCACAACACGGTTCGCATCATTCCGGGAGGGAATTCGCGTTTTGAATCGCTGTTATGCTTGGCGCGCGAGTGTCTGAACGTTGCGGCGGAAAACGGTTACGAGGGCGAAATTACCATGATCAACCATGACTGTGCGCGCCCGTTTGTATCCGATCGGATTTTAAACGATAATATCACCATGGTAAACGAGTACGACATGGTCACGACGTCCATCCCGACCATCGACACCGTGCTCTTGTCCAAAGACGGCAAGCTCAGCGATTGCGTTCCCGAGCGGTCAACCGTTTTCTTGGATCAAGGCCCTCAGACCGTAAAGATCCGCCATTTTCTGCAGCTGGTGAACTCCCTTTCGGAGGCGGAAAAAGAAAACTACATGGAAGCCGGCCGCCTGTATATTGACAAGGGCTTGCGCGTCGGAATCGTCGAGGGCGAACGCGAAAACTTCAAGCTCACCACTCAATTTGATTTAACGTTAGCTGAAATGATGTTCAAAAGCAACGGTTAGAGGTAACAGATGAAAGTTGTAGCTGTAGGAGACGTGTTTATCACGCCCGATATGATGCGCAAAGCCTTTGAAAAATACGAAGACTTGTTTGACGATTGTCACTATCTCTTTTTCGGGCAAAACACCCGCCGCAAAATGCGCAGCACCGTCAAAACGATCGAGTTGGGCGGCCGCGACAAGTGCAAGCTGCCCGAGGGCTATTTGGAGGCCGTGGAAGATGCGGAAGTGCTAATGGTGCATCTGTGCCCCATCACAGAAAAGGTGCTCAAGCACGCCAAAAAGCTCAAATACATTCTCTGCAACCGCGGCGGCGTCGAAAACATCGACGTCGATGCCGTACGGGACCGTCACATTCAGATCCTTTTTAACCCCGCTCACAACGCCAACGCCGTTGCCGAATTCACCATCGGCACCATGTTGTGCGAGCTGCGCAATATTGCCCGCTCACACATGGCGGTAAAGAGCGGCGAATGGCGCGAGAAATATCCAAACTCCGGCAGAATCATCGAGCTTCGAAACCTGACTGTCGGCATTGTCGGCTTCGGCAACGTCGGAGAATTGGTTTGTGAGAAACTCAGCGGCTTTGGTTGTAACATACTGGTAAGCAACTTGTTCGAGCCGGAACGCACCAACCCACGCATCAACTGGAAAAAAGTACAGTTCGTGGAATTGGACGAGCTTATCACCCGTTCCGACATCGTTTCCCTCCACGCGCGCAGCAAAAGCAAAGAACCGCTTTTCGGAAAACGCGAATTTGAATTGATGAAAAAAACCGCCTTTTTCATCAACACGGCGCGCTCGTATATGGTGGATTACGATGCCCTGTATCATGCGCTGAACAAACAACTGATCGAAGGTGCCGCGATCGACGTGTTTGATGCTGAGCCTCTCGGGGCAGATCACCCCTTCCTCTCTCTGGACAACATCACGCTTACCAACCACCGCGGCGGTGACACTGTCAACGCGTATTCGGACAGTCCGGATATGATGCTTTTAGAACTCGTCGGACTTTTACAAACCGGCAAGGAGCCAAAATACCTGATTCGATAAAAAAGTCCTGCACAAGCAACCTTGTGCAGGACTTTTTCTTTATTCCTCGTTTTCGCTTTCAAACAATTCCCCTTTGACGTTCACCTGTCGGAACGGCATAGCCCCTTCGTCGTCAAAGACATATTTACCAAGGTCAATTCGGGCAAAATTATGCGGGCAACGGCGCTTGCTGAACGGCGGCAGTTGCCTGTACGATTCGCCGTAAGCATAGTTAAGATACGGCGCGGGATCCACGGGAATTGGTGCGGTGATCCCTTCAAAATCCACATACACCACCTCATCCAAGCCTTGGTTGGGAAGCGGATCAGCATACACCTTTTTACCTACCGAGTCAATCAACCACTTGGCATTCTTCTTGTGGCGATAAACTGTTGCAAAAAAATCAAACAACCCGTTAAACACGCCCCACGGTATCACCCGCAACAACGGTAAGAAAAGTTTGGTAAAGGTGTAGTGGTACTTCCTGCGCGGCCGATTAAACCACTTGATTTCCATCAGCACGGTAAGGATGGTCAGCACCAGACTGTGAAGCTTTTGGAAGACCTTGCAGTTGCTTGTCTTGTCATACACCAAAATATCAATAAAGACGCCGTCTTTAAACTCGTTTTTGTTCGAAAAATTGGTGGAGAAATACGTGCCGTCCAAGCGAACTTTATCAATGGTATAATGACTGCCACTGTTGTTAAAGGTGGAGGAATAGGAATACTCAGGCCCCAACTCCTTCGGGCAAACCTTTCGGAATTTCTCGAAATCCTCTCTGAGCATGCCGATATCCAAATCGTCATCCCACGGGATAGCGCGCCCCTCACGCACCGCACCGAGCAGAGTACCTCCCGCCAGAAAATATTGAATACCGTTTCGGCGGCAAATATCGTCAATTTCCTTCAAAACCTTCACTTCAAGCGCTTGAATCCGCTTGATCTTCCCACCGTAAAAAGCGACGTTGTCAGAGGTGTCGTACGGCTCACCGGTAAGATAAGCCACCAAATGCTTGATACCGATGGTGGTATAGTCGGCCGTCTTGGCTCCCAGCTTTTTGTATTTCAAATTGTTGAGCCCGCCATATACCGGTAGAAGGTTAGCAGAAAGCTCTACTTTTAACGAGTATACCTCCGGATTGGCAAGATAAATGAGCCGTTTGATTTCTTCACGAGAAATCAACTCGCCGGTAACGTTATATACATGCCCTTTGCGCGATTTTGTGGCCAGCATAGCCACGGCATGGCATGCAGAACGGATATAGGTAACCGTATGATGCTGCTGTGCATCCTCGTCGGTGATGCACACGGTTTTCGTGTTGTAACACTCCAGAATCACGCGGTTCAGATCAAACGACGGCGTGTGTGCCGCATCAGGCGCAAACACATTGTCAAACCTTGCTAATGTGATGTCAACGTCATGAAAGGTGACCGCCGTACGGCAAGCCTTCTCAACCTCAAGATAATAGTCAATTTCCGGTGTCCGTTCACATTGCTTTTCGATGTAGAAGGCATATTCTCGCTCCGAAAGCGTTTCAATCTCCGATGAGAAATTTGGTATGGGCGGGAGCAATACCGACACCACGCACTTGGCGTGTCGGGCATTCTTTAACAGTCCCGTGATTGTCCGGAGCGCGGCAAGAGTGGTATCCTTCTTGTCAAGTCCGCCCATACAATCCACAAAAAAGAAAATTACATCGTTATCGCCCACGCATTTCAAGGTGTCCAATGCAACGATATTTTGAATTTCCTCCAGCGTGGCTTTACGATAGTCAGCTTCCGTGCCGACACTCAGATAGGTAATCGATCGGAACGCGGAGGAGGCGGCATTCAGCCGCCCAAACGAAGTGAGCAAATAGTCACAGATAAAGGTATTGTCACCCACAAAAAAAACACGGTGCGCCTTACTTTTCACAATAGCCAAAAAAGGGGATTGCAACACTTGAGCAAGCATCACCTGCTCATCTTGCATAATCAATTCTTTCAATACACGTCGCTCCTTTTGAACATATCACCGCTGTGCCATAATCCGCGGACAGTATACCACCTCTCCGACGCTTTGTCAATCTTCGCCAAAGTTCAACAACACGCCATGATCCACGTCCGCCACCGACAAAAGCGCAACACAAACTACCGGTATTGGTCG
>JAZRQG010000022.1:0-4538 GCA_045649625.1 Acutalibacteraceae bacterium
GATTCATTTTTTGAAACCCTGCCCGCCGAGGAGCGCCCCTTAGACATGGATGGGTCGCAGACAATCGCCGAAGAACTTGCCGAGAGTACCGCGCTTGTGATGAGCATCGGCATCAGCAATAAGCTGCTCGCGTCCGCTCGCCCGCTGTTTGCGGACGCCTCGCCCTTGCGGCGGGTTGCCGATGCGGGCGTTTGGATGATGCTTGCGGTCGTGGTACTGGCGGCGCTCAGCTTGTTACCACTCAAAAGTACCCTGCGTCAGCGGGCTTACAGCACGGCGAGCACCTTGTTTATCGGCAGCGCGGTCGTGGCGGTACCGATGTGGCTGTTCATAGGGCTCGACCTGCCGTCCAAAATCGCTATCGGCGATTCGGCACTGCGCGAGTATGTCCGAGCCGTACTATACGCTGTTATTGACCGTGCAAACGCCATTGCCACCACCGCTTTTATCGTCACCGCGCTGTTGCTGATCGCTTCGGTGGTGTGGCTCTTAAAAAACAAAAACGAAAAGACCGCCTTCGGGGCGCTCACATAGGGAGAAATCGGTTTTTCGCCGCTGTTTTCCCCGCCTTATTGTTGCCAACTCTTGTAAGACATACGGTATTACGGCGATTTGTCAACTTCAAGGACGGAAAAAACAGTTCGGCTACAAAACTGCCTTCGCACCTAAAACAACTTGTTTTAGGCGAATTATCCCTATGTGATCGCTCCGTTGAGCGGCCTTTTTGCTATTGCGTAGAGTAAAAATCATCCTCTTGCCATTTTAGTGGGTTATTATCAATATATTCCCAAATCTCTGCATAGTCATTTTCGTTTCGGATCACATGGTCGTAAAACGATTTTTGCCAAATAGGGAAACCGATTTGTTTCGTTATAACCCCTTTTGTTTGCTGAATTACTGTAGACACCGTAGGGGCGACCATTGGTCGCCCACTTTGATCATTCTGAATTTGTAGCAGTAGATGAATATGGTTTGGCATAATAACATAGTTATCAACCGAAATAGTGGAATAATGTATCGGTATGCTTTGCACGGCTTGATCGACAATTTTCCCATATTTCGATAACGGCATCTTATGCGGGCGACCGATGGTCGCCCCTACATTTGACCACAGCAGGTTTTCGTGATTCTTTGTGCATATCGTAACGAAATAGGCGGCGGCTTGACTATAATCATAGGTTTGCAAGCGTGTTTGTTTTCGTTGCGGCTTTTGCATATACAATTCACTTCCTATCGCAAAACAATCCACACCGCCCCTTGCACGATCACAATGGCAGGCAACCCCAACATAAACCGTTTGTGCTTGGTTTTATGACGGATGAGCAACATCGACAGATACATAGCGGCACTCCCGCCGAGCAATGACACGGCGAACAGCGTTGCCTCCGGCGCCCGACTTATATGGCATTTCGCCGCGATTTTGTCATATAGTGTGAGAATCACGGCAAGAGCCGAGATTCCGCACAGATACCATTCAAACACCTGCATTAGCGGTCCCTCCTTTTGCAAAAGTATACCAAACGCCCTGATCGAGGTCAAGTGTGGAACGGATTTATCCGTTCCGTGTATGACACTTGATTTTTGCGCCTTGACAAAATACTGCTTGATTTTTCACGGCGTGTATGGTATCATATACGACACGCGGGAGTAATTCAGTGGTAGAATGTCAGCTTCCCAAGCTGAATATGCGGGTTCG
Organism: Acutalibacteraceae bacterium; assembly: GCA_045649625.1. Classification (GTDB taxonomy): domain Bacteria; phylum Bacillota; class Clostridia; order Oscillospirales; family Acutalibacteraceae; genus RGIG3009. The sequence continues at coordinate 1,697 of JAZRQG010000022.1, forward strand.
ATTCCCGTCTTCCGCTCCAAAAGGAATGGCAGTTTCCAATCGGAAACTGCCATTCTTTTTTGGCTCTCATTTCTGTTTACTATTCATTGCGACACGGACGTTCGGCGTAAATAAAATAGCTTGTCGCCGAGAGCCATGCCCTCCTCAACGGCTGTATTCAACAATTGTTCGTATTGTTGTCGATATGTTGCGTCGTCGTCCAAGCATATGCGGGTGCGATCTACAGAAACTAAATGCTTTTGCAGTTTACACTCACAAATCCGTTCTATACATTCTCTACGCGTGGGAACGGTGGTGTATCCCAAATTTGAAATAGCAAACTCGCGCGGCTCATTGTCAATATATATCCAGTGCTGGTTGCTGGATTCATTACAAGACAACAATTTGGGAATAGTGATATTCAAAACGAAGGATAACAGATCCTCGAGCGAATCGCTTTCCGTTTGAAAACGATAACAATAAAAATCAAACAACTGAACATAGGAATACAATTCATAGCGCATAACTTTTCACCCCATCATTAGTATATCAAATATGCATTGCAAATGCAATGCATATTTCCTTGCAAGGTTGCCATACAATTAAAGCAATACAAATGCATTGCGAGGTAATTGTATGGCTAAATTTAAAATTCCTGCTACACCGGCAACGACAAATAAAACAATACGTTTCCCGAATGATGTTATTGAGAAAGTCGAAGAAGCTATGAGAGGCAAGCAATGCAATTTCTCGGCATTTGTCATTGCGGCTGTCCGTGCCGCTTTGGAGGATCTGGAAGAAGAATAATTTGTTTACCCGGTGTGAACCTGACACACTAAAAAAGCGACCGATCTTTCGGTCGCTTTTTCGTATGCTATAAACCGTTGCAAGTTCGCTGCATCTGTGGTATACTATATGGGCAATTGCTGTGAAAGGATCTGATCGCGTGAGAGTGTACAAGGATATTACCGAACTTGTCGGCAACACCCCTTTGGTAAAGGTGCGTTCTGCCGACGATTCCTGCGCGACGATCCTGGCCAAACTGGAGAGCTTCAATCCGGCGGGCAGTGTCAAGGATCGCGTGGCACTGTCAATGCTCAACGACGCGGAGGAGCGCGGCTTACTGCGTGAGGCTTCCGTGATCATCGAGCCCACCAGCGGCAACACGGGCATCGGTTTGGCGGCGATGGCGGCGGCGCGCGGTTACCGCGTGATACTGACGATGCCCGATACCATGAGCACCGAGCGCCGTGCGTTGCTTCGTGCCTACGGCGTCGAGCTGGTACTCACCGAGGGTGCCAAAGGTATGGCGGGCGCGGTTGAAAAGGCAAAGGAGCTTGCCGCCACTATCGAGAGCAGTTTTATCCCCGATCAGTTCGGCAACCCCGCCAACCCCGCGGCGCACCGCGAAACCACCGGTCCCGAGATTTGGAACGATACCGACGGCACCGTGGATATTTTCGTCGCGGGTGTCGGCACCGGAGGCACGCTCACGGGTGTTGGGGAATATCTCAAATCCCAAAACCCCGAAGTTCGGGTAGTCGCCGTAGAACCGAAACGTTCCCCGCTACTATCAAAGGGAATTGCCGGACCGCATGGCCTGCAGGGTATCGGTGCGAATTTCGTGCCGGATACGCTCAACACCGCCGTGTATGACGAGATCATCCCCGTCAGTGAGGCGGATGCCTATGCGGCGGCTCGGCGATTTGCTCGTACGCAGGGCTTTTTGGTCGGTATTTCCTCGGGTGCTGCTCTGCACGCGGCCCAAACACTGGCGCAGTGCCCGGAGAACGCGGGCAAGACCATCGTCGTGCTGTTACCGGATACCGGTGATCGCTATTTATCCACCCCGTTGTTTGAGGAGTAACCGGTATGGTTATCGTTCCTGATTATTATTCCCGCTTTCGATGTATTGCGGACCGCTGCCGCCACAACTGCTGCATTGGTTGGGAGATCGACATTGACCCCGAAACCTACGCGGTGTACAACACGGTAGATGGTGACTTTGGCAAGCGTCTGCGCAGCGGTATTGTGCACAGCGAGCAACCATGTTTTTGTCTGGACAAAGCCGAACGCTGTGTGTTCTTGAACGAGCGGGGGTTGTGCGATATTATCCTGACTCTTGGCGAGGATGCTTTGTGTGATATTTGCACCGACCATCCGCGTTTTCGCACCTATCTTGGTGACGATTTGCGGCTCGGACTCGGTCTTTGTTGTGAGGCGGCGTGCCGTCTGATACTCGAAAGCCCCGTGCGGTTTATCGATGCCGATACGGGTAATGCAGTCGCGGTAAACACCGCTGTACCACCGTTTTCGGATACTCGTACCCCTGCCGAATGGGCAGCTGTTTATCGTTCGCTTGAACGGCTGGATCCCGCGTGGGATGCCTATATCGATCGGCTTGCCGCATGCGAGACGTTTGCCGATCGGAGCGATACGGCGTGGGAACGGCTGACCGCGTATTTCCTGTTTCGCCACGTGCATCCTCGCTTTGCCGCACATGCGGCGACGGTGATTCTCACGCTTGCGGAAAGCTGGGGGGACCTGTACGAGATCAGTCGTTTATATTCCGCCGAGATTGAATATTCCGATGAAAACCTACAAGCAGTGATAAAGCAAACGGCAGAGGAGTGATCCTCTGCCGTTTCTCGTCTTACAGGTTATAATACTTATCGAATTCAGCGGGGTGGGGGATGGCTGCCAGCTGGTTGCATTCCTCACGCTTCGCCTTGATGAAGTTGACCAGTAATTCCTCGGGGAACACACCGCCGACGGTCAGATACTCGTGATCCGCTTCCAGGGCATCCAGTGCCTCGGGCAACGAAGTCGGTAAGCCTTGCAGCTTTGCTTTTTCCTCTTCGGG
>JAZRQG010000023.1:0-3363 GCA_045649625.1 Acutalibacteraceae bacterium
CGGCACAAATTTCGTTAGCAAGTTCTTCCGTTTGTGTGTCCCACAGGGTATCTCTGCCGTTGGAAATATACGGAGCTTCCGGTTTGTAGACGAAATCATATGAGAAGAACAGAAGTACTGCAATAAACGCTGTTAGTACCATAACACAAATTTTCGTCAGCAGTTTGTCTTTGCCGGAACTGTTATCGATAATACCAAAGTACATCATTTCGATAGCCGTTACCACAAACGTTAGCATCGGCAGTAGTCGGCGGCAGGAAAGGCTGCTAACAATACTTATTACCATGACGAAAAACAGAACAATGAGTACGATTGCACGCATGGGTGTTGACCGTATTTTCAGGACGAAAAACAAGGTCGGCAATGCTGAGAGTAAATAAAACGTTAACAGCACAGGCGAAAGTACAAGAAAGTCTTTCAGATACACGCCCAACAGCAGATTGTATGCTGCCAGGACGAAAAAGAAAACAAGGCCGGATTTCGACTGCAATGTGATTGCAAATAATTTGGATCTTTTCACGATAAGTCCTCAATTCATTTGTAAATTCACATTGCAACAGTTCGTTTCCCAAATCTAAAACATAAGATTTTGATGATTCTTGCCCTTGATTTTGCCCTTATAATCTTTCGGGACAAGGGTAAAACGGTGTAACACCGCATAGTGGGATTGAAATGAGTTGTTTGCGGAAAATCCTTTGTTTTCAATGGTTTTAGAGCATTTTACTGTGTGTTATGAATAAGCAATAACATCTCAAAAAATCTTGCTATTCAAATTGGTGTTTATCGGTTGGTTTATTATAGAATGTCCCACTATAAATATCAACACACCAATGTATTACGTGTGTGTTTTAATTCATTATATCATGCTGTTCAATCTATACAAGAACAGACCCGGCAGATAAATCTGCCGAGTCTGTAACTGCTTTATGGGCACCCGTCATTCCGTGCGGTTTATTTTTTTCGTAATCGCCCATACTGTTCGTGGAGGCGATGAAATGGATGCGGTTTGGAGAGAATCGGTAAAACTCCCGTCGTTCCCTGCCATTGAGCATGATATTCGCGCGGATGTTTTGGTCATCGGTGGGGGGCTTGCCGGACTTTTGTGTGCGTATCACCTCGAAAGAGCGGGCAAAAACGTCGTGGTTGCGGAAGCGGGTGTGATAGGCAGCGGTGTCACCGGCAGAACTACCGCCAAGGTCACGACACAGCACGGAGCGGTGTATCATACCATCGCTAAAAGCTATGGAATGCAGGCGGCGCGGCACTATTATGAAGCCAATAGGGAAGCGCGGGAAGCGTATCGTGAAATCGAAGGTGATTTTGACCTTAAAACCTGCGACGGTTTTTTGTTTTCCCGCACCCATCGAGAAGTTCTGGAAACCGAAATGACGGTTCTGCGTACCATCGGTGCCGAGGCGGAGTGGGCACAGGCAGTAGAATTGCCGTTTTCGGTGGCAGGTGCGTTACGTATTCCCGATCAAGCGCAGCTTCAGCCCTTGAAGCTGCTTCGTTGTTTGGCGGAGGGGTTGACGATCTATGAGCATACCCGCGTGCGCGAAATTCGCGGGAATATTGCCACCACCGACAGCGGTGCCACTATCACGGCGGAATCGATCATCGTTGCTACGCATTTCCCGTTCTTAAACCGCCACGGCGCCTACTTTTTAAAGCTGTACCAGCACCGAGACTATGTGTCGGTGGTGGAAAACGCACCTTTACTTCACCATATGTATTGGGAGGAACGTGAGGACGGGCTTACGTTCCGACAATGCGGGGAGCGGCTTCTCATCGTCGGCGGTGGACACCGTACGGGAAAATCCGGCTTGGGATGGAAAGCGGCAGAGCAACTCGTACAACATTACTATCCGGGAGCACAAATCACCGCCCGTTTTGCCACACAAGATTGTATGTCGCTTGACGGAATTCCGTATATTGGGCGCTACGCGAAGCACACACCTCAGTTGTATGTGGCGACCGGCTTCAACGGTTGGGGGATGACCTCCGCCATGACCGCCGCCTTATTGCTCACGGGCGAGTTGATCGGCAAGCCAAAGCCCTGGGCATCGGTGCTTTCACCCGATCGTACGATTTGGCATCGTCAGCTTGCGGCTAACGTGGGTGAAACCCTCAAAACGATGGTAACCCCGACGGTGCCGCGCTGCCCGCATCTTGGTTGTGCGCTCAAATGGAATGCGGCAGAACGCAGCTGGGATTGTCCGTGCCACGGTTCGCGCTTTTCGGAAAACGGTAAACTGCGCAACGGTCCCGCAACCGGAGATCTAAAAAAGGGATGAGCAATTGCTCATCCCTTTTTTCGAAGTGCTCCGCTTATTCTTTTTCCGCAATCTTGCGACCCATCAGCACACCCATAACGGAGGCCATCATCAAGCCTCGCGTCCAACCGCTGGAATCGCCCAGACAGTGCAGCCCCTCTACGTTGGTATTGAGATCGGTATCCATCCGCACGCGGTTGCTGTAAAATTTCAGTTCCGGTGAATACAGCAAGGTCTCACAAGAAGCAAAGCCCGGCACCACATGATCCACCGCTTGGATAAAGTTGATGATATTGATCATCGCGCGGTACGGCATGGCGGCGGTGATATCGCCCGCCACGGCATCCGGCAGGGTGGGACGCAGGTTCGATTGCGCAAGCTCCTTTTGCCAGGTGCGTTTGCCGTCCAGAATATCACCGAAGCGTTGCACGAGAATGTGCCCCGCCCCCAGCATATTGGTAAGCTCACCGACTTTTTGCGCGTACGCGATCGGTTGGTTGAACGGCTGGCTGAAATTGTGTGAGCACAAAATGGCCAGATTCGTATTGTTGGATTTGAGCTCCTTGTAGGAATGTCCGTTGACAACGGCGAGATCATCGTCGTAGTTTTCCTGACTGACAAAGCCGCCGGGATTTTGACAGAACGTACGCACCTTGTTTTTAAACGGGCGGGGATAGCCGATGAGCTTTGACTCGTACAAGGTCTCGTTGACGGTTTCCATCACCTCGTTGCGAACCTCAACACGCACGCCAATGTCGACCGTGCCGGGCTGATGGGCGATGTTATGCTCAGCGCAGATCTTTTCCAGCCAGTCTGCGCCGCGGCGTCCGGTGGCGATGATGGTCTTGTCCGCATGGATTTCGAAAGATTCTTTTCCGTTGGATACGCTGACGCCCCTGCAGACTTCACCCTCGAGGATAACATCCACGCATTCATGGCCGAAGAGCATCTCAACGCCATTATTCAGAAGATACTGCTCGATGGCATAGTAGATCTCCTGAGCTTTTTCGGTGCCCAGATGGCGGATGGGACAATCCACCAGCTTGAGTCCGGCCTTGATGGCCCTTTTGCGGATCTCTTTAACCGCATC
>JAZRQG010000024.1:0-13027 GCA_045649625.1 Acutalibacteraceae bacterium
AACTGGAGCATGGGAAGCAAGATCACCATAGACTCGGCTACCATGATGAACAAGGGTCTTGAGCTGATCGAGGCAAAATGGTTATTTGATATCTCACCGGAGAATATAGATATTGTGGTGCATCGGGAAAGCGTCATTCATTCGCTCATTGAATTTACCGATAATTCGGTGCTCGCGCAGTTGGGAGTACCCGATATGCGTATTCCCATTCAGTATGCCCTGACGTGGCCGCTTCGCGGGGATCCGCCGGTGCGTCGGTTGGATCTCGCTGAGATCGGCAAACTGACGTTTTACAAGCCCGATCACGAGGCATTTCCTGCGATTGAGCTGTGCCGTACCGCCATCGAAAAAGGCGGCGCGTACCCCGCGGCGGTGAATGCCGCTAACGAGCAGGCCAATCTTCTGTTTCGAGAGGGGAAAATCTCGTTTTGTGCCATCAGTGAGTTGGTCGCCGAGACGCTTTCTCGCTCGTTGCCTGTAGTTTCTACCGTGGAAGACATTTTGGCTGTTGATGCCGATTGTCGCCGTACTATTATCGACCGAGGGTGATTGTCATCATAACTGTATTGCTGTATATTCTCCGCTTGCTTGCTGCGGTGATCGTGTTTGGCCTGATTGTGGTGATTCACGAATGGGGACATTTTATCGTCGCTAAGCTCACCGGTGTGCAGGTCAATGAATTTGCCATCGGCATGGGTCCGAAACTGTTTGGCTGGGGAAAAGGGGAAACCCGTTATTCCGTGCGGTTGCTCCCCATCGGCGGCTATTGTGCCATGGAGGGTGAGGATGCTGCCGGCGGCGGTGAAGTAAAGCTTGGCGAAACCGACACCGCTGACGATAATCCCCGCGCATTTTACCGCAAAAAGGTGTGGCAACGCATGCTTATCACGGTGGCGGGTGCCACGATGAATATCGTGTTGGGGTTTATCCTGCTGCTCGCGTATTTCGGCGCGTGCACATTGCCGTCGAATGATGGCAACACCTACTATGCCGGCACCACTATCTCATGGCAGGAGGAGGGTGCATTGAGTTTTGATAGCGGTCTGCGTCCCGGTGACACCCTGCTCATGATTGATGGCAAGCGTGTCTTTACCATCTTCGATATTCAGTCGTTGTTGCAGGACAGTGACGATGCGACCTTTGAAATGGAGGTTCTCCGTGACGGCAAGACGGTGACCTTACCGGCTGTCAATTTCAAACGTGAGTATAACGAGAAAAGCGGCGGCTATATTTTACGATACGATTTCAAGGTCAATGCCATTCCGCAGACGGTTGGTTCTACCATTACCCAAGCTGCCAAAACGGAGTGTAGCGTGGCGGTGATGGTATGGCGCAGTCTTGGTGGCTTGCTGACCGGTCGATACGGACTTAATGAGCTGTCCGGCCCGGTAGGAACGGTGGATATCATCGGCGACACCGTTGCCGATGCGATCACGGCGGAGCAGTGGCAGGCGGGACTCGGCAGTGTGCTGATGTTAGTCGTGCTGTTGACCGTCAACGTCGGCATTTTTAACCTGCTTCCCGTTCCGGCTTTGGACGGCGGCAGATTGCTCTTTTTGATTTGGGAAGGCATCACGCGCAAGCCAATCCCGCAAAAGTATGAGGCGATCGTACACGCGGTCGGTCTGGTGTTGTTACTACTTCTGATTGTTGTGGTTACATTCAGCGATATTATGAAATTTTTCTAAAGTGAGGTGAAGGCAATGCGACGCAAATCCAAGCAAATAGCGGTTGGTGGTGTGCTGATCGGCAGTGATGCGCCGATCTCCGTACAGTCGATGGGGAATATCCCTTCCACCGACGTGGAGGGAACGGTTAGACAGGCAAAGGCTCTCTATGAGGTGGGTTGTGATATTCTGCGTATTGCCATTCCCGATAAAGCGGCGGTGCACCTGATCGAGGCGATCAAATCTGCGGTGGACATCCCGCTGGTTGCGGATATTCATTTTGATTATCGGTTGGCGCTGGAATCGGTTGCGGCAGGCATTGATAAGATTCGCATCAATCCCGGTAATATCGGTGATGAAAGCCGCGTCAAAGCGGTTGCCGATGCATGCCGCTCACGTCATATTCCGATTCGTATCGGTGTCAATTCCGGCTCTTTGGAAAAAGAAATTTTGGCAAAATACGGCCACCCGTCTGCAGAAGCGATGCGTGACAGTGCGCTGTACCATGCGTCTTTGCTCGAAAAATTCGATTTTACGGATATTGTTCTCTCTATCAAATCCTCTCATGTGGATACGATGGTAAAAGCATACGAACTGACCGCCAACGCCTGCCCGTACCCTTTGCATTTGGGTGTCACCGAAGCGGGCACCGAGCGTATGGGTCTGATTAAATCCGCTGCGGGCATCGGTTCACTGCTGCTTCGTGGCATCGGTGATACGATTCGCGTGTCGCTCACGGCAGATCCCGTGCGCGAGGTGGAAGCGGGTATCGATATTCTCAAAGCGTTGGGGCTTCGCCAAAACGAACCTACCCTCATTTCTTGCCCGACCTGTGGCAGAACGCGTGTGGATCTGATCGGCATGGCAAATGAGGTCGAGCGGCATTTGCGCCGTATTCACAAGCCTGTCACAGTCGCTGTGATGGGGTGTATCGTCAACGGACCCGGTGAAGCAAAGGAAGCTGACATCGGGATTGCCGGCGGTGACGGTAAAGTAGCTGTTTTCAAAAAAGGACAAATCATCCGCACCGTTCCCGAGCAGGACGCGGTCTCGGTATTGATTGAAGAATTGGAGTCGTTATGAGTCAGACAGATGTGCAGCAGGTCTTTTCCGCTTACATAACCGATAGGGAACTGCTTTCGCAGTTTTCCGGTGCCACCGTGGAATCTCTCGAGGTCAATCGCAGGGATTCCTTTCTGCGCGCGCGCATCCGTATGATGACGTTTTTGCCGTTTGAAACGGTGGCTTTGCTGGAGAAGGCGTTGCAAAAAGGATTGTACCTGAACAGCGTTGAGGTGTTGCCGCGGTATCCGGAGGATAGTCTTTCCGTTGATTGCTTTTCGACGGCTATTGAGTTTTTGCGCCGTCGTTCGGTGAGCGTGAACGGAACCTTTAATGATGCTACTTGCACCGCTACCGATGACGGTTGGCGTATTTCTCTTAACAGTGCTCGTTTGGATGTGTTGCTTTCCACGCACACCGATCGGATGCTTCGTGACCTGATTACGGAATTGTTCGGCAGATCGATCACCATTGATTTTGAGGGCGTTGATGGTGTGGACGAGCAGTATGAGGCGTTGCTTCGTCAAGCGGAGGAAGAAGCGGCAGCTGCCGCTCGCCGCGTGGCGGAATATGAAAAACAACGGGCACAGGATGTGAAAAGTGGGGTTACCGTCAAACCGCTTTCACCGTCTGATCCTACCGCACCGCCCGCAAACGGCTTGCCTGTGTATTTGGAGACCGCGCGCTCTGTTTTCGGTCCGCTTCCGCAGGGTACCCCCGTTCCGTTGAACCGTTTGCAGGAGGGGGACAATGCGACTGTTTGGGGCGAAGTGTTCGGGTATGAGACCCGCGCCTTCAAGGAAGGTACGCGTATTCGTCATACGTTCTATATTTCGGACCGCACCAATTCCATTTCGGTCATTTTGTGGACGGATACCCGTCGTGACAAGGAAAAACTGGAGGCCATGGAATCGGTCAAAAACGGCAGTTGTGTGCTGATCAGTGGTTTGTATGAATACGATACGTTTGCTAAGGGAAACGTGATGGCGCCCAAATCCTTGGCGCTTGTCAGCAAATATAAAAAGCAGGATACCGCAAAGGTCAAGCGTGTGGAGCTGCACCTGCATACCAAGATGTCGGCGATGGATGCTGTTTCAGATGCCGAGGCGCTGATTATGCGTGCTGCCGAATGGGGGCATCCCGCCGTTGCCATCACCGATCACGGCGTTGCACAGGCATTTCCGGATGCGATGAAAGCGGTAGGCAAAGCGCGTAAAGCCGGGCACGACATTAAGGTGCTGTACGGCATGGAAGCGTATTATGTCAATGAAGAGCGGGCACTCGACCCGGATGGCGCACCGTTGCCGAGCGGTAAGGAGGCCAAACGCTATCATCAGCTGATACTTGCTAAAAACCAAATCGGCTTGAAAAATCTGTACAAGCTGATCTCCTTTTCACATCTGGATAACTATTACAAGCGTCCTCGCATCTGCAAGGACAAGCTTATGGAACTGCGTGAAGGACTCCTGATCGGCAGTGCGTGTGAGCAGGGAGAACTGTTTCAAGCGATCCTTGAAAATCGCCCGTGGGAAGAATTGTGTGCGATCGCACGCTTTTATGACTTTTTAGAAGTGCAACCGATCGGTAATAACAAATTTATGTTGCGCAACGGTATGGTGCAAAATGAGGAGCAGCTTCGTGAATTTAACCGCACGGTGATCCGCTTGGGTGAGGAATTGAATATTCCCGTGTGTGCGACTTGCGATGTACATTTTCTGGATCCTGAGGACGAGGTCTATCGCCGCATTTTGCAGGCGGGGCAGGGCTATGGTGATGCGGATATGCAAGCCCCCTTGTATTTGCGCACGACCGAAGAAATGCTCGGCGAATTTTCGTATCTGTCGTCGGAAAAGGCGTACGAGATCGTGGTGGAAAATCCGCGCCGTATTGCCGAAAGTATTGACGATCTGTTGCCGATCCCCAAAGGCAACTATCCTCCGCACATCGACGGTGCAGAGGACCAACTGCGTGAGATCACTTGGAATCGCGCTCGCGAATTGTACGGTGATCCCGTCCCGCAATTGGTAGCCGATCGTTTGGAAAAAGAACTGAATTCCATCATTAATAACGGCTTTGCCGTTATGTATATGATCGCGCAGAAACTGGTGCAGGATTCGGTGGAGCACGGGTATCTGGTTGGTTCGCGTGGTTCGGTCGGTTCATCGTTTGCGGCAAGTATGGCTGGCATTTCGGAAGTCAACCCCTTGCCGCCGCACTATCGTTGCCCGAACTGCAAATATTCGGAATTTATTACCGACGGGTCGTATGGCTCCGGCTTCGATCTGCCCGACAAGAACTGTCCGAAATGCGGTACGCCGTATAACCGTGACGGACACGAGATTCCGTTTGAAACCTTCCTCGGATTCAAAGGCGATAAGCAACCGGATATTGATCTCAATTTTGCCAGTGAATATCAGTCTAACGCTCACAAATACACGGTGGAACTGTTTGGTAACTCTCACGTGTTCAAAGCCGGTACGATTTCCACGGTGGCAGATAAAACCGCGTACGGCTATGTGAAGAAGTATGCCGAGGAGCGCGGATTAGCACTTAGCGAAGCGGAGGTCGCTCGTCTGGCGACCGGGTGCACCGGTATCAAGCGTACGACCGGTCAGCATCCGGGCGGTATGGTGGTTGTCCCGAGTGAATATGTAATCGAGGATTTCTGTCCCGCACAGCATCCTGCTGACGACGCGGGTTCGGATATTATCACGACTCACTTTGATTTCCATTCCATTCACGATACCATCTTAAAACTCGACAACCTCGGTCATGTGATTCCGACGATCTATAAATATTTGGAGGAATACACCGGCATCAATGTTATGGATGTTCCGATGTCGGATCCCGAGGTATACAAGCTGTTTACCTCACCGGAGCCGCTCGGCGTCACTCCCGAGGATATTGATTGCGAAACCGGCACGCTGTCCATTCCCGAAATGGGCACCGGCTTCGTGCGCCAGATGCTCCTCGATTGCCGTCCGACGAAATTTGCCGATTTGTTGCAGATTTCCGGCTTGTCCCACGGTACCGACGTGTGGCTCGGTAACGCGCAGGAGCTGATTAAAAACGGCACCTGTACCATTTCAGAGGTTATCGGTACGCGCGACAATATTATGACATACCTGATGCACAAAGGCCTCGAGCCGGATATGGCGTTCAAAATTATGGAAATTGTGCGTAAGGGTAACGCGTCAAAGCTGTTGACGGAAGAGCATTTTACTGCCATGAAGGAGCACGGTGTGCCGCAGTGGTACATCGACTCGTGCTTAAAGATCAAGTATATGTTCCCCAAAGCGCACGCCGCAGCATACTGCATTGCGGCATTGCGTGTGGCGTGGTATAAAGTGCATCGCCCCGCGGCATATTATGCTGCGTATTTCACCGGCCGCGGTGAAGATTTCGATGCCGAACCGGTGCAGGGGGGCAAGGAAACCGTCAAGCATTTGATGGATGCATTGCGCATGAAGGATAAAAAGGAAGCAACCGCAAAAGACCAGTCACAAGCAGAAACCCTGCACGTGATCTATGAAGCCATGCAACGCGGTGTGGAGTTTTTACCGGTTGATCTGTATAAATCTCACTCGTATAAATTCCTGATGGAGGACGGTAAGATCCGTATGCCCTTTACCGCGGTCAAAGGTCTTGGCAATGCTGCTGCCGAATCGCTGATGAAAGCGAAGGAGGACGGGGAATACATTTCCTGTGAGGAGATCCAGGACCGTGCCGGAATCAGCAGTGCGGTGATCGAATCGTTACGAAAGCTCGGTGCATTGGATGGCTTGCCGGATTCCAGCCAGATGACGTTATTTGATTTCTAAAAAACGGAGGTGAGACCGATGCTCACAAAAAATCAGATCATTGACTTGACTATCACCGCCATGAGCGCGGAGGGTAACGGCATCGGTCGCGCCGCGGACGGTATGACAGTGTTTGTACCGTTTACCGCCGTTGGGGACGTTATCCGTTGCCGTATTGTCAAGGTGCAAAAAACGATGGCATTCGGCATTGTGGATGAACTCAGTATTCCCTCAAACGACCGCACGGCACATGTTCAGTGTGCCGCGTTCGGCAAATGCGGCGGGTGTACCTATTGTCACGTCACCTACGATGCTGAATTGCAATACAAATGGCAGCGCGTAGCGGATGCCCTTTCGCGTATCGGGAAATTAAACATCACACCCGAGCCGATCATCGGCTGCGCTTCGCCGGAGCGCTATCGTAACAAAGCGCAGTATCCGGTGGCGGCGAGGGAGAACGGTCTAAAAATCGGATTTTATGCCGCCAGAAGTCACCGCATTATCGATCAGCGGGATTGCCTGTTGCAACCCGCTTGTTTTGAAACCGTTTTGGAAATCGTGGATACGTGGGTGCATGAGGCCGATGTTTCCTTGTACGATGAAACAACCAACACGGGACTCTTGCGCCACATTTACATTCGACAAGGCACTGCAAGTGGGGAACTCATGGTGTGTCTCGTGTGCACTTCGGGGAAATTGCCGCAAACCGATCGGTTGGTGGCCGCCCTAAAAGATGGTTTGCCGACACTATCGTCCGTTATGGTCAATCTTAACCGACGCGATACAAATGTGGTGCTGGGTGACACATCGTTCACTTTATACGGCAATCCCTATATTACGGATACGCTGTGCGGTATGACCTTCCGTCTGTCGCCACTGTCGTTTTACCAAGTCAACCGCGATCAAGCGGAGCGACTGTACCAAAAAGCCGCCGAGGAAGCCGCTTTGACCGGGACGGAAACGGTTTTGGATCTGTACTGCGGCACCGGAACCATCGGATTGTCGATGGCGGACAAAGCCGAAACACTGATTGGCGTTGAAGTTGTCGAAGCAGCGGTAGAGGATGCTCGCTTAAACGCGCAAGTAAATGGCGTTGCAAACGCTCGTTTTATCGCCGCAGATGCGTCCAAAGCCGCTGCCCAACTGGAACGCGAGGGCATTCGCCCCGATGTGGTGATCGTGGATCCGCCGCGCAAAGGGTGCGATGAAAACTTGATCGAAACGGTCAGCCGTATGGCTCCCGATCGCGTGGTGTACGTGTCCTGTGACCCCGCGACTCTCGCTCGCGACTTGAGTCGGTTTGCTGATCGTGGTTATCGAACCTTGCGTGTTACGCCTGTGGATATGTTTCCAAGAACAGCACATGTTGAATCCGTTGCTTGCCTTACAAGGAAAGAAACTCTATGAAAAAAACAGCATTGGATAGGATACCCCTTCCATTACCCCTTGAGCTTGAGCAGCTTGTTACCGATGCACCGGTGTATGACAGTTCATGTTCACCTGAGGCGAGGGTGTTCTTCATCGATAAGGACTGTGGGTATTATTTGAAACGCGCCAAAGCGGGCACACTTGCTCGCGAAGCGCAAATGACGGCGTATTTTCACTCCAAGGGAATCGGGACCGAGGTGCTTGGGTATCACTCCGATGCATCGGATTGGTTGTTAACGGCACAGGTGATCGGTGAGGATTGCATACATGAGAAATATCTCGCTGACCCGAAACGCCTGTGCGATACACTGGCGGAAACGTTAAGAGAACTCCACGAGTTGGACTATACCGGATGCCCGGTGATGAACCGAACACAGGAATATGTGGCGTTTGCCGAAGAAAATTACCGCACCGATCGGTACGATAAAACGCATTTTCCCGACAGTTTTGGTTATCGGTCGGCGGCGGAGGCGTATGCCGTATTGCAGGAGGGCAAGGACGCGTTAAAATGTGATGTTCTTCTTCACGGCGATTATTGCTTACCGAATATATTGCTTGACAACTGGCGGTTTTCCGGATTTGTAGATGTTGGGAACGGTGGCGTTGGAGACAGACATATCGACGTGTTCTGGGGTGTGTGGACGTTGTGGTTTAATCTGCATACTAATCAATACCGCGATCGTTTTCTGGATGCTTACGGACGTGACAAGATAGACGAGTCGGTGCTAAAAATTATAGCAGCAGCTGAAGTATTTGGCTGAATAAATAAGGACCGCGGCATTGCCGCGGTCCTTGTTACATATTCTTTAAAATAGTAAATGCTTGTTGCTGTAAAGGGTTCAGTTTTTTGTTTTTGTGAATAACAATATAATTGGTACGAATGGCGTCAAGTCCATCCACCGTGATTTCCTTTAGCATATTTTGCTCAATGTGTTCCCGCACAACACTGTCGGGCAAAAAGGCGATGCCCAGGCGAGCGAGGGTGGCGGTGATAAGGACTTGATTGTTTACGGAGTCAATGGTAGGACGCACACTCAAATTGTGATCATGAAGGAGCCGTTCCAAGTAATCGCGTGCCAAGTTTCCTTGCTCGCGCAACAAAAGCGGGTATTTTACGAAATCCTTCAGCTGTAAGGTAGAGGCGACTGCAAAATCGTGATGTGCCACAGCAACCAGTTTTTCATCCTTGAACGGTTGCGCGATCAGATACGGCGAGGTGATCTCCCCGTCTAAAATGGCAAAATCCAAATTGCCACGTTCTAACTCCCGTTGAATGGCAATCGATGGCTTAATGACGATGTTTGGACGAACATTCAGCCCGCTTTCGCGCAACAATCGCATAAACTGCGGGATAACGGTTTGCCCCAGCGTCAGTGCAGATCCAATCCGCACATGCGGGTTCTTTCCGCGAGACTCTGCCAAATTTTCAAATTCCTCAAATTCGGCGAGAATTTCCTTGCCTTTCATAAACAGCTCTTTACCGATATCGGTGAGCACCAACCGTTGATTGATCCGCTCAAACAATTCCACATTGTAATGCTTTTCCAATTCTGCGATGCAGTGTGAAATCGTAGGCTGTGCGATATACAGCGCCTCCGCTGCGCGTGTTACACTGTTGTGCTCGCACACACTGACAAAAATCCGTAAATGCCGTATGGTCATTGTATCCTCCATATTATAAAAAATATTTTATAAACTTTATCAGATTATACTATTTTACTTATAATTTGTCAACTGATATACTCGTTTGTGGAATGACTTGGTTATTCCGTGAAAAAGGGGAGAGGCATATGCCGGAGTTTTGGAATCAAATGACGGCGAATCCGTTATTATTTATCGCTGTAGCATTAACGTTCGGCGTCATTTTGGTCAATGGCTGGACGGACGCGCCGAACGCGATCGCCACCTGCGTTGTCACGCGATGTATGCCTCCGAAAGCAGCCATCCTGATGGCAGCAGTGTTTAACTTTCTCGGTGTCTTTGTGATGACGATGGTCAATGCTACCGTTGCGGAAACCATTACCAAGATGGTGGATTTCGGCACAGATCCCGATCAAGCGATCATTGCGCTCAGCGCCGCCTTGTTTGCCATCGTGCTATGGGCGACTCTCGCGTGGGTGTTCGGTATTCCCACCAGCGAAAGCCACGCACTGATCGCGGGGCTTACCGGTAGTGCGATCGCGATGCACGGCAGCTTCGCGGGTGTTAACGGCAACGAATGGGTCAAGGTTGTGTACGGCATCGGCATTTCGGTGGTGCTCGGCTTCGGGCTCGGCTGGATAGTGTGTAAGGGCGTTACGGCCATGTTCTATAAAGCGAATCGTCCTAAGGCCGAGCCGTTTTTCAAAGGTGCACAGATCGTCGGTGCCGCTTCCATGGCGTTTATGCACGGTGCGCAGGATGGTCAGAAGTTTATGGGTGTTATCCTCCTTTGTGTGTATATGTCGCAAGGGCAGGGGCTGCCGAGTGACTTGGACATCGTTGGTGATTATATGTGGCTGATGGTGCTGTGTTCCGCAGTGATGGCACTCGGTACGGCGATGGGTGGTAAAAAGATCATCAAATCTGTTGGTATGGATATGGTAAAGCTCGAAAAATACCAAGGGTTCTCTGCCGATATTGCCGGTGCCTTGTCCCTGTTAGTCTGCTCGGTATTTAGTTTGCCGGTTTCCACCACTCACGCGAAAACGATGTCGATCATGGGTGTCGGTGCGGTTAAACGCGTATCGGCTATCAATTTCGGCGTTGTCAAGGAAATGGTGCTGACGTGGATACTTACCTTCCCGGGTTGCGGTTTGGTAGGTTTCTTAATAACAAAACTGTTTATATTGATTTTCCAATAAGAAAGGATGTTTGAAGATGGCAAAAAGAGATACGTTCTATTTTGATCGTTTCGTACAGAGCACGGCTAAGCGTGAGCTTACCGTCGACTTGACGGACGTGACGAAAACGGTTTCTAGGCGTAAAATTTACGAATGTTTCGAGGTGTGCTCCGATGCTTGTGAACACGCCGCTTGGTGCATTGACTCGGTCATTATTAAGAATACCGGATACGAACACCAACCCATACGGATGATGGGTTGGTGTTTTTTACAAAAAAACAGACAAACTACATAGAAGGGGAGTATGAAAACAATGGACATTATTTTTTCGTTTTTTTCCTTATTTGGCGGATTGGCGTTTTTTCTGTACGGAATGAACATCATGTCCACAGGCTTAGAAAAACTTGCGGGCAGTAAGCTGGAACAGATGTTGCGCCGTATGACATCCAATCCACTTAAAGCCTTGTTTCTCGGCGTTGTTGTGACGACCGCCATCCAGTCCTCGTCGGCGGTTACCGTCATGTTGGTGGGTCTGGTAAATTCCGGCATCATGGAGCTGCCCCAGACGGTCGGTGTGATCATGGGCTCCAATATCGGTACTACTATGACCGCGTGGATCTTAAGTCTTGCCGGTATTGAAGCGGACGGCAACTTTTTCATCCATCTGATTAAACCGGAAAACTTCTCTCCGCTGCTTGCGCTGATCGGTCTTTTACTTACCATGATGGCAAAGAGTAACCGTCAAAAAAGCATGGGCTCCATTTTACTCGGCTTTGCGCTTTTGATGTACGGTATGGAGCTGATGAAGGATTCTATGGCACCGTTGACCGACAGCCCGAAATTTGCGAGTATTATGACCGCATTTAACAACCCTGTGTTTGCTGTGGCGGCGGGTGCGATCCTTACGGCGATTATCCAAAGCTCGTCGGCATCGGTCGGTATTCTGCAAGCGCTTGCCACCACCAGCAACATTAGCTACGGTATGGCAATTCCGATCATTATGGGTCAGAATATCGGTACTTGTATCACCGCTGTGATCTCCGCCATCGGTGTCAGCAAAAACGCGCGAAAAGTATCTGTTATCCACCTATCCTTTAACCTTATCGGCACCGCTTTGTGCTTGGGTTTGTTCTATGGTGCCAATGCTATGTTCACCTTCGCCTTTACCGAACTTCCCGTAGAACCGTGGAGTATCGCGGTGATTCACAGCGTCTTTAACATCTTTGTCACGATCATTTTGCTGCCCTTTAACAAACAACTTGTAAAGCTGGCCGATGTTTTGGTGCGTTCCGGCGAAAGCGAACGGCAGCACTTTTTGGATGACCGTCTGCTTTCCACGCCGTCTATTGCCATCTCGGAATGTAATAACCTGACGATCAAAATGGCGCAACTCGCTGAGGAAACGCTGACTTCTGCTATGAATATGGCAGGCAACTACGCATATCGTGAAGCGAATACTATCCGTGCATCCGAGGATTTCTTGGACCGTTACGAGGACGAGCTCGGCACTTATCTGGTCAAGTTGTCGGGCAAAGACTTGTCGGATGCCGACAATCGTAAGGTATCCAAACTGTTGCATACCATCGGCGATTTTGAACGTCTGGGCGACCACGCGCTGAATCTGTTGGACGGTGCCGAAGAGATTTATGATAAGAAGATCACATTCTCCGGTGATGCCCAGCGTGAGCTTGGAGTACTGTCAAATGCGATCCGAAATATTATGACATTGACCGTTGAAGCTTTTACCAACGATGATCTTGAGAAAGCAAAACGCGTAGAACCGCTTGAGCAGGTCATTGACCTCATGATTGCCGATATCAAGATACGGCATATTGAACGTCTGCGTGCGGGAAATTGCACTATTGAGCTTGGCTTTATTCTATCGGATATGCTCAACAACTACGAGCGTATTTCCGATCACTGTTCCAACATCGCGGTAGCAATTATCGAGCTTGGTCACGACAGTTTCCAAACGCACGAATACCTCAATGCCGTCAAAACCGGTGACAGCGAATTTAATGCCCTGTTTGCTGAATATCAAGCACAGTATCAGTTGTAATACAAAGGAAAGCCGAGTCTTGACCTTGTCAAGACTCGGCTTTTTTGTAAACGAAAACCACGCGATAGTCGCGTGGTTCAAAAGAGCTTTAGCGATGAATAAAAAATGTAGAAGTCAAAAGTGAACGTGGGAAGTGTTTTATGCCTTGCCTCCCTCTGATGAGGGAGGTGGATTTTTGCAGAGCAAAAA
>JAZRQG010000025.1:0-6483 GCA_045649625.1 Acutalibacteraceae bacterium
CATTTCACCACATCCGGTACATTTGCGAAGCGGTATCCGCTTTTGCTGCATACGATGTCCTCCCTTCGTATATTATTCCTCGTCTTCGCCGTAGAATCCGCTTTCGGGGCGGATATCGATCTTCCAGCCGGTCAGCTTCGCCGCAAGGCGAGCATTCTGTCCTTTGTTACCGATCGCCAGCGACAACTGCGCATCCGGCACCGTTGCACGGCATGCTTTGGCGCCATCCGGATCCACCTCTACGCTGACAACCTTTGCCGGCGCCAACGCGGCAGCAATGAATTTTTCCGGTTCTTCACTATATTCGATAATATCCACTTTTTCCCCACCGAGTTCTTCCACAATCTCGGCCACGCGAACACCCTTCGTACCGATACAAGCGCCGACAGCGTCCACGTTCTCATCATGAGCCAGCACCGCGAGTTTCGTGCGCGAGCCCGCTTCGCGGGATACCGCCTTGATCTCGACCGTACCGTCAAAGATTTCCGGCACCTGCATCTCAAACAACCGCTTGACAAGGCCCGGGTGCGTACGGGAAATCAGCACACGGGGGCCTTTTTCGCCGTCCTTCACGTCCACGACGTATACTTTTACGCGCATTCCCTCACGGAGCACTTCCTCACCGACCTGTTCGGTCTTGGGAAGCACGGCTTCGGATTTGCCGATCTCCACCGTAGCGGCGCCGGTCTTCGGATCCACGCGGGTAACGAGCGCCGTCACCAATTCTTGATTGTGGCGCTGGAACTCAAGGAACTTCTGTCCGCGCTCCGCCTCGCGAATACCCTGACGGATCACGTGCTTGGCGGTCTGTGCCGCGATACGACCAAACTGCTTGGTTTCGAGCTTGATCTCAATAACGTCGCCGACCTTTGCCTTCTTGGAATAGCGGACGGCTTCTTCAGGGAGCATCTCCTCGTCGGGATCCAGCACTTCCTCCACAACCGTTTTGCGCAGCGAAACGGAGAACTCACCGGTGGACGGTTCCATGATCACCACGATGTTCTCTTTCCCGCCGTAATCCTTTTTCACAGCCAGCACAATGGCGGCGCGGATCTTTTCCAGCAGATATTCGCCGTCGATTCCCTTCTCCTTTTGCAGCAACTGCAATGCCTCAAAAAATTCTGCGTTGTTGTTAGCCATTTTTCCTTATTCCTCCATTGTACTTTGATCGTTAATATCGTCATCCCACAAATCCACGGCGTGCACCGCCGCAACATCCTTGCGGGAGAATGTTCGTTCCTGTTCGTTTTCGTCCTCAATGACGAGTTGATCACCGGCACTGCTCAGCAGCAAACCGACAAATTCGCGCTGACCGCTTTCATCCGGCCGATATAATGTGACCGTGATCGGCAGCCCCACGTATGCCTCGAAATGCTCGGGACGCGTCAGCTCGCGCTCGATGCCGGGTGACATAACCTCCAAGCAATACGACTGCGCGATGGGATCCGCCTTATCCAGCACGGGATTGAGAAGATGTGTCATCTCCACGCAATCGTTGATGGTGACACCGTCTTCTTTGTCAATAATGATTCGCAAAAACCAATCGGCGCCCTCCTTGACAAACCGCACGTCCCAGATCGATACACCCACCTGCTCGCCAAGGGGCTCTGCCAATGCACGGCATACGGCAACCACGTTCCCGCCGGAACCGTTTCGTTTTTGACCGGCCATGCGCACACCTCCAAACAAACGCAAAGGAGCGGGTCGCCCCACTCCTTTACTAAACTTCTATCATCGTTAAGTAGTATAGCACGGTTGTGATAAAAAATCAAGTCTTTTTTATCGGTGTTTACAAATGCGCGTTTTTATGGTACACTGATACTGTTTTCAACGCGCTTGTAAAGGAGTAAACTGCTTATGCGTACGTTCGTATCCGTTTGCCGTATAGTGGTGTGGATCATACTGGCACTCACCACACTTGTTCAAATGGCAGCCATCCTCAGCATTTCACTTGGTGAACGTCTGGTCAATCCGACGCTTCTTATCATCGCAACTGCGCTGATGGCCGTGTCCGTGATCGTCTTTTTTGCTCTGCGGCATCATAAATTGTTTCCGCTTATCACCGCTGCGGTGGCAGCGATCTTATTTATCATAGCCGCCTTAGAACTCAAAAATACGCTCAGCGTCGTCGTGACGGAGCGTGGTCCCGCCGGTATTTCACTGTGGACCGCCATGTACCGTCACATGTCCCCTGCGCTGATCCCGTTTCTGATGCTTCCGATCTTTTGGGACGATTATACCGACCGTCGCGCGGCAAAACTCGCCGAAGCCGATCGGCTCACCCCCACGTATTTTGAAAACGACGAGGAAGAAGCCAAACCCGTTAAACAAAAACGCTCGGTTCGTGCACGTAACCGCAAATCGGGGGAGGACGCATGATACTACCCTCGAGTTTTACGTCACGAATGCGCCGCCTGCTCGGGAACGAGTATGCGGCGTTCTTTGACGCATGGGATCAGCCGCTTACCACGCGCGGACTACGCGTCAACACCTTAAAAATAACACCTGACCGTTTAGAAGCGCTGCTACCGTTTTCCGTTGAGACAACACCCTTTTCACCACTCGGACGCAGGACAACGGCGAATTTTCGCGCAGGTGCTGATCCGTTGCATCATGCGGGTGCCTACTATGTGCAAGAACCCTCTGCCATGTCGGCGGTTACGGTATTAGCCCCCGCCCCCCGCGAGCGGGTACTGGATCTGTGCGCTGCCCCCGGCGGAAAATCCACCCAAATCGCTGCAGCACTACAAGGCGAGGGCTTGCTCTGGGCAAACGAATATGTTCCCGCCCGCGCCCGTATTCTACTGCAAAACCTCGAGCGCCTTGGTGTGCGTAACAGCGTCACCTCCTGCGGTGATACCGCGCGGATTGCCGACGCCTTACCCGATTGGTTCGATGCGGTGCTTGCAGACGTCCCTTGTTCGGGCGAGGGAATGTTCCGCAAGGAACCCGACGCCATTCCTGAATGGAGTGAGGACACCGTTCGTCTGTGCGCCGAACGCAGTCGCGGGATTTTGGATAACGCGGCACGCTGTGTGCGTCCGGGCGGCAGGCTTGTGATTTCCACCTGCACCTTCGCACCGGAGGAGAACGAGTGCGCCATCATCCGTTTTTTACACGACCACCTCGATTTCACTTTACAGAGAATTGATGTCCCGTTCGGCAGGCCGGCGTTTGACACCGATCGTGTTCTGTCGTTTTTGGAACCCACTTTGCACACCTTTGCCAAAACAATCGACACCACCCACTGCCGCCGCATTTTCCCATGTGACGGCGGCGAAGGGCATTTTATCGCACTGCTACACCGCGAAGGAAACGAGGCTACTTCCACTCCGTTCTACACTCCCTCTCGTAAGGATGCCGGTGCCAATCAAGCACGCGATTTATATACCGATTGCTTTTTGGATAAACCGCTCGGCACTTTTGCTACGTTCGGCAATACGGTGCATCTGTTACCGCCCTTGTTCCCCGCTGTCAACGGTATCACGGTTTTAAATGCCGGCGTTTCGGTCGCGGAACTGTGCGGTGAGCGCATCCTGCGCGCTGAACCGTGTCACGCCGTGTTTCAGTCGGCAACGACGGATACCTGCCGGCGCGTGCTAAACCTTGAACTCACCGATCCGCGCCTGACCGCGTTTTTACGTGGCGAAGAAATCCTCATCGACGGTCCTACCGGATTTACCGGAGTGGCGATAAACGGCATTCTCACCGGATTCGGTAAAGCGTCCGGTTCAAAGCTCAAAAACCGTTATCCCAAAGGACTGCGCACCTTGCGGTGAGCATTTCGCGTTGTTCCTACCACACTTTCGTTGTAAGGGGGGTGCCATGCGCACCCCCGCTTCTTCCCCTTCTCGCCCTGCAACAAAACTCTGCGCACCTTGCGGTGAGCAATTCAATTCGTTTGTACCACGCAATGATAAACGGGGTGGCAATGTGCCACCCCGTATTTTTTCTTGCCTGCCCCGACGACTTTATGGGAGCGGGCACTTTTATTTACGTTTCAAAATAGAACGATTCATCATCGCCCTCGTCGTAGTCGTAGTCGTCCTCATACGATTCGAATTCTTCTCTCACAGGCGCAAGCAATGCATTGGCTATCGTCGCATATTGCATGGGCACCTCGACTACCCACTCTCGGTCAGCATCCTCACCCAGCAAGAAATAGCTGTTATCGCTACAGCACAACTCGACCGCAAATTTTTGCAACAGCATATCCTCGCTGCAAAAGTTAAGCGCTATACTGTAGTCGTAGTTCGGCTCGGCCATGTCCGGCAGGTATGTCCGCTTGCTCTTCAGCAGCGCATCGATTGCCGCCGTTTCCTCTGCCGTCAAACGATATAAGCGTTCCTTATACATATACAGTTCCTCATCCCACTCGCCGTATGTGCAGCAATATCCAACAGGATCAAACCCGTTTAGCAGCTGTTGCACAAGCGTTTCGTAATAGTCCGATCGACAATAAATTTGACTGAGCGCCCCTGAAAAAAGTTCTCCGTATTCACCAGAGGCAACACACAGCCGCCCGTCTGATGACGGGGTAAAAGCAACACCATAAAGTGACGACAACAGCACCGGCACATCCTCCGTGGTCACGTAGATGTCTGACATTTCGTCATCGTATTCCACATATAAGAGATCCAAGGTTTCACTTTCGGGCAAACAGATGTACACATTGTCTCCCAAACGGAAACGCTGTCCCTCCTCAATCCAAAAGCCTTGCGCAGCACGGGCATCCTCTAATGCCTGACAACCACTCAGCATCGCGCACAACAGGCAAATAAGCACTATGATCGACACGATCCGCATGCATTTTTTCATACATCCCACTCCTTATTCCAGGTTCAACCGTTTGCGAATGATGGCATGCGATACAAAGAAGTACAACACAGTAAACACCACCGCTATCAACAATATACTGCACAAGAAAATATGTACAAATGCGATCGGATACGTTCCCGCAAATGTAGCGATGGCATCAAACGGGATACGGTCACCGAAGAGCGTCACCAAAACCGTCAAAATGGTACCGAGAATCTGTGTTACCACATAATAGCCGAAATACACACCTACCGCAGCTAAAACACGATTTTTTCGTGCCAGTTGACCGATAGAGATACACCCGTAATACAAAAACGCTTGCGATAAAAAGCTGACCGCAAAAATAAGCAAAAGTTCAAAACCCCACAGGACGATGTGCCACAACGCACCCGCAGGTATCCCTTTACACAGGTATTCGGCTGCCACACCGACCTCTCGGAGGACATCGCCTGCCATCACGATCACAAACGAAAGAGCGGTCATGCCCCAAGCAATGGCCTGGAGAACAAGTGCCGAAAGCGCCTTCACGATAAGGTGTTGTGCCGCTGTCACGGGCAACGCGAAGGAGAGATACCCTTCTGCGGTAAACAGATTGCGATAATACCGCACCACCGCCATCACAAGAGGCGCCGTCAAGTTTACCAGCACAGCCACGCCGTATAGCAAGGCGGCAAAAAAGAACACGATGGAATACACAAAATGCTCGCTTTCAAAAAACTGCAAAATGCGCAAGAAGGCTGCAGCAATCAATAAAATGCCCTGCATAATGAATAACACACGACTTAAGGCGAACAACTCGTGCTTAAACAACTTCTTTACCATTTGAACACCTCCCGAAACAGCGCATCGACACTCTTGCCGTTTTCCTCGCGGATCTCATCCACCGTCTTTTGCAGTAGGATATGTCCCTGGTGAATAAAAATTACTTCATCGAGCACCTGCTCAATATCGGCGATCAAATGGGTGGAAATGAGTACCGTCGCTTGCGGGTTATAATTGTTGATGATCGTGGAGATCACATAATCTCTGGCGGCAGGGTCAACACCCGCAATGGGCTCATCCAGCACATACAAGCGTGCATTGCGACACATCACCAAGATCAGGCACACCTTTTCTTTATTGCCCTTGGACAGCGCCTTCAACCGCATATCGGGCGAAATCCCCAATTGTGACAACATCTGATATGCGCGTCCCGGACGGAAATCCGCATAAAAATCTGCGTAGAAATCTACAATTTGCCGCACCTTCATCCAAGAATTTAAAAAGCTGTTATCCGGCAGATATGCCACAAGTTCCTTTGTTTTGGCCCCCGGCGCAAGCCCACAGATGGTCGCAGTGCCCGCCGTCGGCGTCAACATTCCGTTAAGAATCTTAATTAAAGTCGTCTTACCCGAACCGTTTGGACCGAGCAACCCCACGATGCGCCCGCTTTCCACCGATAGACTGATATTGTCCAGTGCCACCAGTGAGCCGTACCGCTTTGTCAAGTTTTCCAAACGCAACAATTCACTCATGCTTCCCACTCCTTTATCACCTGTTTGGTCGCCGTCATATCCAGCCCCAAATTTTCCATTTCGACAAAATACGCCGCCGTATGTTGGCGTATCAACTTCTCCACCGCGTTTTTCGCCGCGAGGGTATCCGCCGACACATACCACCCTGTCC
>JAZRQG010000026.1:0-21691 GCA_045649625.1 Acutalibacteraceae bacterium
GTTGCCGAGCGATAGCGAGGAAAGCAACTTTCGGGCACCGCAAACGGATAAGTCCGTCCAAAGATTATCACTAAAGAAAGAGGGATATCTAACAGCCACCCACCAGGGTGGCTTGTTTGTTTTGAGAAAGCAGGGGCAGAAGGACTTGAAAGCCCGTAAAGAAAACGTCACGGTGTGACGTTTTTAGGGCGTCGCGTTGCACCGCCCTAACGGGCTGTACCGAAACTCGCAGACGAGATCAAACTTTTGCCTTGTACAGAACCTTCTGCCCCTGCGAAAAGAAAAAATTTAACAACAGATAAAACTCGATCCTTGTATGGGTCTGTGTGTTGTGATAAAATACATGTGAGAATTTTTTTGTATTTTTCCGTCAAATATTTTAGAAGAAAATATTTAGTTGACGAGTTGAGGGGACCGTGAAAACGAAACGCTTGGTGTCTGTAATGTTGGTTGTTACTATTTTACTTGCTTTTTCACTTGACTTTCCGGCCACAAAATGGTATTGTAAAATTGCAAAGTACAAGTGCGACATAACATAAGAGGGGCGCCCCCTCAACGCCAACTTTTTAGGAGAGATGATACGATGGGCTTGTTTAACAAAAAACAGTCAACGACTGTACAGATTTCAGAAAGACAGTTGCTCGAAAACAAATATTCGGGTGCCCGCGGTAACATTTTATTGGTTGTTATACTGACTGCTATAAACATATTCCTGCTTGTCACCAACAGCAATACCTATTTTTTGTTTTCCGCATACATCCCGTTTGCTTTGGTTGATTTGGGAATGTTCTTTTGCGGGATGTATCCTGCCGAGTATTATACCGATATTCTTGCCGAAACGGAGTTTCTCCCCACAGAGGTGTTTGCGATCACGCTTGCCGTCGCCATCATTATCTTGGTGCTCTATGTGCTTTGTTGGATATTTTCAAAAAAGTTGAAAGCCGGCTGGTTGATTACAGCACTGGTCTTCTTTAGTATTGACACGCTCTTAATGCTTTTGATGAACGGTTTCGTTATGGACTCGGCCATCGATTACCTCATTCACGCTTGGGTAATCTTCTCTTTTGCCAACGGACTGGTTGCTTATTCAAAAATCAAAAAGCTTCCTGATGAGACGGAGCAACCCGCACAACCCCTTGTGGTGAACGGCGAACGCGTTGACCAAGAGGCGCTGCCCATAGAGTGATTTTTTTCATCGTGCCATTAAGGAGATATCATCACGCGTAGTGCATATATTTTTATGCCTATTTCGAAATTATGAATCTTGGCTTTTCAACGTGTTTGATACAACAAAATTAAGGAAAGATAAGGGTGGTATTATGAAAAAGATGCTGTCGGGATTGCTGGTTCTTCTGCTAATGTGTTCTTTTGTTTCCTGCACGAACGGAGCGGCAAAAGAATTCACGTCTAACGGCATGAGCATTACGCTGACAGACGCGTTTAGAGAGAATACATATGAAGGCTATACCGTATGTTATGACTCAAAAGACGTTGCGGTTTTTGTTGTAAAAGAGCCTTTTTCCATTCAAGAAGGCCTCAGCGATCTATCGATCGACGACTATGCAGAGGCTGTTTATGAAGCGAATGCTTCCAAGTCGCCGAGTGAAATTTCCAAAGAAAATGATCTTACCTCTATGGAATACAATTTCCTGAATGAACAAGAAAATCAGACCTATCGGTATTACGCCGCGATGTTTAAAGGCTCGGATGCTTTTTGGCTCGTGCAATTTGCTTGCAAGCAAGACGAATACGATGCGAAACGGCAAACCTTTATTGATTGGGCAAAGACAGTGAAATTTGATTCTTAAAATAGTAGGGAGCCATTTTTTCAGATGGTTTGGCAGACAAGGTGTATCCTGTCGTTCTCTAACACAAACGCACAACTTTGTGTTCGAACAAAATTACACGAGAGCGGTCGGCAAAAGCTGACCGCTCTTTTTCTCCGTAGAAGTCAACTTTTTCAACCGAACGAACAATAACCCGCACTTGTTTTTTTGAGGGAGTTTGGTATAATCAAGAGGAGGAGGCGAAAGAGTATGAATGCTAAGCTTAAACGATTGCTCACAGCAGCACTGTTTCTTGCCTTGGGAGCGGTACTTCCGCTTTTGACCTTGCAAATCAAGGAAATCGGCGATTCGCTGTTGCCGATGCATCTTCCTGTTATGTTGTGCGGCCTGATCTGCGGTGCAAAATACGGTTTTTCCATTGGGCTGATCCTGCCTTTTCTCCGCGCGGTTACCTTCGGTATGCCGCCGCTGTACCCGAACGCCGTGTGGATGGCGTTGGAACTGGCAACCTACGGACTTGTGATCGGTCTGTTGTATGCTAAAAAACAACACAGCGTCGGTTGGCTGTACGTGTCTTTGATTACCGCGATGCTATCGGGACGTATGGTCTGGGGCATCAGCAAAGCGGTGTTATTGGGACTCAAAGGTTCCGCCTTTACCTTTGGTGCATTTATCACCGGCGGCTTTGCGGATGCAGCTCTCGGCATTGTGTTGCAACTGATATTGATTCCCGGTATCATGGCTATATTTAACAAGCACTACCAATACAAGTGGAGTGACGCAAAATAAAAACGGCAAAAAACGTAAACCGGATGGTGCTCCATCCGGTTTTTTATCGTCATATCTTGCATAGACTGTATCGAGGTGAAAGGATATGAGGGAGAAAGACTATAACCGCTCAGCAGCGGTCGCGTATGCCCGCCGCTGGGCGCTGTCACGCAATCCGGTATATTACGATTTCGAGGATATCGGCGGTGACTGCACTAATTTTGCGTCGCAATGCTTGTATGCGGGCGCGGGGGTGATGAATTATACGCCGATCATGGGGTGGTACTATCGCTCGTCGCGCGATCGCACCGCGTCATGGAGCGGGGTGGAGTACTTGTATAACTTTTTGGTAAACAACCAATCGGTCGGACCGTATGCGCGCGTGGTGTCACAAGACAAGGTACAACCCGGTGATATCATCCAGTTGGGGAGAAGTGGCGACTTTTATCACTCGCCGGTTATCCTGTCGGTCACACCGACGATCTTGGTGGCAGCGCATACATTTGATGCGTTGGATCGCCCCCTTACGTCCTACAATTTTGAAACTGCGCGCTTTCTGCATATTGACGGTGTGCGTACGTGGTAGTTCTTGAAAAAATCGTTGTATCTTGCTAAAAAA
Source organism: Acutalibacteraceae bacterium (assembly GCA_045649625.1). Lineage (GTDB taxonomy): Bacteria > Bacillota > Clostridia > Oscillospirales > Acutalibacteraceae > RGIG3009. Next base: position 3,175 of record JAZRQG010000026.1, read on the forward strand.
AGTGTTAAAATGATACAAGTTTAAAAAAAGGGGGGGACGCATAACTTTGTTGAAACGTAAGATTGATTGCCACACGCATATCGTCAACGAGGTAATCAAAGCCTCGTATTTTGATCGTACAGACGGCTATGCGCTGGTCATGCCGTTCCTTGAAAAATTTGCCGGTAACGCCCCTCCCGACCACAGTGTGGACACGGTTCAAAACGATGTGCGACTGTTTTTGTGCCCCGCCATCGACATCAGCCGTGATATCGCGTCACAACTGGAAACGATCGAACCGCGTCTTGACAAGCATCGCATTGTGGGATTGAAAATGTATTTAACCTATCAAGCGGGTCGCGCGGACGACGAGCGTTTGCGCCCCGTGTATGAATTTGCCGAAAAGCATCGTCTTTCGGTCACTTACCATACAGGGTCGTGTTCGCTGGTGTTGCCGACGGATAACGATATGGAGGGCTCCAATGCGCGGTACGTACAAAACGTTGCGCGGGAGTTCCCGGAGGTGAATTTCATTGTCGCGCACATGGATGATCCTCGCTACGAGGAATGCATCCACATTGTGCATGAGCAGCCAAATATGTTTACCGATTTTTCGGGTGCATATGAGCCCGGAACACAAGAGGGAGCCGATATGCAATGGGCGATTGATACCTTTGCGCGCGCGATTCATCAATATCCCGACACGTATCGAAAAATTTTGTACGGTACGGATTTTTGTCCGCCGATCAATCTGTCGGCGATCGAAGAATACGATACCACCATTGCCGGCATTTTCAAGCCGCAACAGTTTGCCGACATTTATTACAACAACGCTCTGCGAGCGTTCCCTTTGCTTTCGAAGTATATTAAGGAGGATGTTTTATGACAAAGCAAAAATCGAGTTTCAAAAGTTTTATCAAATCCTTCACACCGTATCAAACCATTTATTTGGCGGCGGTGTTGCTCTTAACAGCCTTTTTCACCATCTTTTTTCCGGACGTGGTGTTAGGTGATTATCAAGGCGTTATCGCATTGGTTTCCTGCGCGATCATCAGCACGGTTTCCAATCCGTTGTGCGAGTTGCTCATTTCCAAGCAGAGCAAATGGAATTTTGTGGTCGATTTCTTTTTAATTGAGATTCCGGAACTTGTCATCTGTCTGTACTTCGGTTGGTATGCTGTGGCGGCAACCGTCGTCTTTTTCTGGATGCCGATCGACGTAATCAGCTTTATCCGTTGGAACAAGCACCCCGACGAAGAGGACGCAAATCTCACGCAGGTAAAACGCTTAAAGCCGTGGCAAACGGCACTTATCGTTGTGGCGATTTTGGTATTCGGCTTGGTTGTCGGTTACTTGCTGCAGCAGATTCCCGGTGCATCGGACACGTATTTGGATGCCTTCGCTTCTGCAGTTGGCATGGCAAACGGCATTTTGCTGCTGCTGCGTTACAGTGAACAGTGGCTTGCTTGGCTCATTACTACGATCCTGTATCTGTTTATGGATATTTCGTCCGGTATGTACATTCTGCTCATCACCGAAATTGCGATGCTCATCAACACCGTTTACGGCATCGTGAAATGGTATTTGTACACGAAAAGGCATCCCGCCGAAAAAACGGTGGAGTAAGGAAAAGCGCCCTTGTCCGCTTTGCGGGCAGGGCGCTTTTTGTGTGAGGGTCGTTTGAAAAAATATTCAGACCACTTGTTTCACCAGGCAAGCCGTTGCTGTGATGATCAGTGAAAAGAAAAACAAGAGTGTACCGGTTAAAATTGCCCCGACAATACTGGTAGCCACAAACGGAATTGCCAACAGCACGATCGAGAACAGCGCCGTTCCCACAATGCCGCTGAGCAGTGCATTTATCGTTCTTGCAGTGCAAGACGCGGTATTAGCCCCTGCAAACAAGGCGTTTGCCAGCAAGATCGCTAAATACACGACTGCAACACCAAAGGTCACCCACAAAAACGCAGGCGTCACCGTGATAACTGCCATGATGCGCAAAAAGGCCGCCACCACACCGATAATCAGGCTTGCGACGACGGCAATGCTTGTACACGCATTTTTACAGCCGCAACCGAAGGGTGCCATATCGAAAATCACCTCCCATACCACTATATTCAACAGTAGGGGGAGGAGTGAAAGAAAGGTTGATTCTGAGAAGCAAATATGCTATACTCATGCTGTATTCTGGACTTTAGGAGAAAACAAATGAAGGAAAAGCTTAGTCTTGCGATGGATATCGGCGAGCAGCTGCTCATCTGCGGTGCAGAAGTTCACCGCGTGGAAGACAGTGTAAAGCGCATTTGCGAGGCGTTCGGTGCTGTGCGCACCGATGTGTTTATTATTACCAGCAGCATGGTAGTGACGGTGCACGATTCTGAGGGAAACACCCGCACCCAAACGCGCCGCATCATCGCAACCGGCACCGATTTTGAAAAGATCCACCGGCTAAACGCCTTGTCGCGCAGGATCTGCTCAGAGGAATTGGCGGTTTCGCAGATACAAGCGGAGCTTGCCCGCATTGCCGCGAGCAAGCCCCATCCACTGTGGGCAGAATGCTTGTGTTATGCGATTATTTCCGGTGCATTCACACTGTTTTTCGGCGGCGGTTGGATCGAAGCGGCGGTTGCTATTGTCATTGGCGGTCTGATTCGTTTAGTCATGTGGATGGCAGATAAAACGGTCACCAACAAGATCTTTTCCAAATTTCTCGCCTCGTTTGTGGCAACGGCACTGGCATTTGCCGCCTTAACGCTCGGTTGGGTACCGGTCGTGGATAAGATGATGATTGGTATCATTATGACGCTGATTCCGGGCATCGGTCTGACCAATGCCTTGCGTGACCTCTTCACCGGTGACAGTATTGCCGGTCTTCTCCGCTCGATCGAGGCTGTTCTGATTGCGCTCGCGATTGCCGCCGGCTACTTCTTGTTTGCGGCATTGGGAGGTGTGGTCGGATGAGTTATGCGGAAATTTTGCAGATCCTCACCGGCGGTATCGGCTCGTTCGGATTTGCATTGTTGTTTAACGTGCGTGGCAGACGATTGTGGGTCGTAGCTCTCGGCGGCTTGCTGTCGTGGCTGATCTTTTTAGTGCTTTCCCGTTTCATCGACAGTGAGCCGCTCAATTATTTCATCGTTTCCTTGTGTCTTTCCATCTATGCTGAAGTGATGGCGCGCGTGATGAAAACACCCACGACCACTTTTATCACCACATCGCTCATTCCGTTGATCCCGGGCGGCTCGCTGTATTATACCATGGCATATGCCTTTGAAAGTGACGCGTCGCGCTTTGTGGAGAAAGCCGTGTATACGTTAGAACTGGCTGCAGCACTGGCGCTGGGGATCATCGCTGCCACGGCGTTCACCAAATTAATTTACAGCGGCCTGCGCTCAGTAACCAAAGCAAGGAACAGATAACGGAGGAAGACGTATGAGTGAGAAAAGGAAAGAACTGATTCGTGCGATCAAATTCACCCTGTTTTCGGCAAGCGCCGGCATTATTCAGACGGCAACCTTTGCCCTGATGTATGAACTGCTCCGCTGGGTTTACTGGGTTTCCTATTTAATTTCTCTCATCCTGTCGGTGGTGTGGAATTTCACGTTAAACCGTAATATCACCTTTAAATCCGCCGGCAATATCCCTGTTGCAATGCTCAAAGTTGCGGCATTCTACGCAGTTTTCACCCCGCTGTCCACGTGGGGTGGCGCTGCGCTGGAGGGGATTGGTTGGAACGGCTTTTTGGTATTCATCATCACAATGCTGCTCAACTTTGTGTTGGAATTTTTGTATGATCGCTTTTTCGTGTTCGGTGCAAGCCTCGATACCCGAGATACCAAGAAATAAATATAAGAGAAGCGCCTGTCAGTTTGACAGGCGCTTCTCTTATGCCTTTTTCGGTGCCATATTGGACATTTGTCGCTGTGCCATCACGAGATTATAGTAGATACCCTTTTTTTCGAGCAATTCTTCATGTGTGCCGACCTCCGCGATCATACCCTTATCGAGCACGATCAAGCGTGTGGCATTGCGTAGGGTGGAGAGCCTGTGTGCAATGGCAAAGGTGGTGCGATTGTTCATCAGTTGTTGCAGCGCATCCTGAATCTGCCGTTCAGTTGCGGTGTCCAGCGCGGCGGTTGCCTCATCCAATATGAGAATACGAGGGTCATGTAAGAGTGCCCGTGCAATGGAAATACGTTGCCGCTCACCACCCGATAGGGTGTATCCCTTCTCGCCGATCTGCGTATCGTATGCATCCGGCAGGCACATGATAAACTCGTGCGCCCCCGCAACCGTCGCGGCGTGCAGGATCTCTTCACGGGTGGCGGTGGGCTTGGCATAGGCGATGTTATCATACACCGTGCCCGCAAACAAGAACGTTTCCTGCAACACCACACCGATCTGCGAACGCAGTGCCTCTTGTGAGAAATCGCGCAGGTCGATGCCGTCGATGCAAATTGAACCGCCCTCGACGTCGTACAGGCGCATCAGCAAATTGATCAGCGTGGTTTTACCGGCGCCCGAACGACCGACGATACCGATCATCTCTCCCGGTTCAACGTGCAGATCAATACCGCGCAGGACATCGGTGGTGTTATCATACCCAAACGACACATTCTTAAAGTCCACAGTACCAACGATCGAGGCCGTTTTTGCATCCGGTTTATCGTCGATTTCAACGGTTTCATCAATGATCTCAAATAACTTTGTGGCGGAGGTTGCGAAATCCTCTAACCGTTGCGGCAACATGGACAACCACCGTAGCGGGGTATACAGCATGCTGACGTAGGTGGAGAACTGCGCCATTTGACCGAGCGTCATGGTGCCGTCCAAAATGCGGTTGCCGACGTAGAACAACACAAAGAATTCACCGATCCCGATCAAAAAGTGCAGGATGGGATGCACGGTTTGCCAATGGTTGCTCGCCTTGATGGAGGCGTCTCGATACTCAGTGGAAATAGCGTCAAAGCGTTCGGTCTCATAGTCCTCCATGCCGAAGGCCTTGACCACGCGAATTCCCGAGAAAATGTCGTGTAGGATGGTATTGGCGCGGACACCCACGCTCCAGCGCCGTCGCCACAGCAGACGAAGGTTCTTGCGGATAAAACGGAACGAAAAGAACACAAACGGGGTGGGGAGGAGGACGAGAAGCGCCAATCGCCAGTCGTAAACGAACAGATAAATGGAAATAAACAGCAACACCAACACTTCCTGTACAAATTCCGGAAGTACGTTAGTAATAAAATCGCGAATAACCACTGTATCGTTGGTAACGCGGTGCATCAGCGTGCCGGCGGTACGCTGCGCGATGCGGCTTAAGGACATCGCTTGAATTTTGGCAAATAACATTTCGCGCAGGCTTACCACCACGTGGTTGCTTGAGCGGATCAGGGCTCGGTTACGTAGGACAGACAGCGCGTGTGACACGAGCTGCACTCCTGCCATTGAAGTAATGACCCCGATGAATCCCATTATTGAAATCGATTCGGGGGTAGGAGAGGTAATGTAGCCATCCACCAGCAAACGGTTGAGTGACGGTGTGACAAGATTGACGAGCGTGATGAGAAAAAACAGCACTACGGATGCCAGCAGATACCACTTGAAAGGGCGCGCCACTTCCCACAATCTCCCCATGACGCCGGCTTTTTTGGCACAGTGTGGGCAAAAGGAGGAGCCGTTAAGATATGGGTGACCGCATTGCTCGCAGTAACGGGCAACGTGTTCTAGGTATTCATCCGAATACACACCGCCCGTGCAGTACACGGACAATTGTTTCATCACCGCGGCGATCTCCTCTGCAAATCGCTTGGTCGCACGGCAAACGAGATGCGGCTCGCCGTTCACCGTGCATTCCGCGGTCACGCTGCCCACTGCGATTTGCACACGGAAATCCGTGGCCGTCTCAAAGGTGTACGAACGCACGAGCGCACCGTTGCAGTAGATCGCCAGATGGTCGGTGAACACCGCTGCCAATCCGTCCACCTGAGGGGCGTGAGAGATGGCATCCGCTTCACGATCGGGCAGATCAAATACGAATAAGGCCACGACCTCTTCGGTCGGGCAGTGCGGGTCGATGGTGAGTAACTTCTCGATCCGCGTGCGGCGGATGCGTTCTTTATGCTCGGCGGCGAGTCGGGTGCTGTCGAAGAAAGCGTTGGAATGTTCCATTCGTGTCACCTCCTTTGTTGGCTGATCGTTTCTTACAAATACAATTCGATCCGTCGGTAGCTTTGACGGTCGAGCGCGTTCGCATCGGGGATTTCGTAGCGGTTGCCGTAAACGTCGGTTAGAATTAGGCGCAATTCGCCCTTTTCCCCCTCGATCTTGCGCATATCCACGTACACATCGCGCAGAGAGAACGAGGCTTCACCGAAATCACATTCCACCTGCCAGTATGAAATCCCACGCTGGGTCTTGACCGACAGGATGCGCCGAATCACGGGGCAGTAGTACGATTCCTCCAATTCCCGCATCAGCCGCGCACAGTCCACCTCGTCGAAATCCTCGGCAAGTGAACGGATAAACCCGATCTCGTTCCGGTCTTGATCGAAGACGGAAATGTATTCGAATGGTTTTTCAAACGGGAATGCGCGGGAAAGAAAAATGCGATCCAGTACCAGTTCCTCTGTATCGCCCGCAGCAGATTTGCCTTCATGACGATGCAGTTCCCAAAGTGATACTTTTCGCTTATCAATTATGGCACGCAGCCCTAAAAAACCGTTTTTTTCGGTGAAGGAACAGTTTTCACGGTTCAGATAGGTGACCGATACAATATCACTTAACGTCTGAGGGGACGACGATCCTGTTGACACGGTGCCACATCTCCTTTCCAGTCTTCAATACCGATGTTTTTCAGCGCTTCGGCTTGCATGCGGTACAAGTTATAATAAATACCTTTTTTGGCAATCAACTCAGCATGGGTGCCGCTCTCGGGCATCTTCCCGTTGTCAATCACAATCAGCTTATCGGCACTGCGCAGTGTGGATAACCGATGTGCGATCATAATGGTGGTGCGCCCAACGGACAGGCGCTCCAATGCTTCGTGGATCTGTCGTTCGGTTTCGGTATCCATCGCGGACGTTGCTTCGTCCAAAATCAAGATCCGCGGATCACGCAAAACTGCGCGAGCAATGGATACACGTTGCCTCTCACCGCCCGACAGATCCTTGTAGCCGGTACCAACCATGGTCGCATAGCCGTCCGGCAACTGCATGATAAAGTCGTGCGCACCCGCGATGCGCGCGGCGGCAAGTACCTCGTCGAGCGTCGCGTCGGGTCGGGCATAGCGGATATTTTCCAGTATCGTACCGACAAAGAGATAGGTCTCCTGCGACACGATGGCGACATTTTTTCGCAAGCAATCAAACGACAGATTCTTCACGTTGATGCCGTCAATGCAGATCTTGCCGTCGGACACGTCGTACAAACGGATGAGTAAATTGGCAAGCGTGGATTTTCCCGCTCCCGTGTGACCCACAATACCGATGGTCTTGCCCGCCTCGATCTCAAAGCTCACGCCGTCAATCACCTTGTGATTTTTGATGTACGAAAACTCCACATTGTGGAAACTGACGTGCCCTTCAATGGTTTCGGGTGAGAGAGGCTCTTCGGCTTCCAAGACATCGGGTACGGTATCCATGATTTCAAAGAGTCGCGAGCAGGCATTAAGGCAATCGGTTCCCAAATTGACGATCTGGGCAAAGCTTTGTAACGGAGAATAGATCATGTTCAAATACGCGACAAAGCTTAAGAGCAGACCGTAAGTCAGTTCTCCTTTCATCACCATCCAGCCGCCGAATGCCCAGATCAGGGAACCGCCGAGACTTAAGAGAAAATTGGTGAGCGGAAACGCAATGGACTGGAACGCCGACAGATTTTCGTCGGACTGCGCAAGTTGCTTGGAATAGCGATTGAAACGGTTTACCTCTTGCTTTTCCTTGGAAAAAGCTTTGACCACGCGAATGCCGCTCAAAATATCGCTGAGAGCACCCGAAAGTGAGCGGTTTCCCGAAAACCGTTTGGCATGCAGTTCGTGCAAGCGACGGTAGCAGAACCGAATCATCACCATATACAGCGGAATAGAAAGCAGGGAAAGCAGTGTCAGAGGGAGATTAACGTACAGCATCACACCAAGCAGCACCAATACCTGCACCCCATTGACGAGAAGCTGCGTTAATCCGTGTACGAAGAACTGGTGAATGGTTTGGGCATCACTATTGACCTGCGTCATCAGTCCACCGGTTTGCCGTCCGTTGAAAAAGCCAAGCGATAAACGGCGGATGGCATTGAAAATTGTCATCTTGAGGTCATAGGTGACATTTGAGGCGATGCGTGCCGAGATGACGCCGTTGATCATATTCATCAGTACCGAGAAGACGCGAATACTGACGATCATGGACAGTACCAGTAACACCTGACCGTAGAACGAGCCGTCTTTGTTCAATACCTCATCATAGAAAAACGCGGAACTGATATACGGCGACAAGACACCGAGCGCGCTCATACCGATCAGTAGTAGCAGCATACCGATAAGAGAGCGGGAGTATTTCATAAAAAAGCCTGCCAACCGTCGAATCAAACGGGTCTTGTCCATACATTTCGGGCAGACCCGGCGATTGGGATTCGGATAGCGCGTTCCGCAGAGGGGGCAGACAGTGTCGCTATTGGCTTCGTCGTCGTGACATGGTGGCTTGCCGTTTTGCAGGTCACGAAGATGGCGTACAAAGCGGGAGAGTACGTCTTTGTGCGTGTTGGTGGAACACGCCAAACGAATATAATCGCCGTCAACGGTGCTGACGGCGGTTAAACGACAGGTCGACAGCAATTCCTCCACGGCAAAATCGGAAAGTGAGGCAAGCGGGTACTGCACGTAGGACAGTTCGGTAAATTGTGACCGAATGCGCACGTGCGACGAGCCGGGCAAAATGGGCCTTTTCCGCTTTTCTACAATGGAAAAGACGCCGCAGAGAATTGCCAAATATTGATTTGTGGCGACAAGATAACATTCACACAGCGCGCCGCTTATGTCGCGGTCGCTGTGTGCTGCAGCTTGAATGGATGCAGTTTCAATGCCTTTCTTGGCAAACAGGTCAAGCACTTCAGCGGGACAGTTGTTGACCATGACGCCACTTCCTTTCTGAGGAGGAAGATTACGAAATACCGAAAGCGGAAAGCAAGGAGGACACAACCTCGTTGTCAACGTCGAGCTCGTTCGCATACTTGCCCACAGCATTCTTGATTTCTTTCTTTTCTTTATTGGTCAGTTCGGCGGTGAGAGCCGAGAATTCTTCCGCCAGTTCCTCGCTATTTTCCAGAATGGTTGAGGTTAACACGGAGGAAGATAGTACGGTCTTAATGATCTCCTCTTCGCCATAAGCAGACGGATCGGTGACCATCGTCGCCATAGATGCAATCGTATCCAGCTCCGCGGAATACTCCTCGGAGGAGAGCTTTGAGCGCATATCGGGAAGCTGATCCAGAGCCTCAAGCAGAGTGTCGGCGATTATCTGGTACGATGCGTCGTCCGGTACAATCTCTGTCACCATGTCTTTTGTGACCGAGATCAACAGCTTAAACGATTCATCCGGCAGTTCTTGTAAGGCAGCTGACACCGACTGGGAACCTTCGGCATTCTGCAAGGTATCCACCAAGCCCAGCAACGAGAGGGAGGTCGAAACCACCGACCGCGCGTCGGTGGTAAGTCCACGGAACAGCCAACCGGACAGCGCGTAATCCACCTTGACGATCGCTGCATTGGCCACCGTGTCAACGGATTCGACCATCTCATCGCCCACTTCCTCAGCAAGAGAGGTCGCGGCGATTTGATCGACGGTTTCGCTCACAAAAGTCGGATATCCGCCGATTGGTAAAACACAGGAAATGGTGATGGCGAGTGCCAGCACGCCGCCGAGAATCGCACCAAATAGCTTATCGTGCGGGACAGTATGTAATTTTTCGTTGTCGGCAAACTTTTTCTTTAGGGGAATGTAAGCGAAAAGCATCAGCTTGTCGATCACAAAGAAGACGAGCATAAACGCGATGGGTGCCAACAATCCGCCGCCCAGCTTGACGAGAAGCTCTTGTAAAGCAGACATACTCATCAACACGGCAACATCTTCTCCGATCAGGGACACGAGCAGGCTCGAAACGGCGCCGCCAATCGATCTTACGAGCAACCTGGCAACAAAAAAAGCCAAAAGACCCGAAACGAGGAAAAAGCCAAGCCGCATTGCGCTGTTGAACGCACCACGGCGATATCCGAGCCAGATACACAGACCCAAAGACACCGCCAAAACGAGTGCGGAATATACCAGGAAAATGATTGACAGCATAAAAATCCCCTCCTAAATTTTTATTATTGTACCACGGGACAGAATTCACTGTCAATACAAGGAAACGTGAAATCTATCGCCGCAGTTGCCTCGTTGACTTTTTTAGGTCACTATGCTATGATAAAAACAGTTTGATTCGGAGTGAAATCGCATGAAATGTATCGCGCGCATCCACAATGATTTTCACAGTAAATTCGGGATCCCGCGTCAAAGCGGGCTCGCTTGCGGTATGCTGTCTACCATCGTTTTCGAAAAACCGTATCGCGACCCCGAAGCACTGCGCGGGATCGAAGAGTATTCGCACTTGTGGCTGATCTGGCAGTTTTCCGAAACTGTGCGGGAGAATTTTAACCCCACGGTGCGGCCGCCGCGTTTGGGGGGCAATCGCCGCATGGGTGTGTTTGCCACACGCTCGCCGTTTCGCCCGAATGGGATCGGGCTTTCGTCTGTCAAATTGATTCGTGTGGAGAAAACAGAGAAGTACGGCACCGTGTTGGTGGTAGAGGGCGCCGATCTTATGGACGGCACGCCCATTTGGGATATTAAGCCCTATATCGCGTATACCGATTCGCATCCCGATGCCGTAGGCGGATTTTCGGATGCCGTGCGGCAATATGCAGTCACGGTGGATTTCCCGGAAACGTTACTTTCTCACATTGATGTGGACAAGCGTGCCGCACTGATCGCGATATTGGAACAGGACCCGCGTCCGTCCTATCAACAGGATGAAGAACGCGTATATGGCATGACATACGGCGTGTGGGAGATTCGTTTTCGCGTCAAGGACAGCAAACTTAGCGTGACAGAAGTGAAAGAGGTGTGATCGGATGATTCCGTCAGTAACCGCGGTGATCGTTGCCGCAGGCAACTCTACCCGTATGGGCACACCAAAACAATTTATTCTCTTGAACGGACGCCCGTTGATCACATACACCTTGGCGGCATTTGAGCAGTGCTCGGCAATCGATAAGATCGTGGTCGTCGCCCAAGAGGAACATCATGCCCTTTTGCGGGAAATGACCGAGACCTACAGCATCACCAAGGTGTCCGCCTTCGTGCGTGGCGGCGCTACCCGTCAGCAATCGGTGCGAAACGGTGTGGATGCGTGTCATGCGGATTATGTGGCAATTCACGACGGCGCGCGTCCACTTGTCACCCCTGCTATCATTGAACAGGTAATACACGAGGCGGTGCAGTATGGTGCGGCAACCGCCGCTGTACGCACTAAGGATACCGTCAAGATCGCCGATGAAAACGGCGTGGTGATCGAAACTCCCGATCGCACCGCGCTGTGGAACGTGCAGACTCCGCAGATTTTCGAAAAAGTATTGTACGAGCGCGCGTGGCAACACGCAACCTCACAGGGCCTTGACGTCACCGATGATTGTCAATTGATCGAAGCGCTCGGCCAACCCGTCAAACTGGTGGAGGCGAGCTATACCAACATTAAAGTAACGACACCGGAAGATGTGCCGTTCGCAGAGGAGCTGTTACGATGAGTTTTCGCATCGGTCACGGATATGACGTACACCGCTTGGCAGCGGATCGCCCGCTGATCCTCGGCGGCGTGGAGATTCCGTACGAAAAAGGTCTGCTTGGTCATTCGGATGCGGATGTGCTGGCGCATGCCATCGCAGACGCGCTGCTCGGTGCGGCGGCACTGGGTGACATCGGTGGGATGTTTCCGGACACAGATCCGCAGTACAAAGGTGCCGATAGCCTAAAACTGCTGTCATTGGTAGCGGCGGTGGTGCGCGATGCCGGCTATACACTGTCTAATATTGATGCCACCGTGCTCGCCCAAGCGCCCAAGCTCAAACCGTATATTCCGCAAATGCGTGAGCGCTTAGCCACTGCCTGCGGGCTCGCGGTGGATGCCGTCAGCGTTAAGGCGACCACCGAGGAGGGACTCGGCTTTACCGGTAGCGGAGAAGGCATGGCGGCGCACGCGGTATGCCTCATTGAACGATTATCCGCTCGGTAGAGGATAGGGGCGCAGAAAAAGCGTCAATTGCAAAACCGCCGCTAAGATCGCTGCGGTATTCGTGCCGATCGACACGGAATACGGAACCAAACACCCCAAATTATACGAAAAATGCAAAAACACCCCTATGGTAGTTTCTTTATCCTACCATAGGGGTTCTCTTTATCTATTGGGCGTTTTTACGGGATTTGTACACGGTGCGGGAATCTATTATCCGTTTTTCATCGCGATATAGCGCATAACGGCGATCAGCTGCCTGCACGCTGCGATCACATGATACGCACCTTCACAGATGCGCCGTACGGTGACGTCTGCAAAACAGTTATGTATGGTGATATGGCAGGCGCGTTGTGCTTCGCGCAGTACACGCATCTGCTGCACGGTGCTGTCCGGATTCGGAAATATCTCGGCAACTTGCCCTGTTGCTGTACAGCATGCAGCCGTCGCACGAATGACAGGCTCGCACGCAACGGGCAATTGCCGTCCACAGTGATACAGCAGTATAGACGCTTCCTCTGCTGCACACCAAACGTCCTCAGCAGCCTCTCGCAGTAACCACAGATCCTCGCGATCAATTGGTGTGATGAAGGCATGACAGAGCGAAGCGTATGCCGCATCGCCCGCGATATCAGCAGCCGTACGGCGCGCCCGCACGGTCATCGGCTCGAGTGGGTTGCCGTTAACCATATCGATTAGTATGGTTGCGGCCTTATCGGTGCACATACGACATCGTGCGTAAATGTCTTCAGCAATCGCCACTCTTATCGCCTCCTTTTTGCATCGTATGTGAGTCTTGCCACGTTTATGTCAAATTTATTGGACGAGCATACAATGATTAAGAGGCCGAATTTAAGGACAAACTATTTTCGGAAGAGATAAAAGGAGGGAAGACGCGATGATGAACATTCGCCGCGGAGATATTTACTATGCTGATCTCAGTCCGGTTATCGGTTCGGAGCAAGGGGGGACACGCCCCGTTCTCATCGTTCAGAACGACGTAGGAAATCGCCACAGTCCCACCGTGATTGCCGCTGCTATCACCAGCCAAAAGGATAAGGCACGTTTGCCGACGCACATTCAGGTGAATACGGAGGGGAGCGGGTTGACGCGGGATTCGGTCGTGTTGCTAGAGCAAATCCGTACCATTGATAAGAAACGCCTGCGTGAACATATGGGGCGCCTCGACGATACGGCCATGACGCGCATTGACCAGGCCTTGCAGATCAGCTTTGGTCTTATGTGAATTTGCCAACCTATTTTATCACCCTGATTTCGATCAGGGTGATTTTTTTCGACCGGATTTCCTGCCATGTTTCTGCTATACTAAAAACTTGAGACAAATTAGGGCGTGTTTTCTAGTTAAATTGCACAATAACTAACGGAGGTTGATTGATGTATTTTCAGAAAACAACCAAAAAGTTCTTGATTTTTGAGAATGGGTTTGATATGATGAATATAGAATCACAAGACTTGAAAGGGGTCTTTTTATGTTTCGCAAGCAAGAATGTGTGGCAATGCTGCTCGCGGGTGGGCAAGGAAGTCGTTTGTATGCGCTGACCACCACCGTCGCCAAGCCTGCCGTCCCCTACGGCGGCAAGTATCGCATCATTGATTTCCCTCTGTCCAACTGTGTGAACTCCGGCATTGAAACGGTCGGTGTTCTGACGCAGTATCAACCGTTGGAGCTGAGTGACTATATCGGTTCCGGCGAGCCGTGGGATCTCGATCGTATGGGCGCAGGTGTTCACGTGTTGCCGCCGTATCAGCGCAACAAGGGGGCGGATTGGTACAAGGGAACCGCCAACGCGATCTATCAAAATATGGTGTTCATTGAACGGTACGATCCCGAATATGTGCTGGTGCTTTCGGGTGACCATATTTACAAGATGGATTATGCCAAAATGATTGCGGAACATAAGAAAAATAATGCCGATTGCACCATCGCTGTCATTGAGGTGGAGTGGGAGGAAGCCAGTCGTTTCGGTATTCTCAACACCCATCCCGATAACGCGGTGTATGAGTTCGAGGAGAAGCCGAAGAATCCGAAGAGCAATTTAGCCTCAATGGGCATTTACGTCTTTAACTGGAAAAAGCTAAAGGAATATTTGACGGCAGACGAGAACGATCCGAAGTCACAAAACGATTTTGGAAAGAACGTTTTGCCTGCGATGCTGAATGCGGGCGAGCGGATGTATGCGTATCGTTTTGAGGGGTATTGGAAGGACGTAGGAACCATTGACAGCCTGTGGGAGGCCAATATGGATCTGCTCAATCCCAAGGTTCCGTTGGACCTGTCGGACGATACCTGGCGCATCTATTCCCGTACACCCGGTTTGCCGCCACACTCTATCAGCAGCACTGCCAAGGTGCAAAACAGCATGATCACCGAAGGTGGCGATATTCGCGGCAACGTGGATTTCAGTGTGCTGTTTGCCGGCGTTACCATCGAAGAAGGGGCACAAATCCGTGACTCCATCATTATGCCCGGTGTTACGGTGAAAAAGGGCGCTGTCGTGCAATATGCTATCGTTGCGGAAAATGCGGTTGTTGAAGAAAATGCGACGGTAGGAATGCGACCGGAGGATATGCAAGAGCTTGATGAGTGGGGTGTCGCCGTGATCGCTTCGGGCGTTACGGTGGGCGCGGGTGCAACCATTTGCGCCAAAGCCATGATTGACCATGACGTTGCAAAGGAGGAAAAGTGAGATGAATCGAAATACGGTACTCGGTTTACTGTTCCCCAACATGCACGATGACGCGCTTCCGGAATTTACGCAGAACCGCGCCATGGGCTCTGTTCCGTTTGGTGGTCGATACCGCTTGGTGGACTTTACACTCTCCAACCTTGTCAACGCGGGAGTGTCGAAGGTCGGTGTTGTCACAAAAAGCAACTATCAATCCATGATGGACCATTTGGGTTCGGGCAAGGCATGGGATCTGGCCCGCAAAGCGCAGGGACTGTATTTTCTGCCTCCCTTTGGCTCGTCCGAGGATCAGTACGATGGTAGGATCGCGCCGCTTGCCGGTGTGCGTCGTTTTCTGGAAAATTCGCGTCACGACTATGTCATCCTTTCCGACTGTCACATCGTCGGCAACATAGATTATCGCCGCCTGGTGGATTTCCACGTAGAGCGTGGAGCGGACATTACGGTCGCTTGTTTGCACGGCGAGGCGCCGGAAAATATGGCGTCCCCCGTCATTACCGCGAATGAGCAAGGGCGCATCACTGATATGATCATCACTCGTCGCGCACTTGGCGAGGCGCTTTACGGCATCGGCTTGTATGTTGTTTCCCGCACGCTGCTCATGCAGTTGGTGGAAAATGCGGTCAGCCGTAATCAATACAGTTTTGAATGGGATGTTTTGCAGCGTCATATCGGCGACCGCCATCTGTACGCGTATGAGATCCCCGAATTTGTCATGACGATCTCGTCGCTCGCAGGGTATTTCAATGCCAATATGGCACTCTTGAATCCTGACGTTCGCGCAAAGCTATTTGTTGCCAATCGCCCGATCTACACCAAGGTACGCGACTGTGCGCCGGCTCTGTACGGTCTGCACGCGCAGGTGGAGGATTCCCTGATCGCCGGCGGCTGTAAGATTGACGGTGCGGTGCGCGATTCCATTGTGTTCCGCGACGTCAACGTTGACCGCGATGCGGTGATTGATCACTGTATTCTGATGCAGGGTAGTGTGATCGGTGCGGGAAGCACCATGGAATATATTATTACGGACAAGAACGTGTGTATTCGGGATCGCCGCTCGCTCAAGGGCTGCGCGGATTACCCCGTTTCCGTGAAGAAAGGTACGATGGTGTAAGTGTATGAAAGTGCTGTTTGCTACCGGTGAAGCCCGCCCGTTTGCGGCGTCGGGTGGTCTTGCAGATGTTTCCGGCTCATTGCCGCGTGCCTTGCGCGCACGGCTGGTCGGTTGTCGCGTGGTGATGCCGTTATACGACTGTATTCCGGCAGAACTGCGTGCGGGAATGACCTTCCTCACCAGTTTTTCGGTTCCTGTGTCGTGGCGCCGTCAGTATTGCGGTGTGTTTGAGGCGAAGGTGAACGGTGTTATCTATTATTTATTGGATAACCAGTATTATTTCAAGCGCGAAGGCCTTTACGGTCACTACGACGATGCGGAGCGCTTTGCGTTCTTCTCTCGCGCAGTACTGGAAATGCTCAAGCATATCGACTTTAAGCCGGATGTGATCCACGCCAACGACTGGCAAAGCGCCCTTATTCCCGTGTATCACACGCTGTTTTACGGCAAGGATGAGCCATACTCGTCGATTCGAACCCTGTATACCATTCACAACATCCAGTACCAGGGGATTTACGGCATGGAAATTTTGGGCGACGTGTTCGGCCTGCCGGAAGAGGCGCGTGACATTGTACAGCACGGTGATTGCATTAATTTGATGAAGGCGGGCATTGAAACCGCCAATCGCGTCAGCACCGTTAGCCCTACCTATGCAGAAGAATTGCTCGATCCATGGTTTTCACACGGCATGGATCCGATTTTGCGCTTGCGCAGCTGGAAACTGTCGGGTATTCTCAACGGAATTGATACCGATAACTATGATCCTGCTACCGATCCGAATCTGTATGCACCGTATTCGGCGGAAGACCTGTCGGGCAAGGCGACCAACAAAAAAGCGTTACAGGAGCGATTGGGGTTGCCGGTACGCGATGACGTGCCGCTGATCGGTATGGTCAGCCGGCTTGCCTCGCATAAGGGCTTTGATCTGGTGCAGCACGTATTTGAGGAATTGATGCAGGAGGACGTACAGGTCGTGATCCTCGGCTCGGGCGAGTGGACGTATGAGACCTTCTTCCGCTCCATGTACGAGAAATATCCCCAAAAATTCTGTTTCTGCTCCGGCTTTGTGCCGGAACTGGCACAGAAGATATATGCCGCCTCCGATCTGTTCTTGATGCCGTCCAAAAGTGAACCGTGCGGTCTTTCTCAGATGGTTGCCTGTCGCTATGGCGCGGTGCCGATCGTGCGTGAGACAGGCGGACTCAAGGATTCGATTCAGGATTGTGGCAATGGCTTTGGCAACGGCTTCACCTTTAAGACCTATAATGCCGATGATATGTTGTACGCTATTCGCCGCGGTATCGGTGCGTATCACAACAAGGCGGATTGGCAGCTGTTGACCGATCGTGCCATGCGTTGCGATTTCAGCTGGGGTCGTTCGGCAAATGAGTATATCCGTTTGTATAAATCACTCAAAAACAGTTGAAAAAGTGCGGGGATTGCGGTATACTGAAACACAGAGGTGAGGTATGTATGGAGCTTTACCGGTCTGTGGCAATTATTATCCCATCCCTTAATCCCGACGATAAATTGCTCAGTCTGCTCGCAGATCTGCGCGAGGTGGGCTTTGCACGCTTGCTTGTGGTTAACGATGGCAGCAGTGCAGATTATGACGAATACTTTGAAAAAGCACGGGACAACTATGGTTGTACCGTGCTTCGTCATGCTGTAAACCAAGGAAAAGGCAGAGCGCTGAAAACGGCGTTCAATCATCTGTTAAATGAGGATGACCCCTGCCTCGGCGCCGTTACGGTGGATTCCGACGGGCAGCACCGTATCGCCGATACCATTGCCGTGGCAAAAGAAGTTATCGATCATCCCGATACCTTGGTGATGGGGTGTCGCGATTTTTCGGACAGCAACCCCAATATTCCGGTACGCAGCCGTTTCGGCAATCTCACTACCAGCCGCGTGCTTCGGCTGTTGTGCGGGATCACGCTGTCGGACACCCAAACCGGTCTGCGCGGCTTTTCGCCGCAGGCGATGCGTCGCTTTTTGGCAACCAAAGGTGAGCGTTTCGAGTATGAAATGAATATGATCTTAGATGCACATGAATCCGGCATTCCCCTGTTGGAGGTGCCGATCGAAACGGTGTACATAGAGGAAAATAAGTCTTCACATTTCAATCCGCTGCTCGATTCCGTGCGTATCTATTCGGTGTTTTTAAAATTCATCGCCGCGTCGCTTTCGTCATTTGTGGTGGATATTCTTGCCTTCACCTTGTTGGTAGCGGTATTGAGTTGGTTGCTGCCGTCTGTTGCCGCTGAAATTCGAATCGTGATTGCCACCTATGCGGCGCGCGTTCTGTCAGGTTTGTTTAACTTTACCGTAAACAAAAAGAGATGTTGAAGGTCATGGCCCAGTTGTCGTCGGACAGGTCGAAGGTGGCCTTCCGGGCGGCCTC
>JAZRQG010000027.1:0-2179 GCA_045649625.1 Acutalibacteraceae bacterium
CTTGGATCGGACCTTGGGCTTTTGATGTGTGGGGTATGCCGAAAAAAAGCATGCTTCACTCCTGCACGGCTGAGGAGTGCCGTCATATCTATCAAGCAATGGAACAGAGTATAAAAGAACCGCTCAAGCTTAGCTGAGCGGTTCTTTTCCTACATATTGTTGTAATCAAAATCGCAATGCTTTAAGAATTCCTTTGCCATCATCATGGCACCCATTTCGTTGGGATGCACACGATCCCACGCAATCGAGCAGGAATGGCGGTGCTGCAAATAGCGTTCATACATCGCTTGAAAATCGACAAAGACGCACCCGTGTTTGTTGGCCAGTTCCCGACAGATATCCACATATTCGACCATACGATTACGCATGGCATCGCGGGGGTTGTCCTCGATATAAAAGGGAGAGAGGATAAACACACCTTTCACAGCATCCTTGACGGCGAGGATCATCGCTTCTATACTTTCACGATACTCGTCGGGCAACACCCAGGTGTCCGGCATAGCGGGACAGTCAAATTGGCGCCACACGTCGTTGATGCCGATACAAATGGACACCCAATTCGGTTTTAAGGATACCACATCGCGATCGAATCGCGCCAGCAAGTCGCGGGCTGTATTGCCGCTGATACCGGAATTGGTAACGCGAATACGCCGCTCGGGATAGCAAGCGGTGAGCAAATTTTCGATCATACGGACATAGCCGTGACCAAGGTTGTCACCCAGTCCTTCTCCCACAGGGCATTGACTGCCGCGGTCGGTGACCGAGTCACCCGCAAAAACGATGCGGTCCAAATCGTTGAAAATCATACGACCCCTCCTAAAGGCGCTTCAAAACGAAACAGCTTAAACGGCATGGTTTGTCGAAGATAGTGTAGCATACCGTCTTTGAAAAGTCAACGAAGCCGTGAAAAAGCGGGTGAAAGGCTTGATATTTTATTGACAATCTTTTGGAAATTTGTTATAGTAAAAAATACAAGGTGGGGGCGAAACTATGAAGCATTTTGATATCAAAACGCACATTTATTTCGGAGAAAATTCACTGGATCGTCTGGCGGACATTCCGTACCGCAACGCGTTGCTGGTCGCGGATAAATTCGTGGTAAGCAGCGGGCTGATCCACCTGCTCACGGTGCGTCTGCAGCAAGCCGGTGTTTCCTGGCAGGTATTTGACGACGTCGTACCTGACCCGCCGCTCGAAAAGATTGGTCTTGGCGCGCAAGTGGTTTTGCAGCAGCGACCGGATGTGCTGATCGCGGTCGGCGGCGGCTCGGCGATTGATTCGGCAAAAGCGATTCGTGAGGTCTCTTTGCAACTGGAGCCTTCCTATGCGCGCCCCGCACTGATTGCCATTCCCACCACCAGCGGTACCGGCACCGAGGTTACCTCCTTTTCGGTGGTGTCGGATCCCGAAAATCAGCGCAAAATTCCGCTTGTCAGCGATTCCATGTTGCCGGACGAGGCGATTTTGGATGCCGAATTGGTGAAATCGGTGCCGCCGAACATCACCGCGGATACCGGTATGGACGTATTCACGCACGCACTCGAATCGTACGTCAGCACGGAGAATACGGAATTTTCGGCGGCATTGGCAGAAAAGTCAATTGAGATCGTGGGTTCTTTCTTGCTCCGTTCGTATCTGGATAACAACGATACCCACGCCCGTCAGAAAATGCACGTGGCCTCCTGCCTTGCCGGCTTGGCGTTCAATGCCTCCTCGTTGGGGCTTAACCACGGTATGGCACATCAGCTCGGCTCTCGTTTTCACATCCCGCACGGGCGTGCCAACGCGATGTTGTTGCCGCATATCATTGAATACAACAGCGACATCAACAAGTACAGCCGCTCAAAGACGGATTATCCCAAGCACGTGCGCAAATACGCAACGGTCGCGCGTACGCTGGGCTTGCAGAATTTCAATATCGTTACCACGGTCCGCGCGCTGTCCAACTGGACGCAGTTCATGATGAAAGAAATGGATATGCCGCTTTCCATCTCAGAAACCGGACTTTGCACCAAAGAAGAGTATTTTGAACAGATTCCCGCCATGGTGCGTGCCGCGTTGGAGGATGCCTGCACCGCCACCAATCCCCGCACACCCACAGCACAAGACGTAACGCGCTTGTACGCAGAATTATGGTAATGAAAAAGGCAAGAAAGCGATCGCTTTCTTGCCTTTTTCA
>JAZRQG010000028.1:0-9954 GCA_045649625.1 Acutalibacteraceae bacterium
CGACCCCGTCATGGGTGATCACGGCAAGCTGTACAGCGGTTTTACACCCGAATTTGCGAAAGCGATGGCCCAGCTGTGCGGCAAAGCCGATATTATCGTCCCAAACATGACCGAAGCCGCCTTTATGCTGGATATGCCTTACATAGACAAGGGATACGACGTCGGCTACGTGCAGGATATACTGTGCAAGCTCGCGGCGCTCGGCGCAAATTGCGCTGTACTGACCGGTGTCAGTTTTGAGGAGGGCCGGATCGGTGTTATGGCATACGATGCCACAAGCGATCGGTTCTTTGAATATTATAACGACCTTATCGGCGCTTCCTATCACGGTACGGGCGATGTCTTTGCCAGCACGTGTGTCGGCGCGTTAATGAACGGCAAGGATTTAGAAACAGCCCTGCAAATCGCGGCAGACTATACCGCCGAATGCATACGGCTCACCGAAGCCGAGCCGGAGCACAACTGGTACGGTGTCAATTTTGAAACGGCAACCCCATACTTACTCAACCGTTTAAGTCGCTGAAATTTTATAAAAAAACCTCTTGACAAGCGATTTCTTTTCCGCTATAATAGCATTCGTTCCGCGAATATGGACGTTTAGCTCAGCTGGTAGAGCATTCGCTTGACGTGCGAAGGGTCAGCGGTTCGAGTCCGTTAACGTCCACCAGAAAAGAAACACCATTTGTCTACCAGACAAATGGTGTTTCTTTTCAACGAAATAAATCCCTTGCGGGATTTGTGAAATGCACTTCGTGCGTGAAATACGCCTTCGGCGTGTGAAATGCCTGCGGGCGTGAGCGGATTTATTTCATTTCACATTGCGACGAAGGAGCAATATTTCACAATGACCACAGGTCATTATTTCACATCCGAAGGATATTTCACTTTAACTTTCCTGACAATTATGATATACTTATTTCACAAAAGGCGGTAGTGATATGACTAAATCAAAACTCCGGGATATTTCAACAGACTTTGCAGTTAAAATCATTAAGCTCTGCGAAACCATCAAAGGTCATTATTCCCTTGTAAATCAGTTGGAGCGTTCTGCTACATCTATCGGTGCCAACATTCACGAAGCAAATTACGCCCACGGAAAGCCTGACTTTATTGCAAAATTACAAATCGCTTTGAAGGAATGCTATGAAACGGAATATTGGCTTGAATTATTTGTAAAATCCGATATTCTGAATAGAGATACAGCAATAGATCTTTATAATCAGTGTGGAACAATCCGTCGTATCTTGATTGCTTCCTGCAAGACAGCAAAGGAGGACAAATGAAAAACGAGAAACATAAGAAACGGTTAGGTCTATTCGTTTTGTTCCTTGAATTTTTTGGAATACTGTTCATCGGATTTTGTCTCTGCAATGTAATAGCAGTTACTATTGATTGCGTATTTGACGGCTTCAATTCTTTTTTGGAAAAAATTATGGATTTGCCGTTCTTATTGTATCTTGGCTTTTCTTTTGTTATATCAATAGTGTTGACTATCGTCATGCAAAGTAAAACAAAATAATATTACTTATAGTCTTTCTTACCCCTGCTTATGCTCCGTTTAGTCGCTCTTTCGCAACAAAGAAACCTCTTTTGTCTACCAAGACAAGAGAGGTTTTTCGCTTTCTGTTGATAAACATTACTATTTATGCTACAATCACATCAAAGGAAGGTGTCAACATGCATCACAATGATTGGATTGCTCCATTTTTAGCCATGGATTTGTGTGACGGAGCACTTGTGCCTATTGTAAATGACGATGAGGATATGCTTGAAATCAGATGGGATGACGGAATGTGGATTGATGTTGGCTTCATAAGAGATGAAGAAACATATTACATCACTACAGTCGCTGACGACACTTTAGAGAGTTGGAACAATCCCTTATCTGTTTTAAAGACGCAAAATCGCACTGAATTAATCGAGATTATCCAGCACGAAATATTTCGCTGCAGATTATAGAATACTTTTGGCTGTTTTTACCCCTGTTTACACTACTTTTAGTCGCTCTTTCACATGTAAAAAACCTCTTTTGTCTACCGGACAAAAGAGGTTTTTACAATGATATCCGTTCCTGACGGAACGGGTGATATATCTTCGATATGATATCGCACTATCGTGCGATGATATATGCCGTTGGCATATGACGGAACGGATATTATATCATGCTTGCGAAGCAAGTATATCATACGGCAACGCCGTATATCATATCGCACCAGCGATATATCATTGAAGACGAAGCTATTTTGTGATATACCCATCTTAAGAGGTGATAATAATGCGCAAAGAAATAGAGATAAACGGATGTGTTGAAATCCCTTGTGAGATTTCAATAGATGCGTTTACCGATGCTTTTATCGAGTGGATTGAATCAAAAGGTTGGTATTTTGGCGGTGGATTTAATGAAGTCGTTGACGGATATTATATAAAATCTGACGGAACAAAAGGCAAATCCGTTCTTGAAGATTAGTGCTATGCTACTTTTGGTCGTTTTTACCCCTACTTTTACTACTTTTAGTCGCTCTTTCGCAACAAAAAAGCACTTGCATTTTGCAAGTGCTTTTAATTTTTATTTCCCGAAATTTCTTCGCAAACAGCGCCACACACGAACCATAAACGGACGAAGCGGACGAAGCCACATCCACACCGTCGCATATGCGCGGTAGCCGAAATGGCGACAATCCACCGCTCGTCCCTTGCGGATAAAACCGGTCATTACCGCCAACACATTTTTCTTTGGCAAGCCGACTTCAAGCTCCCCTTGTGCATCGCCTGTCAACGTGTAGGTGTCTTCGTCAACACGTACGATGCGATGTAGCACATACTGACCGTTATCTCGCCGATACAGCGGCACATCGCCTCGTTTCAAGGAATACGGATCGCAGGCGGATAACACAACGCTATCCCTCTTGTGAAAAAACAAAGGTTTCATACTGTTGCCGGTAACCGGCAACGTGACTGTGAGGCCCTGACGAAACGAATCCTCGATGAGTGGCATCAACTTGGCAAAGTTGACCTCGCGTTGTATCTGTTTCATGCGAGTAAATCCGCTTCTTGCAAGGATTTTACAAATGCAGTAACATCATTAACTGCAGTTGTGTGGTCTACATCATACTCTTTAGTCATGGCTGATACCAAAGACTCCTCGGTACATATGTTTTCTGCCAACTGCTTCCACAAAAATGCACCGGTTTCATTCAGACGAATCATGCCCTTAAAATCCAGTGTCTGTAAGCCGACGGCAACCACAACGTACGAGCCGGCGACCTGCCGCAACACAAAACCATCTTTGAGTTTCATACTGCCTATCCCCTTTACCAGTGCATAGTATTTTTTACAAGTTCTACCGCTTGACTGCTGATCGTACATTCCAGTAAAAACACGGGAACGGATTGAATCAGCCGTTCCGCCGTATCTAAAACTTTCACTCCTAACGCCTCATCATAAAACGGGCGAACGGTTTCGCGATAAATATGCTCCAAGGCATCTGCTACCGACAACTCCCGGATCTCATTCCGGGGCGCCTGCTTCAAGAATACGATTGCTTTCAGCGGTGCACAGATGTTAGCATTGGTATCGGTTTTTCCGCTCCACGGTGTTCCGTATACGAACGGTACGCCCTCATCAAAGCGGATAGCCGGTTTGTCATCGTTAATGTGCAGGACCTGTTCGCCATATTGCTGCTTCCATAAACCGGCGTGGGTCGATTTACCGGTTCCGGACGGTGCCGAAAACACGATGCCTTTCCCCTCATAACTGATGGCAGACCCATGCATTACCAAACCACCCAGATACGCTAAACGGTTAGCAAATGCTTCACCCGTATACATATATTCAAAATCCGTCAGCGTCAATACCGAGTGCTTTCGGCTTTCAAGAAGCGTGTATTCCCAGCAGGAATGGTCTTGCGAAAAACGACAAGCCTGCAGAATACGTCCTGTTTTATTGCCGACTGTATACCGACACAACTCGCCGTTAGGAGAACGTACGATCACCAACCCATTGTAAAGAGCAATTTTTTCACCCATCGGCGCGGTAATTTCCGGTACACGCGACAGTTTCATGGTAAGCTCCGCTTGAATGATCGGCTCTTCATATTGCCGTAACCGCTTTGCAAAAAACTCCGGATCACCGCCGTCAAGCTGAATGGGCAGCCCCGCAATACACGCCTGTATCATGTCGTCACCCACTTTAAGATTGATTTATGAGATACGAGAGTGCCATTAAGCTGTCGCCCAAATGCACGTTTTCCACCAACACCTGCGGATGGTGTAGTGCGATATCGTAATGACTGTAATTCCAAAAGGCTTTCACACCACACTTGATTAAACGCGCGACCAGTTCCGGCGCCGCTTCTTTCGGAATACAAAGAATCGCAAGCTGTGGGTGGTTTTGTGAACAGAATTTTTCCAGATCCGCCGTTCCTTGAATCGTGATTCCGTGGATTTGTTGACCGATCAACGCCGGCGAATCGTCAAAGATGCCGTCAAGTGAAATACCTTTACTTGAAAAGTTCATATGGTTGATGAGTGCATGCCCCAAATTGCCCGCACCAAGCAAAAGCGACGGGGTAAGTTTGTCCATACCCAGAATACGATACAACTCATCATATAATTGTTCGACCAGATACCCGTAGCCCTGCTGGCCAAATTCGCCGAAGCAGTTTAAATCCTGCCGGATTTGAGAGGCGGTCAACCCCATACGTTCTGCCAATTCGCGTGACGAAATACGCACAACGCCATTTTCCTTTAAGTCATACAGAAATCGATAATAACGCGGCAGTCGACGAACGACGGACATAGAAATCGAGGTGTCTTTCGATGCCATTTACGCATCTCCTCTCATATATTCTGCTGACGCGTATAATCCAACAAACCGCCCGCCAACAGCATATCGATCTGCCGATCCGAAAAATTCGTATTCAAAGCAATCTCTTCGCCGGTGGTTTCGTTTTTCAGCACCAACGGTTCGCGGCGTTCAAGCCGTCCCCGCACATCCGATAACACCAAACGATCACCGAGTGAAATACGGTCGTAATCCGCTTCATCGGCAAACGTCAACGGGATAATGCCCGCATTGATAAGATTGGCCACATGAATACGGGCAAACGATTTCACAATGACCGCTTTGATACCCAAATACAACGGTGCCAAGGCGGCATGCTCGCGCGAACTGCCCTGTCCATAATTCGAGCCACCGATGATAAAGCCTGCCCCTTCTTCTTTGCAACGAGCCGGGAACTCGGAATCACACCGCACAAAGCAATGCTCCGAGATTGCGGGAATATTCGAGCGCAGCGGCAGTATTTTTGCACCTGCAGGCATGATATGATCGGTTGTAATATTATCACCGACCTTTAAGAGTACCTTGGCAGCAATCTCCTTTGCCATCGGCGAGGTTTTCGGAAAGGGTTTAATGTTGGGACCGCGCACCACTTCAACCCAGTTCATATCGGCTGCATCCACCGGTGCGACGACCATATTATCATTCACTAAAAAGCGGTCAGGCATGGTAAACACCGGTGCTTCGCCGGCAGTACGCGGATCGGTAAATACACCCGTCAGCGCACAAACGGCTGCGGTTTCAGGGCTGACGAGATACACCTGACCGTCTGCCGTACCCGAACGTCCCTCAAAGTTACGATTGAAAGTACGCAGCGAAACGCCCTTGGAATTCGGCGATTGACCCATGCCGATACACGGACCGCAGGCACATTCCAAAATGCGCGCACCCGCAGCGATCAAATCAGCAAGCGCACCGTTTTCCGCGAGCATCGTATACACCTGTTTGGAACCGGGAGCGATCGACAAGCTGACGTTCGGATGTACGGTTTTACCTTTTAGGATGGCCGCCACTTTGAGCATATCCATAAGTGACGAGTTTGTGCAAGAACCGATACAGCACTGATCTACCGGCAATCCCTGCAATTCCGAAACCGGTTTAACAGCATCCGGAGAGTGCGGGCAAGCAGCCAACGGCACCAATGTGTTCAGGTCAATATCGATTATCTCATCGTACTCGGCATCCGCATCCGGCTGCAATGCCACCCAATCGCTCTCCCTACCCTGTGCCTTCATAAACGCACGTGTGACATCATCAGACGGAAAAATTGAGGTGGATGCGCCAAGCTCTGCTCCCATGTTGGTGATGGTCGCCCGCTCGGGAACAGACAGGGTTTTGACACCTTCTCCACCGTATTCCACGATCTTGCCGACACCGCCTTTGACCGACATACGACGGAGAACCTCTAAAATAACATCCTTAGCGGCAACCCACGGCTGCAAACGACCGGTCAGATTAACGCGCACCATTTTGGGCATGGTGATATAGTAAGTACCGCCGCCCATCGCCACGGCAACATCCAAGCCACCCGCGCCGAAAGCCAACATACCGATACCGCCACCCGTGGGCGTATGGCTATCCGAACCAATTAAGGTCTTACCGGGGATACCGAACCGCTCCAAATGCACCTGATGACAGATACCGTTTCCCGGACGCGAAAAATAAATACCATGTTTATTGCAAACCGTTTGAATATACCGATGATCGTCGGCATTTTCAAACCCGGTCTGTAATGTGTTGTGATCAATATAAGCAACCGATTTCTCGGTGCGTACGCGCGGTACGCCCATGGCCTCAAACTCCAAATATGCCATCGTACCGGTAGCATCCTGTGTCAAAGTTTGATCAATTCTTAATCCGATTTCTTCACCAACGCGCATCTCCCCGCAAACCAGATGAGAGCGTATCAGTTTTTGTGCTAAAGTGTCACCCAAAAAACTCACTCCTTTGTATATTCAGTTTATTATAAAACATTTGTTTACCCTTGTCAATTATTTATCAATTTTGGAATTGTGATATTTTCTCTTGATTATCGCGGCCATTTGCGCTATAATAAGGCAAAGTGGTATTTTATGCTTTTTGCTCAAAAGCATCGCAAAGCGTTTCAATATTCACAGAAAGGTGTGTATACCGATATGATCCGAATTGATAACCATTTGGGAAGTATTGAGATTTCGCAGGAATATTTTGCTTACCTGATCGGTAATGCGGTTTCCGCCTGCTACGGCGTCGCCGGCATGGTCAAAAGCGGCACTCGGCAAGGACTGCGTTCGATCTTTTTTAAACGTTCGTTTGCTGACGAGGGAATTCACGTTCGCAGCGAAAACGATCGGTTAATTGTGGATCTTCACATCTGTGTCATCTATGGCATGAACATCGCGGAGATCTCAAAGAGCATTATCAACAAGGTTCGCTATACCGTTGAGGAAGCAACCGGTTTGTCCGTTAAGAAAGTCAACGTTTACATCGACGGAATGAAAACCGAATAATGTGACATGATGCGGTCACAGTAACCCGATGTTCCCATCGAAAAGGAGTGCTACGTTTGATACAAGGTAACCTATTACGCGATGCGATGATTTCCGCATCAAATGTTCTTGCCGGTCAAAAACAGCAGGTGGATGAACTCAACATCTTCCCCGTTCCCGACGGCGATACCGGCACCAATATGTCCATGACCTTTTCTGCCGCCGCACGTGAGTTGGCACGTCTCAGCGAGCCCACTATCAGCCAAACGGCAGACACCGCTTCTTCCGCCCTATTGCGCGGTGCGCGCGGTAACTCCGGTGTTATTCTCTCGCTTTTATTCCGAGGTTTTTCCAAGGGCCTCAAAGGTAAAACAGAGGCGAACGGCGCTGATTTGGCTGCGGCTCTTACCCTGGGCGTTGGGGCTGCTTATAAAGCGGTCATGAAGCCCACCGAAGGCACCATTTTGACCGTTGCCCGCGAGGCAGCCGAAAAAGGTGTTGCCGCGTCCCGGACGGACACGTCCATCAATGCGGTATGGGCCGTTATCTGTGAGGAGGCAGAAGCCTCTCTACAGCGCACCCCCGATCTGCTCCCCGTTCTCAAAAAAGCGGGTGTCGTGGATGCAGGCGGTCAAGGCCTTTGTATTATTTTCCGCGCCATGCAGGCTGTTTTTAACGGTGAACCGATCGTACAAGGCGATACTGCCGTATCGGAGGCTCCCGTGAAAAAGTCTGCAAGCGCCGCCGGCTCCTTTGAAACCGACATTACCTTTACCTATTGCACCGAGTTTATTGTCGCACGTGACAAGACCTGTACCAAGGACCCGCTGAAACTTCGCGCGTATTTGGAAACTATCGGCGACTGCGTGGTCGTGGTTGATGACGATGAGATCATCAAGGTTCACGTGCATACCAACGATCCCGGAAAAGCGCTCAGCAAGGGTGTGGAATACGGCGCGTTTGAAACCGTCAAGGTGGAAAACATGCGTATTCAGCACGAAAACGCGGCTTGGATTCCGGAGGAAGAAGATGCTCCCGCAGCACCGGCACGTGTTGAGCCGGAAGAAGAGTTCGGCTTTGTTGCCGTGGCAGCCGGTGATGGCTTGCAAGCCTTGTTCACCGATCTGGGTTGTAGTCAGATCGTTTCGGGCGGTCAAACCATGAATCCGTCCACCGATGATATTCTCAATGCCATTGAAGCAACACCGGCTAAAGTCGTTTATGTTCTGCCGAACAATAAAAACATTATTCTGGCAGCTGAACAAGCGATCCCGCTCGCGGATCGCACCGTTCATGTCCTTCCTACCCGTACGATTCCACAGGGCGTTTCTGCTATGCTCAATTTTGATCCGGATGCGCAGGTTGAGGATAACCTGAACACGATGATGAAAGCTGCTGACAACGTATCATCCGGCTCCATTACCTTTGCCGCACGCGACAGCGACTATGAGAATCGTGCCATCAAAGAAGGAGACATTTTAGCATTAGATAACGGGAAACTTTCCTTTACCGACAGCACGATTGATCACGCTGTCGTAAAACTGACTAAGAATATGGCGGCAGCACGCCGTTCTGCCGGTAAGGATGTCGCGTTCGTTACGTTAATGTACGGTAAGGGCGTTAGCGAAGCACAAGCCAATGCCGCGAAAGATGCCATTTCGGCTAAGCTCGGAAACGATATAGAAATCACCGTGCTGGCCGGCGGTCAACCGGTTTACTACTATTTCATCTCGATTGAATAATTAAACTGCACAGCCGATGGTTTCCTCATGGATACCATCGGCTATTTCTCAAAAAGGAGGGATATTCATTGCTGACAACTGAAACACCGATCCAGTATCTCAAAGGTGTCGGTGAAAAACGAGCACAACAACTAAGCAAGTTGGGAATTCGCACCGTCGGTGATCTTCTCTCCCATTTTCCTCGCCAGTATGAGGATTGGTCAACTGTTACACCCATCGCCTCGGCCCCCCGTGACGTTCCGTGTTGTATTCGTGCCACTGCGATGGCAGCCCCCATTGAACGTCGCATCCGAAAAGGGCTTTCCCTTTACACCTTCTCTGCGGTGGACGCCTCCGGTGTAGTACGCATAACCTTATTTAACAACAAATACGCCGCGTCAAAAATCGAAGCAGGACGACAATACCTGTTTTTCGGTACTGTTTCCGGCTCTCTCAATGCGCCTGAGTTATCCTCACCGCTGATAGAACCGGCAGAAACCGGCACGCGTATCCGCCCCATCTACCCCTTAACCGCAGGCATCACCTCTCGGTATTTGGAGAAATTGATCGGTACAGCTCTCCTGATGTTGGACAAAGCATTGGATACGGATCCGTTACCGCACACATTGCGGCAACAGTATCAATTGTGTACATATCGGTACGCCTTAGAAAACATTCATTTTCCCGCCGATCACGATGCCTTGGCCATCGCGCGTCGCCGCCTCATTTTTGAAGAGTTGTTTGTTTTGCAGTTGGGATTATTGGGACTAAAAAGCCCCGCAAAAGCCAATACAGCAATCCGTATTGAACGCGACTATACAGCGGATTTTGCCGCTTTCCTCCCCTTTACGATGACCGGTGCGCAATGGCGTGCCCTTGCGGATGCCGTACGCGATATGCGTCAACCGACTCCGATGAATCGCTTA
>JAZRQG010000029.1:0-2440 GCA_045649625.1 Acutalibacteraceae bacterium
ACCGCTTGGCCTCCGACTTGAACTTATTTTATTCTTTTTTGGTTGATGCTCCAGTACACCTAAACCGATGGCTACCAATATAATGCCGAGGATGCCAAGAGGACCCATATATTCCGAAAAGACAAATGTGCCGATCAACGCTGCCACGACAGGTTCGGTGATGCATAGCACGGCGGCTTTGCCGGCGGCGGTTTTGGAAAGACCGTAGGTGTAGAGCATATACGGGAGAACCGTCTCAAACACGGCGATGCCCACGGACCACAACATGTTCTCAGGTGTTGCCATCAGCGACAATAACCCAGGTGGGTCGCACAGTGGAAGTACACCGCACACGGCGAACAGGAAGGTGTAAAAGGTGATGGTCATTGTATGGTAGCGCCCGGCAGCAAGTTTTCCAAAGATGCTGTACAGTGCATACCCAAAACCGGATAGCAAACCAAACGCAAGGCCACGTTTTGTCAGGGTCAGTGTCGGTGAGGCGGATACAAAAACACAGCCTGCAAATGCGATCAGTAGGGAAACGGCGCGCTTGACGGTGAATTTCTCTTTGAAGATCGGTATGGATAAAAACAGCACCCAAAACGGCGAGGTGTACATCAGAATACAGGCGATCGATACGGAGCTTTCGACAAGGGAATTCATATAGCAGATGTTAAAAAACAAAAAGCTGCAGATGCCTGAGCCGAGAAACATCCAGAGGTCGCGCAGACGAATGCAAAACAGTTTCGGGTCTTTTATCAGAAGAATGATGGCTAAAATCAGTGCGGTGAACAGGGCGCGCACTGCCACCATTTGTGTGGGAGTAAAGCCGCGTGCGGTCATACTGCGTGAAAAAAGGCTGATACAGCCCCACAGTACGGTGGCAAGCAGAATGGCGACTTGGCCGAGATGTGTTTTGATGCGGTTCATACAAAACGTCCTTTGTAAACACAAGCGGCAGTGAGCAAATACTCACTGCCGCTGTTTGCTTATTTTTCGATCGATGCGGCTTCTACCGCTTCATGGTCGTCCTCCAGCATGCTGCGAAGAGCGGCGACGTACGGATCGTCACTGGAAGCGTGGGTATTCACGACGTCGACGTCGTTATACACCGGCATACCCGTACCGGCGGGGATCAGCTTACCGATGATGACATTTTCCTTAAGACCGAGCAGCGGATCGACCTTGCCCTTGATGGCGGCATCGGTCAGCACGCGAGTGGTCTCTTGGAAGGAAGCGGCCGATAGGAACGAATCGGTTGCCAGCGAGGCTTTGGTGATGCCCAGCAGAACCGGTGAGCAGGTCGCCTCTTTCAAGTGAATATCGCCGGACTCAATGCGAGCACGCACACGTGCGTTTTCAGCATCAAACTGACTGCGATCGATCATGGCACCGGCTAACAGATAGGTGTCACCGGCATCGTCAACCTTCACCTTGCGCATCATCTGACGCACGATGACCTCAACGTGTTTATCGTTGATGTCAACACCCTGCATGCGGTAGGTGCGCTGAACTTCCTGAATCAGGTAGTTCTGCACCGCTTCAGCACCGCTGACTGCCAGAATGTCGTGCGGGTTGATGGAGCCCTCGGTCAGGCGGTCGCCTTTCTTGACAACATCGCCGTCCTGTACACGGATGCGGGAACCGAACGAGATGGGATAGCTGCGCTCGTCGGGGGTTTCGGAATCCTGCGAAGTGACGTATACCACGCGCTTTTTCTTTTCTTCGCCCAAACGGATAACACCGTCGATCTCGGAAATGATGGCGAGTGATTTCGGCTTACGGCCTTCGAACAGTTCCTCAACGCGGGGAAGGCCCTGCGTAATATCTTCAGCGGATGCGACACCACCGGTATGGAAGGTACGCATCGTAAGCTGTGTGCCCGGTTCACCGATGGACTGTGCGGCGATGATACCGACAGCCTCACCCACGGTAACGGGATCGACGGTAGCCAAGTTCGAGCCGTAGCACTTGGCGCAGACGCCGTGTGCCGCCTGGCAGGTCAGAACGGAGCGGATCTTGATGCGTTCCACACCATAAGTGCCTACGAGCAGCTTGGCATCCGCATCGTTCATCATGTGATCACGGCTGATCACGACTTCACCCGTTGCGGGATCCACGAAGTCTTCCGCCAGGAAGCGGCCGACCAAACGCTCGGTGAGCGGTTCGATCATTTCCTTGCCATCCTTGATATCGTAGACTTCAATGCCCTCATGTGTGCCGCAATCGTCCTCGCGGATGATGACGTCCTGCGAAACATCGACCAAACGACGGGTGAGGTAACCCGAGTCTGCCGTACGCAGAGCAGTATCGGCCAAGCCTTTACGCGCACCACGCGATGAAATGAAGTATTCCAAAATGTTTAAGCCTTCACGGTAGTTGGCACGAATCGGAACCTCGATCGTACGACCGGAGGTGTTCGCGATCAAACCACGCATACCGGCAAGCTGACGGATCTGGG
>JAZRQG010000030.1:0-3406 GCA_045649625.1 Acutalibacteraceae bacterium
AAGAAGCGAGGCCTTATTCAGAGGCGTTCCGACCTGCGAAGGCTCGTCCGACCGTGTCAGCACGAACAGCGCGTCGCCATCCGCCGACGGGACAAGCTGGATCCGCCCCGGTTTTGTCGGTATTCTGTCTTTCATACGTCAACCTCCCCCGCGAATACCTCATCACAGTAAAACCATGATCCGGAAATCCGCTCGTATAGTTCCTCCGTCATGGCGAGAAACCGCTCGATGGCGTTCGCGCCGTTATAGTCAAGCCTGTCCGGCGCGGACGGAAGCGCGGGCCACCCCGGCAGATCGAACAGGCGAAGCGCCTGAACCGCGCGGAGGTACGCGTCCGCCTGCTCTTTTTTCGGTATGTCGTTTTCCGCCCACACCGGAAGCGTATACGACGGGATCCTGTCATACCCCGCCGCCGCGAACAGGCCGCGCAGATACGCAGCCGCCGCCTGCACACGGTTCATGTCGGTGTGCCGGTAGTATCCCTTCGCCGTGCCGTTTTCCACATCTGCCGCGGTGCGGTCGTAAATCAGATTCAGCATATGCCAAAGGACCTCTTTACGTTAAACTGATCGTCGATGATTTAATCGTTCCATAGTCTGATTTGAACAGCACGTAACATGATGTCATACCGGTTGGAATTTCTTCTGTAATCGTTCCTGTGTCTTCCGTAAGGAATGTATAATGATAATCATCAAACACAAGCACCCACGGTTTAGCACCTTCAGTAATCGAATAAGTTACAGTTACCGAGCCATCAGATACCGTTCCACTTACGGACAGTTCATACACAAAATAGAACGAAGAATTCCCGCGATTTCCGCCTGAATAAGTCGGATAGACCTCGTGATAACCAGCCCGATCTTTCGGCAAAGTAATCTCTGAGGACGAAATCTGGCTGGTCTGTTCAACCCCGTTGACAACATCATGAAGCGTAGTCCATTTTGTGTTGTCTACATCTGCTTTGTAAGACTGGCTCGTAGACATATTGATATAGGACCCCCTACGGATCGCTATCGGAATATTGCTTACGCCTTCGTACCCGTCTTCAAGGTCAATGTACTTTGCTTTGTGGTATTTTGCGTTTTCGATATAAGAATACCGGTAAAGACTATAATTTCCGAAATGCTCGTCAAACTCTCCCTTTGACCATACAAGTCGTCTGCATGTGGGCGATACGGCCTCGGAAATTTCGATCCCGACAACCTCCAAAGTAACGGCACTTCTGATAATATCAGTAACAATTGTGCAATGCTCGTCGGGTTTCATGATTCCATCACCGAGCTGAATATCATCAAAAGTATACTCCCCCGCATTTGCAATTTTTTCGATTCCCGGCAAATTATAAATTCTTTGCGAATCAACCAATTCCGGAGCGCCCCAGCACGCCTGAACGAGTTTTGAACAAGCGACACCATAATAACAGGCTTTTTTCCCACCATCTGTATACACGCTATTTGTATAAAGAATACTACCGGAACTTTTTACTGCCGTTGCAAACGCGTCAAAGCTGATCGAATCGCCCACCATTGACCCGTATGTCAATCCCGACCCATATGGTATGCCTTTCTGTCTACAACCTTTTTTGTGCGTTCTATATGAATATTCATGCGTTGAATTGTTGTAAATAATTCCCGGCATATCACTAACAGGAGTCCACATAATGTCTGTAAACTGCCTTGCTGTCAGAATAGCATTTTGTACACCTTCGTTTTGTGGAACAGCGTGAAGAATTGCCGTAGGAGTAAATTCATTGTTGACGTTTTCTATTTTGGAGGCAATGGTTTTATCGTATTCTTCCTTATCGACAATTATAAACGATGGCAAATCATATGTTGCCGAAAAAGTATCGTCCCACAGCGAACACCTAACAAATTTAGCGGTCTCCGGAACTGTCGCCGTGTATGTTTCATAACCAGAGCTGTTTCCCTTTGTAGTCGATCTGATCCCGGAAATGAATGTTTTGTTTTCATCGTAAAAAGCAATGCCGTGCCTTGGAGTATACTGAGAAGGAACGTATATGCGGCTGTAAACGATTGCACTTATACCGTCAATCGATATATAATCCGTATAAGCAAAATTAGAGGCTGTAATTAGTGTGCCGCCGTCCGGATCCTCATATTTAACATATTTCCCATTTGTTTTTGTATATCCTATGCTTATAGGAACTACCTCTTTTAACTTGTCTCCAACCGTTTTTGAATCGGCCGCTTTCCCTTCTTGCGTTAAAGTAGCGTCTATTTCCACCGGAGGTATGAATGTTTCAAACGTCACTGCCGAGGGAGCTAAGTCAGTTCCGTTTGTCGAAACTTTGGTAATATACAGATAGCTGGCATCAGACGGTACATTGTACGTTTTTGTATCCCCGACCGCATTCCATCTGGGCGCTGTTTCGCCCGTAGCGTAATTCGGGTCTGTGCCGCCGCTGTGTGCGGTTGACGTTAAAAATGCGATGGCACATTGTTTCCCGCTTTGAGCAGATACCGTCACTTTGCTGACATTTTCCGGTATCGGGGTTATACAGCATTTCGTCACTGAAGATGTCGACCATTTTCCGGTGGACGGGTAGATATATGCAGGATATTCATATTGAGTTATGTCAACCTGAGAATCCGCATAAAACTGATTCTCAAAATTGCTTAACTGTGCCTTCAAATCATCAATCTCATTGTCTAAAGCATCAATACTACTTTCATACGCTATTGCCACAATCTGATCCACAGATAGCGCAGAAATATCACCCTCACCATCGGTTGTGCGGAGAATTATGCCATACTGTTTTCCTGCCTCCAACGTGTAGCTTGTAACCATCCCGCTCGTAGCAGTAATTACGGCATCGTTCGCAGTAAACACCGTAAAACCATATCCGCTTTTTGCAGTCAGAACAACATTGCAAGGGGCATTAAAGACGGTTGACTTTACAACTTTTCGTGTCAGATCATATCCGCCACCGTAGTATTTTACTAAAGTTGATCTAACAGAAACATTTCTGTATGTTCCGTTTTCAAATTCTAATGGGAAAGTATCGTCAATTTCTCCGAATATTTCTTTATCCGAAAGATTTAACGCATTCTTTAAGTCAGCCACTCCAAGATCTTCTTGCGCATCGTCAACACTCTGTCTTACAAGTGCAAGACCGGATGCGCCGTTATCTTTTACTTTCAAATAGGAATCAGCCATTATCTTCCTCCATGTCGTTTTCGTTGTCGCTCTCCGTATCGTCGCCGGAGAACCGCGTCAATTCGTCTGCTTGGCGTTTTGCTATGATGCTGTCCGCATCATCAATTAGGCCGAGGACTCCGCAAATCTGACGAGTAACGGTATCTGTGTCAAGGTACTCCGCAGCCTGTAGGATGTTTGTTAATTCCTCCGTGACGTTTATAATAATATCCCGTCGGTACGTTGGATC
>JAZRQG010000031.1:0-2932 GCA_045649625.1 Acutalibacteraceae bacterium
ACAACCGCCTGCCGTTGCGTGTTCAAGTTGTCTACCTCGTTGACCCAGCCGACAATGCTGACGTTCAGCCCCGCATCGGTGAGCAGGATGTTGGCCTCTAACAGCGTTTTCCCCGTGACATCCGGCACGGTTGCCTGTTCGGGCGGCTGTCCGTCGGTATACAGCACGACCGTACCGTTTTTGGGCACCGCCGTACCTGCCGCCGGACTTTGGTGCGTCACCGTACCGCCTCCGACAAGGCGGTAGGATAACCCGGCGCTTTTCAACACCGCACTCGCCGCCGAAACGGTTTTCCCCGTCACATCCGGCACGGTGGTGCGCAAGGCGTTCCATTCCTGTTCGGTATACTGCGGCTCGATCCCCAAATACGGCAACGCGTCGGTAAAGATCTTTTGTGCGACAGGCGCTGCCAGCGTTCCGCCGTAGCGGATGTAGGTCTGCGGCTCGTCGATCATTACGATAACGGCAATCCGCGGATCGTCTGCGGGCGCAAACCCGCAAAAGGAGGCAACCGCGTTCTTGCGGCCGTTTTCGGCGGACGCCTGATCGGTTTTTTCTGAGGTGCCGGTCTTGCCGGCAACGCGGTATCCTGCAACGTAGGCATTTTTCGCACCGCCGCCGTCCACCACACCCTCCAGCATGGCGCACATACGCGAGGCGGTGTTGTTTGAAACCACACGCGTGCGTACAGTAGGAGTATTCAATACTTTTTTGACACCGTCTGCCGTTACGCTGTGGCTAACAACATACGGCGTGCGCAGATTACCGTCACTCGCCACGGCACACACGCCGGTGATCATTTGAATGGGGGTAACCTTAAAGGTCTGCCCGATGGACGAGGTTGCCACATCCACCGCCGTAATGGCGGAGGCACTGTGATACAGCGTAGGCGTCACACGCGCTTCGCCCAGCATATCAATGCCGGTGAGCGACGTGAACCCAAACCGCTCGTGATACATCGGGAATAACGACGTGCCGAGCAGCGAGCCGATGGTCATAAACGCGGGGTTGCAAGAATGAGAGATCGCCTCTGCCAACGTCTGACTGCCATGACTGCGGG
Source organism: Acutalibacteraceae bacterium (assembly GCA_045649625.1). GTDB lineage: Bacteria > Bacillota > Clostridia > Oscillospirales > Acutalibacteraceae > RGIG3009. The sequence continues at coordinate 1,061 of JAZRQG010000031.1, forward strand.
GAAACACGTGACATTTCATGGTGCGTACACCCGCCATCGTATACGTGCCGTTGCAGAAAAAGCCCGATTTTTCCGAAATGAGTCCCTCTTCCAGTGCCGCGGAGGCGGTAAAAATCTTAAAGACCGATCCCGGCTCATAGAATTCGGATATCGCTTTATTTTTCCACTGCTTTTGCAGAGCAGTAAATAGGGCATCTGATCGCTCATCCCCCGACAACAGCGCGATTTGCGCTGCCGTATCGGGGTTTTGCAAAACACGAGGATTGTTGAGATCGTAATCCCCTTTGGTCGCCATCGCCAGTACTTCATCCGTGCGCACATCCATCACAATGGCACACGCGCGATTGGCAGCGCCGGTTTCCGCAACCGCCATCTCTAAATAGTTTTCCACGATTTTTTGAATATTCACATCGATGGTAAGGTAAAGGCTGTGCCCCTCCTTGGCATCAATGGTGGTTTCGTATTGAATCGTGTTGGGAAGCGCATCACCCCGCCCGTTTTTGGTGGTAATGACTCTACCCGCCTCCCCCGCGAGAAGCTCGTTATATTTTGCCTCCAAGCCCTCCAGACCGGTATTGTCCGTTCCGGTAAAGCCGAGCACGCAAGAGAGTGTACTGCCGTGTGGGTATTCGCGCTTATAATCTTGAATCACACGAAACGCACCCGTGAGGTTGTTTTTTTTCACCCATTCAATAAAAGCGGTACGCAGTGTTTCATCTATTTTTGATTTAATAACCTCATACCGCGATCCGATTTTCCGCGTTTGTTTTTCCAGCTTTGCTGCATCAATCTGTAGAAGCTCCGGTAATTCCGAACAGATCGTCATACGCGAAGCCTCGTTTGGTATCTCCGACGGCATCATGATGACGGTGGCGACCTCTACGCTTTGCGCCAACACAATGCCGTTACGGTCATAAATCGTGCCGCGTTTGTCCGAGATCACGCTGTCGGCAAGCTGCTGTTCCGAGGCCAGCGTTTGCCACTGCGCATGCTCCGCGATCTGCAAAGCCGCAAGTTTACCGCATATTGCACCAAAGCAAACAATCATCACGATCAGTACCGCTAAGGCGCGTTGCCACATCCGACGGGAGGGAGCCCGCATTGAAACGTCCTGTTGATGAAAGCGTTTCATGAACAGGCGTCCTCTCAAATAGATTAATAGATGGTATCTGCATAGGTAAATTCAACCGTGATAACCGTACCTTTTGCCACCTTCTGTCCGGCTTTTGCCGATTGCCGCGTGGCGGTTGGCGTGCCGGACGTGGCACTGATACCGGACAGCAGTACGTTCACACCGGCGGTATTCGCCGCCTGATTGACTTGTGCGACGGTACGACCCGAAAAATCGGGAACGGTCGTCATCTGGGTTTCGCGGTTATCGGTGTACAGCCACACCGCACCGCCCTTCGGAATAGAGGTGCCGCTCGCGGGGACCTGCTTGACAACCGTATCACCGTTGCCGATGGTGTGATAGGTCAGCGTGGAGGCCTTCAGCGTGGTCGCCGCTGCGGAAACGGTCGCGCCCACAACATTGGGAACGCTGCGATCGAGACTCGCAATCTCCTCCTCGGTGTAATTCGGCTCCACGCCGAGATACGGGAGAATGTCCTTCAGTATCTTTTTGGCACACGGCGCGGCAACGCCGCCGCCGGATTTCAAGTATTGCGGTTCATCGACCATCACCAGCACCGCAACCTGCGGATCATCCGCCGGTGCAAAGCCGCCGAACGAAGCAATGATCTCAACGTTGGCATCCTTATCCTCCTCGGATTTGGTTTCTGTCTTTTCCGAGGTTCCGGTCTTGCCCGCTACACGATAACCCGAAATGTACGCATTTTTAATAGAACCGCCGCTAACGGCGTTTTCCAGCAT
>JAZRQG010000032.1:0-4302 GCA_045649625.1 Acutalibacteraceae bacterium
CACGAAGCAAACGTGGCTTTTATATGGGTGGCAGAGTGCCGTTTGGATTTGAACTGGTTGAAACAACCATAGACGGAATACGAACAAAAATGTATAAACCAATTGAGGAAGAAGCAGAGGTCATTAGATTAATATTTTCAATGTATTCAAAGCCTCAAACCTCGTTCGGTGATGTTATGCGCTATTTGGAAGAACACGGCATACGAAAACGTGACGGTAAGCTATTCAATAGAAGCCGTTTGCGTGATGTGGTAATCAACCCCGCGTATGTAAAAGCCGACTATCAGCTTTATGAATTTTTTAAATCGCAAGGCACAAACATTGTCAATACACCTCAGGACTTTATCGGTATGAACGGAGCGTATCTTTATTCGGGCGATAATCTTAAGCGAAAAACAATATCCTTAGTAGGTCACACATTGGTTCTCGCACCACATGAGGGGCTAGTCGATTCGGCAACTTGGATTAAATGCCGTTCCAAGTGCTTAAACAATCAAAGCGTTGCACGGCCTATTAAGGCAAAAGCAACCTGGCTTGCGGGTAAAATCAAATGTGCCAGTTGTGGATATGCTTTAACCGCTAAGAGTTACAAGTGCAAAACCAAGTCCGATAACCGTTATTATCTCTGCACAAACAAATATCACGCCGGTGGATGTAACTTTGGCTCTTTGGATGCTGATGTTGTTGATGACATTGTGTTTAAAGAAATGCAGAAAAAATTAGCGGAGTTTCAGACACTGTCAAAGAAAAAGCAGGACGGCTGTAACCTGCAAGTTGTAAAACTTAAAACACGCATAGAAGAGATTGACAAAGAAATATCCTCTTTGCTCGAAAAAATCGCTTCGGCAAATGATACGGTAATGCAGTACATAAACAATCGCGTTGCCGAGCTTGATGCTGAAAAGAAAGAACTTGGCGCCGAGATTGTTTCATTAGAGAGTAACCGCACAAATGATGTGGGTGAAATCAGCGGATATTTTGAGCATTGGGATGAACTGTCGGTTAGCGACAAAATTACGGTAGTTGACTGCCTGATAGAGCGCATAACCGCCTCAAAAGAGAGCATTGAAATCAAGTGGAAGATATAAAAAATTGATGTCGCAAAAGCATTTCACCATTGTTGTTCAGGTGAAGGACTGCGCTTGGCAACCGATCGGTTGAATAGCAAAAATTTCTATGCGTGCAATCCCTCGTTTGACAAAAACTGCGGGAAATAAAGTGCTTGTCCGCTGCTGTTTTGTATGATACAATAAGACAAAACGGTGAAAGCGGGGGGGAGAGATCATGGCACGAGCATTGCACGCGGTGATCTGCGGACTGAATTCGCAATATATCCACTCGTCGCTGGCTCCCTGGTGCTTGCTCAGCGGTGTGCGCGCGTATGCGCCGTCGGTGACCGCCGAGGTGTTGGAGGGGACCATCAACGAATCTTCTGACGCGGTGTTTGCCCGTATTATCGAGAAATCTCCGCAGGTTGTGAGTTTTTCGTGCTATATCTGGAATATTGAAACGGTGCTCCGGTTGACTGCTCGCTTAAAGCGGGCGTTGCCGGGGCTCCGAGTCGTTTTGGGCGGGCCTGAGGTCAGCTATCGTGCGGGCGCTCTTTTGCGAGGGGAACCGTCGGTGGACTACGTATTGTCGGGCGAGGGGGAACGCCCCTTTGCCATGCTGTTGACGGCTCTTAGCGGCGGCTTACCGCTTACCGATATACCGGGGCTGTGCTATCGCGATGGTGATACCGTGATCGAAGGGGAACCGTATGTCACAAATGAACTGCCGCCGAGCCCGTATTGCGCGGAGTATTTTGATACCTTAAACGCGCGCATCGCGTATCTGGAAACCTCCCGCGGCTGTCCGTTTTCCTGTGCATTTTGTTTGTCCGGTCGCTGCGGCGGCGTGCGGTATTATCCCATGGAACGTGTATACAGTGAGATCTTGTTACTTGCCAACAGCGGCGCAAAAACGATCAAATTCGTCGATCGCACGTTCAATGCCGACCGCAAACGGGCGCTTGCTATCATCCGCTTTATTCGCAAGCGTTACGGCACAGACGTCCCGCGTGACGTATGCTTTCACTTTGAGATCGCCGGTGATCTGTTGGACGAAGAAACGCTAACGGAGCTTTCGGAATCTCCTGTCGGTTTGTTTCAAATGGAGATCGGTATTCAGTCATTCCACGAGCCGACACTTACGGCGATTGCCCGCAAAACGGATATTGAACGGCTGAAACGAAATGTTCGCCGCTTGCTCGCGTGTCAGACGGTACACGTTCATGTCGACTTGATCGCGGGCTTGCCGCGAGAAGATATGTCTACTTTTGCCAAGAGTTTTAACGCCGCTTATTCCCTGTCACCTCACATGTTACAGCTCGGCTTTTTGAAATTGTTACACGGCGCACCAATGCGTGAAAACACCGATGCGTATCCGTGCGTGTATTCCGCCAAGCCGCCGTATGAGGTCATCAGTACCCCGTGGATGAGCGAACAGGATTTTGAACGGTTACATGGTATTGAGAGTGTGTTGGACCGACTGTATAACAGCGGGCGCTTTTGCCGCACCCTGCGATACTTACTGGAGGCTACCGGCTACACGCCCTTTGCACTATTTGAAACGTTGAGTAACTTTCTACCCAAAGAGCGGGTGTCGTTGGATGCGTATACCGAGCAGATGTACGCAGTGTGTGGCTCTTGGGAGGGCGTGGATAGGGAAACTTTACGCGGATATATGGCGTGTGACCGCATCGCGACGAATCCGTCGGGCATCTTGCCACCCTGTCTGCGTGCAAGTGAAGGGGAGCGAAAGCGGCTTAAACGGTTGGCGGATACGGATAAGCGATTCTGCCGTCCCGTGTCGGTCAAACGCGGCACGGCGTATGTGGACGGACGACTCATCTATGCCGATTATACGGTGCCGCATCGTGTTACGGGGGAATACCCCCTTCACATTTTCACGGAAGAATGCCTTACCAGAAAAACGCGGTTTTTGCTGTTTGATTTGGATGGTACTCTGACCGATCCCGCACGGGGGATCACACGTGCGGTGCAGTACGCGCTGAAACAGTTTGGAATTGAGGAGAACGATCGGCAAACGTTGTTATCATACATCGGACCGCCACTCTTGGATTCCTTTAAGAACTACGGGATGAATGAGGAACAAGCCCGCGAAGCACTGCGTGAATATCGCGTGTATTTTGCCGATATCGGTCTGTATGAAAATGAAGTATACGCAGGTATTCCCGCCTTTTTGCAGGATGCACAGCGCGCAGGGTATCGGCTGATTATGGCCACCTCCAAGCCCGAAATGTATGCCTGCCGTTTGATGCAGCATTTTGGACTTACCGAGTATTTTGCATGCATTGCGGGCAGCGATATGGCTGAAACGCGTGCCGATAAAGCGGCGGTGATCCGCTATGCGCTTCATCGTGTCGGGGTGACAGACGTCTCGGACGCTGTCATGATCGGGGATCGCAAGTACGACGTTGAGGGTGCGCGTGCGTTCGGCATGCCGGCGGTCGCAGTGACGTACGGTTACGGCAGTCGCGAAGAACTGAAAACAGCGGGAGCGGATTGCATCGTGGATTCGGTACAGCAGCTACGCGAATTATTCTTATAATAAGAAACGCCGATGAGTAAGATCACTCATCGGCGTTTTGTGCGTTTTCAGGCGGTTCTTTTTTACGGTTGCGGAAACCGACGATGCGGTTGTATACGAGCATCCCCGCCAAACTGACTGCACCGGTGATGACGAACATCCAAACGGCACCCCAATACGATTCTTTTTGAATGAGGTTGCCGCCGATGGTGGAGGTCACGAGCGAGGGGATTCGCGCGATCAGCGAAATAATCAAAAATTCATGCAACTTGATGCGGGTGAGTCCCACGAAATAGGTGAGCAGGTCTTTTGGCGTCCCGGGAATGAAAAAGAGAATAAAAATGAGCCGTTTGAGCTTTTTCTCGCTGTTGATAAAGCGCAGCTCGTTGATTTTTTCCCGACTGATAAACAACTCCACCAACCGAACACCCAGACGCTTGACCAAGAGGAAGACGAGCGAGGAAGCGATTGCCACCCCTGCCATACACAAAAGGGTGCCTTCGATTGCACCGAAGGTGTAGCCGATGCCAACCTCCACCACTTCGCCGGGGATCAAGGGCACAATTACCTGCAAGACCTGAATTCCCAGCGCCACGAAACGGCCTGTCCAGCCGTAGCTCTCCACAAACGTTTTGAATTCCTCGGGGGATTTATCAAATACAAGAAATTGCTTGGTCAGAAAATAGGTGAGCCAGGAAAACAGAAGTCGGA
>JAZRQG010000033.1:0-12031 GCA_045649625.1 Acutalibacteraceae bacterium
TTGTCGGTAAAGCTTCATAAAAACACTCCAACCAAGGTCTATGAGGAGTTGGGACGGTTCTTCTTCTCTCCCGGTGTTCTCACACCATCGCTGTTTAACGATGACTCGGTGTTTGAACTTTTGCGAAATCGTCAAGTTGCGGAAGGTGATTTGGCGGATTACTCCGTGGCGGGGTGCCAAGAGCCGCTCATTATGGGCAAGGACAACGGCAACACTACCAACAGCTGGTTGAATATGCCTAAAATTTTGGAACTTTGCCTGAACGGCGGTAAATCCATGATCACCGGTAAGGTGATTGAGGAAACCGCGCCGATTGACAGTGTAACGTTGCTGAAAAACATTCGCGAGATTTTTTACAAGACGTGTGGGCACTACGTGGATTTAATGTGTGATGCGGCAAACGGTGCATCGGAAGCAATCAGCGAATTGCCTGTCCCGTTCTTAAGCTGCTTTATGGGCGGTGTTACATCCGGCTACGATATGCGGGATACCGAGCATCAGGGAACACCGTATAACGGCAGCGGATGTCTGATTCACGGGCTCAGTGTGATGGCGGATTCCTTTGTTGCCATTGACAAATTGCTTGCTGAGCGCCCGGAAGATGCCGAGAATTTGATTAACGCGCTGAAATGTGATTTCGTGGGGTATGAGGAACTGCACGAATTTTTAAAAGCTGCACCGAAATTCGGTAACAACGTAGCAGTCGTGGATAAGGAAGCGGCAGAGATTGCAAACCGTATCTCGGATATGGTAGCGGCACACAAAAACTATTTGGGTAATTCGTTCCGTGCGGACTGGGCAAGCCCCACCACGCACTTAACGTACGGCTACTGGGTAGCTGCTACGCCCGACGGAAGACATGCGCGTGAGCAGTTAAACTATGGTGTTGATCCGCTCTACGGCGAGGCGAGCGGTGGTATGGGCTTCCGTATTTTGTCCAATATGCGGCTTCCCTTTGAGAAAATGGGTGGCGGGTATGCTTCGCATCTGGGCATTGATCCCAAATATTTCACCGCCGACACGTTCGAGGGAAAAGGCACAGATTTTGCGGGTCGTGTGATCAAACCGCTGTTCTTCAATTCCGAAATGCAGGATCGCGTATCACCGTTCTATCTGTATGTCAATGTTACCACACCCGATACCCTGCGTAAAGTGTTGGCAGATCCGAAGAAGTATGCGCCGAACGGCGTGTATATCATGAGGATACACGGCACGTTCGTCAATTTCTTGGACCTGTCGCCGGCTATTCAGCAGGATATTATCAAACGATTAGATCCCCATTCCACCGAAATGTGAGGCGTTGACTATGTATGCAATCGGTTTGGACATTGGCACCACTTCGGTTTGCGGTATTTTACACGATGCGCAAACAGGGAAGATCGTGTGTTCGCGCACGCTTGCCAATGACAGCTTTTTAACAACGAACAACACCTTTGAAAAAGTGCAAGATCCCAAGCGGTTGTTGTTCCTTGTAGATACTGTTTTGGAAGAATTGATGGGTGAATCGTTGCCGGTGGTATCCATCGGTGTTACCGGTCAAATGCACGGTATCGTGTATATCAATGCCGAGGGAAAACCGATTAGTTCGCTTGCCATTTGGCAGGATGGCAGAGGAGATCTTCCCTACAAAGACGGAAAGACTTACGCGGAATACATGAGTGAAAAAACAGGTTATCCGCTTGCCACCGGTTACGGTTCGGTTACGTATTTTTACGATACGATAAACGGTAACGTTCCCAACGACGTGGTAGCGTTTTGTACCATACACGATTTGGTGGTGTTACACCTTACCGGTGCGACGAAACCGCTGCTGCACTCCTCTGATGCGGCAAGCCTCGGTCTGTTCGACACGGCAACCTACACGTTCGATAAAGGCGCGGTAAACGTGCTTGGCTTGGATGATACGATGTTCCCCGAAGCTTGTCCGGATTTTACGGTGAGGGGACATTACAAGGGAATCCCGGTTTGTGTTGCTATCGGCGATAACCAGGCGAGCTTTCTCGGCTCGGTTGCCGATCCCGAGCACAGTCTTCTTGTCAACGTCGGAACGGGGAGTCAGATTTCTTGTTTTACCGACAAACGGTCGAACAACAAGGCACTCGATTGCCGTCCGCTGATGGGGGATTCCTACATTTTGGCAGGTTCTTCGCTTTGCGGCGGACGCGCCTACGCCATGCTGGAAAAACTGTTCAGAGAAATTGCCACGGCTGTTTCGGGAACTGAGATTAAAAGTGCGTATCCCGCAATGGACAAGTTAATGGAGAACTTTGTTTGTTCGCACGATACTCTGGAAGTCAGCACGCTGTTCAGCGGAACGCGGGCGAACCCGAAGGAGCGTGGCAGTATTACCAATATCGGTGTGGATAATCTGACGATGTCGGCTTTGTGTGACGGCTTTATGCAGGGCATTGCCCGTGAACTGTACGAACTGTATGCGGCAATGTGCCCCGAACTGTCCACCGAACGGAACCGAATGGTCGGCTCGGGCAACGGCGTGCGCAACAACAAAGCATTGCGTGAGCGTTTCGAACAAATCTTTGGCCTGAAAATAGTGATTCCCGCCCATCGGGAAGAGGCCGCATTCGGCGCGTCGCTTTGTGCACTGGTTGCGGCGGGCGTGTATGACAGTATGCAAGAAGCTTCCAAGCTGATACAATATGAGGAATAGGGGGCAGAGCAATGGCAGAATTGGAGCAGATTCTTCACGGGCCGATCTTTTTTGAGAAAAACAGGGTCGGTCGTGTGTACACGGGCGGCGCTCTCTTTGCAGACTTTTTTGGTGACGATTCCACCGACGGCTTCGAGCCGGAAGAATGGGTCGCGTCCTCGGTGAAAGCCATCAATAAGATCAGCAAAGGCGAAAAAGAGGGGGTATCCCAAATCCGCGGCACCGATTTGTATTTTGATGATCTGTTGCGGGAACATGCCGATGACTTGCTGGGTGACCGCAAGGAGTTCGGTGTACTCACAAAGGTACTGGACAGCGCCATTCGCTTGCCTGTTCAGGCGCATCCGGACAAAGCATTTTCACGCCAGCACTTTCATAGCGATTACGGAAAAGCCGAGTCGTGGATCGTGCTTGGATGTCGTGAGGATGCGTGCTTGTACTTTGGATTTAACAAACCGTATACAGCAGACGAATTCAAAGCAGCCGTCACGGCGAGTCTTGACGATAAGCAGGCAATGGAACGCTTATTGAACAAGATCCCCGTGCATCCCGGTGACGTCTTTTTCGTACCGGCAAAAATGGCACACGCGATCGGTAGTGGCTGCTTAATACTGGAGGTTCAGGAACCGACCGATTTCACCATTCAACCGGAATACTATTGCGGAGATTACCGCTTGAATGACCAAGAAATGTATATTGGCTTGGATGCGGATACGGCGATCGACGTGTTTGATTTTTCCCTTTGGGGCGAGGCGGCGATCGCCAAAGGGCGCAAGCAACCGAAAGTTTTGTACGAAAAGGACGGCGTCACCGCCGAAGCACTCATCACCTATGAAGATACACCGTGCTTTGCCGTGGAACGGTACTGTGTACGTGATTCCCACGTGGTGTTAGATAAGAAGCCTGCGGTGTATATGATCACCGAGGGCGAGGGAGTTGTTCGCTGTAACGGCAAGGAACAGATCGTGCGAAAAGGCGACTATTTCTTCTTGCCGCATAGTGCGTATGAAACAGAATTGAAAACACAAGGGTCGGTCACGGTCGTGGCGTGTTTGCCGCCCGTGCAAGAATAAAAGAAAAGAAGGGTGATTATCATGGAATTTATGTTGGGCTGTAACTACTGGGACAAAAAACACGGCATCGATATGTGGCGTGATTTTGATCTTGAGGGGATCAAAAAGGATGTAAAAATGCTGGCAGATATCGGCATCAAGTATATGCGCGTGTTCCCGAACTGGCGCGATTTCCAGCCGTTTTATAAAGTGTACGCTTACCACGGCCAGGAAAAAGGCTATTGCGATTATAACGAGCAACCGCTGACCAACGTAATGGGTATTGATTATCAACAAATTGAAAACTTTAAGCAATTTGCGGCTGTATGCGACGAGCACGGCATCAAACTTTGCGTGTCGATCCTGACCGGTTGGATGAGCGGCAGACTGTATATGCCGCGCGGACTGGACGGCAAAAACGCGTTGTACGATCCTGAGGTCCTTATGTGGGCATCCCGCTTCATCAAGGGTTTTGTGGAAGGCGTTAAGGATTGTCCCAATATTGTGATGTGGGATCTGGGCAACGAATCGAACTGCTTGGGCGACGTCAACAATGCGTATGAAGCGTACGTGTGGTTGACCTACGTTCGCAACGCCATCTATGCGGCGGACACCACCCGCCCGATCTCTTCGGGTATGCACGGGTTGGCACCTTACGTCGGTAACTGGTGGATCGAGCACCAGGGGGAGATCGTGGATTATCTTACCCCGCACTCGTATGCTTCGCCGTCCGTTAACAACGACTTCGAGCAGATTAATCGGATGCGTACCACGATGCTGGCTACGGCTCAGTGTATGTATTATGAGGACCTGTCCGGTAAGCCCACGATCTTGCAGGAGCAGGGAACCTTTTCGCAGGCGTTTGCCAATGCGGATATTGCTGCTGATTACGGCAGGATCAACATCCTGTCTTCCTTTGTCCACGGTGTTAAAGGTTGGATGTGGTGGTGCGGCGCCAATCATTCAGAATTGATGCAACCGCCGTACTGCCACGGTATGATGGAACGCGATCTGTCACTGTTTACTTCCGATGATAAACCGCGCCCGATCGCGCACACGATGAAAGAAATGCGCGAATTGATTGAGTCCCTTCCCTTTGAAGAACTACCGAAGCGCGATATTGATGCTGTGTGTGTGCTGACTTCTTCGCAGGAAACGCGTGCCGAACGCTGGAATTGTGCCTCTGCTTCCTTTGTGTTAGGTAAGCAGGCGGGTGTTGAAGTTTCTTTTGCCATTGCCGACAACAAGTCAGAGGTCATTTCCATTCCGGATTCCGATTTGTATATCCTGCCGTGCATTACCGGCTGGGAAGTCATGAATCAGTACGCGTTCAAAAAGATTTACGAAAAAGTGGCGGAGGGTGCTACGCTGTATATCTCGTATAACGGCGGCGATTTCTTCCATTTTGAGGAGTGTACCGGACTGCGCTCCAATGGTATCGTGCGCTCGCGTACGAGCCATACGGCATCGTTTGAATTCGGTGACGTGCCGTATACCTGTGAGCAAGAGATCTTGGTGGAGTCGATTGGCGCTGAGCCGTTGGTTTATAACGAGGAGGGCAACATCGTTCTCTCTCGCTTCAACTACGGTAAAGGCCGCGTGTTCTTCCTGAATATGCCGTTAGAGCTGACGCTTGCCGAAACCTACGGTGCCTACGCAAACGATTACTACAAAATCTATAAATTCTTTGCCGACAAGGTGCTGGCAAACAAGATCGTCACCACCTCGCATCCCGATCTCAGTGTGACACAGCACAAGGTGGACGACTCGCGCTACGTTATTGCGGCGGTCAACTATTCAGACAAAGATCTGGATGTCGACTTTACAGTCGCCGATGGCTGGAAACTGACCCCCATTGGCGCTTCGACCGATCGCGTCGGTCATTGTAATGCGGCTTTCTATTACGCAGACAAACTCTAATCCAAACACAAAAGCACCGAGCATCGCCCGGTGCTTTTGTTATACCATAAGGGAGCCGAACTCGCAATGGTTTTCGCCACGTTTTTTCGCCCGTATTGTCTCAGCTTTTTCCGCCATACGCCAGTATGCTAAAAACGGTTTATTTGCTCGTACTTCCCAATCCGCCGTGGCGTTCGGTACAAACATCGTCGTCTTCCGTAATGCCGTATTCTACAAATACGCCTTGTGCGAACGCCGTACCGGCAGGAAGATCGACGGTTTTTTCCTCGCGGGAGTCGTTGGTGAGTTTAATGAGAATGTGGCCCTCGTTATCGGCACCGTAATAGTCGCTGTCGATGATGCCGACCGTGTTGTTGAGCTGTAAGCGAAACTTGAAACCGAGCCCGCTGCGCGGGTAGATTTTGAGCACCCAGCCCTCGTCAATGCGCACGCGTATGCCGGTGGGCACTTTAACCGACTCGCCCGGCTCTAAACGGATGGCGCAGGGCAGATAAAAGTCATATCCCGCAGAACCCGCCGTCGCGCGGCGCGGCAGTGCCGGTAGGGCGGGAACAGCACTGTCACCGAAGCAATCAACAAAATCGGCGGCAAAGCGTTTTTCCGAAACGGATTCAAATTTGGCAATACGTTTCATAACGAAACCTCCAACTGGACAAATTTTTACAAGTACGCTATACTGGATTAAAAAAGGGGGGACGAGGATGGTTTTAATTGTGGTATCCGTTGAGAATGCGCCGTATGCCAAGGATAGTTTATCCGAAGCACGTTTACAAAAAACTATGGCATTGAAAACAACGGAGGATCAGGCACGCAGTTTGTGTGCGGGTTTGGCATTGGACGCTTGCTTGCGCACCGTCGGTCTACGTGAGCGGGATGTTACGGTTGCAACAGATGAACGTGGCAAACCGTTTCTCGCCGATCATCCCAACTGGCATTTCAGTCTCTCCCACAGCGGTAACTTTGCAGTGTGCGCCCTTGACGATTCCCCAATCGGGGTGGACATCGAACAACACCGTCCCATCAATACAAAACGCCTTGCTGCCCGCTGTTTGGGCACCGATGCGCCACTCACCTTAGAGCAATTCTTTTCCCTGTGGACACGCAAGGAAAGTTACCTGAAAGCGATTGGTATCGGTCTTTCAGGGGTACACACCGAACCTGATAACCGCTGGCATTTCAAGGAGTATCCGCTCGTCGGCTATTCACTGACGGTGTGCAGCCAAAAAGCGGTATTTACTCCGTCGTTTTCGATTTTTTCTTACGGCGATACCGGTCTTCCTCGCTGAAAATACAACCGCAATATTTTTGCATATACAAGCCGCTGTCCCGCGCGATCTGTTGACCTTCTTTGAAACTTGGGCGAAAATCCCGATACAGGAAGGACACGCCGTGGGCGGCGGCTGCCTGTTTGGCAACCTGCACGATCAGCTCGTGATTCTGATATGGACTGATGAGCAAGGTCGTGGTGAACGATTCAAAGCCCCGCTCAGCTGCACATCTGGCAGTTTCTTCCAAACGTAACCGATAGCAGGTTTCGCATCGGTTGTCAAATTCTCCGTCCACCGCTTGCAAAAACGGACGCAGACCGTATTCGTTATTGACAATCAGTGGCAACTGAACCTCTTTGGCGTATTGCTCTAAGGTCGTCTTACGAGAACGGTATTCGGTGTACGGGTGGATATTGGGATTGTACCAGTAGCCTACAGGCTCGACACCTTCGTCCCGTAGGGTTTCAATGCACCGAATAGAGCAGGGGGCACAACAAATGTGCAGCAAAGTAGATGGCATTTGTATCAACTCCGTTATCACTATATCACAGTTTCCCGAAAAAGAAAAGAAACAATTGAAAAAACCGAAAAAGCGCAGTATAATATCCACGTTTAGGGGATGAGAGCTTGTTTTGGTATCTGCATTTAAAAGCGTTTATTCGGCGCAATACCGTGTTGTGTATTGCACTGCTTGCTGCTGTTGCCACCTCGTTTTTGGTGCCACCGGACGCACAATATCTGGACTATTTCGATTGGAAAACACTCGTCTGCTTGTTTTGTGTGCTGGCGGTTGTGTGCGCGCTGAAAAATATGCGCTTTTTTTATGCGTTGGCACAAGGCATCGTGCGGCGATTTCGCACGATGCGCAGCTGCGTGTTGGCGCTGGTCTATATCACCTTTATCGGCTCGATGCTGATTGCCAACGATATGGCACTGCTCACCTTTTTACCGCTCGGCTTTTTCGTATTGGAAACAACGGGGAAGCGTCGTTATATGGCGTTTACCTTCATTATGCAAAATATTGCCGCCAACCTAGGTGGTATGCTCACACCGTTCGGGAATCCGCAAAACCTGTATTTGTACAGTTACTTTGATATACCTGACGGTAAATTTCTCGCGATTATGGCACCGCCCTTCGTTTTGGCGATTTTTCTTATTACTGTTTGTTGTTTGGTGATAGTGCGCCCCGAACCGCTGGAACTGCCCGACGAGCAGGTAGAGCTTGACCGCAACAAGGTGATCCTATATTTGCTGCTGTTTCTGCTGTCTATCGCGATCGTGTTCCGCGGCATTCCGTACTGGATCGGACTTGTCGTCATTCCGGTCGTCCTGTGGTTTGTGGACCGACGTGCACTGATGATGGTGGATTACCCGTTGTTGTTTACCTTTATGGCATTTTTTGTGTTTGCGGGTAATCTGTCTCGTTTGCCGGCGGTACACGCATTGCTTGGCGAACTGCTGTCCCGCAACACACTGTTGTTCAGCGTGCTCTCTTGTCAGTGCATCAGCAATGTGCCGACCGCTGTGTTACTTTCCCGCTTCGCCACATCGTACCCGTCACTGCTTGTCGGCGTGAATATCGGTGGAGCGGGTACGCTGATTGCCTCGCTTGCCAGCTTGATTACGTACAGTGAGTACGGTAAGCACGACAAAGAGGGAAAACGCCGTTATTTCTTGCTGTTTTCCGCATTTAATTTCAGTTTTTTGATTATTTTATACGTTTTTTCTGCGTTGCTGGGATATTGAACCAGCTGCGCTGCGATACTTGATTTTTAACGCCGAATATGATATTCTTCTGAAAGTGAAAGGATGTCGAATCGTATGGACGAGAATCAAAACGGCATTGCCGTGGTTGAGCGCGAGGAGCAGACCGAAACGGTTGTTGCCCCCGCACCGGAAGTGAACGAGCCGCAAACGGCGGAAGCAGAGGCGGCACAACCGAAACAGAATAACACCGCGCGGCACGGTAAACAGCGCCGGCATAAGCCGCTGTGGTTGCGGATACTCGGCTGGACCGGTGTCGGTCTCGGGAGTCTTGTTGTACTTATCGTCGCGTTCTTTCTGGTTGTGTTTTACACACCCCTCTTTCCGAGCTGGCGCAGTCAATATATCCTGATGACCTATCACACCTCCAATCCATGGCTGTGCACCACCTTTTTTTCACAGGAAACCATTGAGGCAGTGCTCGCCGAAAATGGCACACAAGCCCCTGACGGTGAGACGGATCCCGACTTGATCGTCACACCGGATGACGACGTACCTGTGGCAGAATTTTCCACATCGGAAAAGTATCCGGGCGACGTCATTTACGACGACGGCGAAGTACAGGTTGTGGAATTCAGCGGTAAGACAAAAAAGGGTAAATATACCGCTCGCCTGATCCAGATTAAGGACCCGTCCCGCGTGGTGCTCGGCGTTACCAACAAGCTGGGAAAACGCGGTCAGCTTATCACGGATATGTGCGAAACCAACAACGCCCTATGCGGCATCAATGCCGGCGGTTTCAAGGATGAGGGCGGTGTCGGTTCCGGTGGCATCCCGACCGAAATGGTTATTAAAAACTCTGAAATTACTGTGTATGAAGAACAGACAACGTATAACATCATCGGCTTTAACGAGGAAAACGTACTGGTTCTCGGTGAATACGATTATGCCGGCGTCGAGGCGCTGAAATTACGTGACGGTATCAGCTGGGGTAAGCTCAGTTGGAGTCCTTTCCTTATTGTGAACGGCGAAAAAGCGGAATTCAAGGGATCTTCGGGTGGCTACGATCCGCGTGCCGCCATTGGTCAGCGTGCTGATGGTGTCGCACTGCTGCTGGTGGTAGACGGCAGTGCCAAGCGCAGTGTGGACGGTGCTAATATGGAGCTTGTTGCCGATATTCTATGGGAGTATGGTGCGGTAAATGCGGCAAATTTAGACGGCGGCACTTCGGCGTCTATGGCATTGCAGGGTCAGCTCATCAACACCGTCTGTAATCCGGCAATCGCCGGACGTGGCCGTTATCTGGCAACCGGTTGGTTAGTAGAGCACACACCTGAATCGGCAGCGAATGAGATCACTGACTATTCTCAGGCGACCAATTCCCGCCCAACCACCACCACGGAGGCGACGACCACGACCACAGAGAATGCGGGTACAACGGCGAGCGCTTCGGATACGACTGTCGGTTCAACGACGACGTCAACCGAGGCTACTACAACGGCCTCACAGGCAACCACCAAGGAAAGCACGATCACCACAACAGAATGAGAAAACGGCGGTACAAGTATACCGCCGTTTTTTGTTACGAAAAATTCAAATCTTTCTCTTTACAGATAAGTTGATTTATAGTAGAATGTAGAATAAGATTACAAGGGGAAATGAGAGTGTCGTCATGAATCCGAAGTATAAACGCGTATTACTCAAACTTAGCGGTGAAGCTTTGTCCGGTGAACAGGGGCACGGTCTGGATTTTGAAACCGTTAACAGCGTCTGTCAGGCAATCAAGGAGTGTGTCGATGCGGGTGCTCAAATGGCAATCGTTGTCGGCGGCGGCAACTTCTGGCGTGGCCGGTCCAGTGGTGATATGGATCGCACGCGTGCAGATCACATGGGAATGCTGGCCACCACCATCAACTCGTTGGCACTTGCCGATTCGCTGGAGCAACTCGGCTGTGAGGTGCGTGTGCAGACCGCAATCGCAATGAACGAAATTGCCGAGCCCTACATTCGCAACCGTGCGGTGCGTCATTTGGAAAAGGGGCGCGTCGTGATATTTGGCTGCGGTACCGGTAACCCGTTTTTCTCGACGGATACGGCGTCTGCTTTACGTGCGCTGGAGATCGATGCGGATATTATCTTCAAGGCTAGTATGGTGGACGGTGTGTATGACAGCGATCCGAAGAAAAACCCGAACGCTGTTAAATTTGATACACTCACCTTTATGGAAGTGCTTAACCGCGACCTGAAGGTGATGGATTCCACCGCGGCAAGCCTGTGTAACGACAATGGCTTACCCATTTTGGTATTCAATATGGAGCAACCCGCAAATATTGTGCGTGCCATTGCCGGCGAAAGCGTCGGCACGGTCGTACATTCCTAAGGAGGAGCAATTATGGAAACAATTTTCACCAGAGCTCAAGAAAAAATGGATAAGACCATCAATGCGTTGCTGAACGAATACAGCACGATCCGCGCCGGTCGCGCAAATCCTGCCGTTCTCGATCGCATTATGGTGGAATATTACGGCACGCCAACACCTATCAATCAGATGGCGGCGATCTCAGTTCCCGAACCACGCACCATTCTGATTGCACCGTGGGATAAGAGTTCATTGCGCGATATTGAAAAAGCAATCCTGATCTCGGATCTGGGCTTGAACCCGCAGAACGACGGTAGTACCCTGCGACTGAATTTCCCTCCGTTGACAGAGGAGCGTCGTAAGGAGCTTGTCAAAGGTGTGTACAAATACGCGGAGGACTCCAAGGTGGCGATTCGTTCGATTCGACGCGACTGCTTGGAGAAACTCAAGGATATGAAAAAAAAGTCCGAGATCACCGAGGACGATTTCAAAAATGCAGAAAAGAAAATGCAGGATATCACTGACAAATTCTGCAAAGAGATCGACGGAATTTCCGCAAAAAAAGACAAGGAAATTATGGAAATCTAACCATAGCTTTACAACACAGTGACCGGCGGAACATCGTTATCCACCGGTCATTTGCTTGCTGAAAGGAACAAAAGATATGGCGCTCTTTTCATCCAAATCAAAACAGAATGAGGAGCCGGCGGTGGTGCCCCAACACATCGGCATCATTATGGACGGAAACGGTCGTTGGGCAAAAAAACGCGGTCTTCCGCGTCAGGCAGGACATGTAGCCGGTGCCAAAGTTTTCCGTACTATTGCTAAGCATTGTGAAAAACGCGGGATCAAGGTTGCCACCTTTTACACCTTTTCCACCGAGAACTGGAAGCGTCCGCAGGAGGAAGTCGATGCGATCATGAACCTGTTGCGGGAGTATCTCAAGGAATCGCTTGCCGATTTCAAAAAGGAAAACATACGCACTTGCTTTATCGGTGATCGATCGGTGCTGGCGCCGGACATTCAGAAACTGATGCGTGAGGCGGAGGAGGCAACGGTG
>JAZRQG010000034.1:0-1702 GCA_045649625.1 Acutalibacteraceae bacterium
AGGTATGTGTGCACAGTGGTTGGTTGTCGAAAAATGGGCAAACTGCCGCTTGCGTGCCGGCGGGCGTGAGTGTGCGCGTGGTCGGCGGTATCGGTGAAGTGGATGGGGTGACGGCATGAACCAAAACCGTACCACGCGGCTGATGCTTGCTGCCGTGCTATCTGCTTTAACGATTGTTTTATCGTTTCTGGAGGGGCTGTTACCGCCGTTGCCGATCCCCGGCGCTAGGTTAGGACTTGCCAATATCACCGTGATGTATGCCTTGTGTGGCGTGTCGGTGCCCTGCGCGGCGGGGGTGGCGATCGTCAAAGCAGCCTTTGCTCTGTTTCGCGGACCGATCGCGTGTTTGATGAGTGCGGCCGGAAGTCTGTTATCGTTGTTGCTCATGACGCTGGTCCACCGTTTGTTTCGGGACAAGCTCAGCTTTGTCGGCTTGGGTGTCGTGGGCGCAGTGGCTCACAATATGGGACAGTGGTTGTTGTCCTACCTTTTGTTGGGCTCCGCGATGACCTATTATGCGCCGCTATTGCTTTTACTGGCAATCCCTGCCGGTGTGATTACCGGTTTGGTTTTAAACGTGCTATATCCGCATTTGCAAAACATTCCACTTTTTCGGAAAGGATGAGAAAACGTGTCAATTTCCACGTTGATTCACAAAACGCGTGGCGGGGTACATCCGCCGCATCGCAAACACACGGCCGAATGCGAAACCGTGCAGATGCCGGTACCGAAAATGCTCATTATTCCGCTCTTGCAGCATATGGGCGCGCCGTGTATTCCCACGGTAAAGGTGGGAGACACCGTTGAGGTCGGACAAGTGGTTGCCGACAGCGAAGCGGCGATATCCGCACCGATCCATTGCGGTGTGTCGGGCAAGGTAGTCGGCACACAGGAGATTCTGCTGCAGGGTGGCCGCACCACCATGGCACTTGTGATCGAATCGGATGGCGAGGGCCGTGTACATAGCAGCGTGAAGCCGCCTGTTGTCGATACGTTTGAAGACTTTATCGCGGCGGTGCGCGCTTGCGGCTTGGTCGGACTCGGTGGTGCAGGATTCCCGATGCACGTCAAACTGAACCCCAAAAATCTTGATGAGATCGACACCATCATTATCAATGCGGCAGAATGTGAACCGTATATCACCACCGACTACCGCGAGTGTATGGAAAACTCGTGGGATATTGTGTCGGGTGTGCAGACCGTCATGGAGTTCTTAGGTGTCAAGCAGGTCTATATTGCGGTGGAACGCAACAAACCCGCCGCGATCGAGGAGCTGTCACGCATCGCATCCAGCGTCAGCACGGCCGCTCACCGTGTGGAGGTTAAGCCCTTGCCCGCCCGCTATCCGCAGGGTGCGGAAAAGGTGCTCATTGCCGCGTGTACCGGTCGGCGCGTTCCTACGGGTGGGTTACCGGCAGATGTCAACTGTATCGTGATGAACGTGTCCTCGGTTGCGGTATTGTCGCGGTATCTGAAAACCGGTATCCCGCTTATTGAAAAACGGTTGACAGTGGACGGTTCGGCGGTTGAAAATCCGATGAACGTGCGCGTGGTGATCGGTACGCCGATCCGCGACGTTCTCAATTTCGTGGGCTTAAAGAAACCGGTGCGCAAGCTGCTGTTCGGCGGCCCGATGATGGGGCAAGCGCTGATGAACGACGATCTTCCCGTTTTAAAGCAAAACAATGCGTTGCTGGCGCTT
>JAZRQG010000035.1:0-4904 GCA_045649625.1 Acutalibacteraceae bacterium
GGCACCTGAATCATCATGCGATCGGCGGTAGAAAGTCCCATCCGATCACCGATACATTTGCCGTTGTTCACTACATTGTAGTGCGTTAACATAACACCCTTGGGGAAACCAGTCGTGCCGGAGGTATACTGCATATTGCAAACGTCATCCGGACGAACGGCCGCCGCCATCTGAGCGACCCGCTCACGACTGACTATCTCATAACGAGCCATCGCCTCATCAAAGGTCAGGCTACCCGGCTGCTTAAAGCCAACGGTAATCACGTTGCGCAGGAAGGGCAGTCTCTTGCAATGCAACGGCTCGCCCGCCGGGGTCTTGGCAATTTCGGGACAAAGCTCGTTGATGATGCCCTTATAATCCGAATCCAGACAAGATTCAATCATCACCAACGTGTGGGTATCCGATTGGCGCAGCAGATATTCCGCTTCATGAATCTTGTAGGCAGTATTCACCGTCACCAACACCGCACCGATTTTGGTGGTTGCCCAAAAAGTGATATACCACGCGGGCACGTTGGTTGCCCAAATGGCCACCTTGGAACCGGCTTTTACGCCCATCGAAACCAAGGCTCTGGCAAACCGATCCACGTCCTCGCGAAACTCTGCGTAGGTGCGGGTATAATCCAGCGTTGTATACTTAAAACAATATTGATCCGGGAACTCCTCTGCCACACGATCCAGCACCTGTGGGAAGGTGAGTTCAATCAACTCATCCTTTTTCCAAATGTACTGACCGGTACCGTCGTGGTTAAAATAAAGCGACTTTTTCATACCGCGAGTCGAATGAAAACGGGACATATAGTTAACAAAATACGAGAAAATGACCTCCGGATCCTGCAAATCCTCGAGCCATTGAGGTTTCCACTCAAGCGAGATAAACCCGTCGTAGTTCACGGAAGACAACGCACGCATCACATCAGCAATCGGCATGGTTCCTTCGCCGATCAGCTGATACACACCCTCGTCATCGGAATCGCGCAAATGCACGTGGCACACGTACGTACCCAAGTTTTTAATGGTGGCGTCACCGCTTTCACCAAAATCGCGGTACGGATGGTGTACGTCCCACAATGCGCCTAAATTGTCACTGGCAAACAGATCCAGCATGGCGCGCAAGCGAGCGGTATCGGCGTAAATGCCGCTGGTCTTGATAAGCACGCTCACACCCATCGTTTCCGCAATCGGTAACAACTGTTCCAGTGCCGCTTGCACGGCCGATTCGTTATCCTGCAACGCACAAGCCACCACGTACGGCACCTGCGTGTTTTTGGCAACCTCAATAAGCGTCGTCAAGTTGCTCACCGCACAAGGATCAGCAGACAGGTCCAGAGAGGTGTCAAAGCAGGGGATCTTGAGTTTCTTTTCCCTCAGCTGACGAACGGTTGCCGCGGCCTGATATTTGTGGAAGGGGCCGCCTTTTTCCAGCAGCGGATCGAATTTCGGCAGGTTATACACCTCAACGCCGCCAAAGCCCATATCCAGGGCGGTATCGATCATTTCATCCCACGTAAGTTTTGGCCAACCACGGGTGGAAAAGGAGAGGTTCATACCATTTCCTCCTCATAGACAATTTTGTTCAGGGCACTTAAGTAAGCGTGAATACCCGCGCCGACGATATCGGTAGAAATACCCCTGCCGGAATACACCTTTCCCCCGTTGCGTAATTTGACAACGGTCTGACCCATGGCTCCGCGACCCTCGGTGACCGCCTGCAATTGAAAATCATCCAGTTCATAATGGCAACCGGTAATCTTTTCGATTGCAACAAACGCGGCATCGATCGGACCGTCACCAATCGAAACGCCCTCCACCGGCATATCGTTTTTAAGCAATTTAATGTGGGCAGTAGCCGAAATGGTGTTGCCGGAGGTAATTACAAAGGTATCCAGCTTATACGTCGGGGGCACCTGCATGGCAGCCGACGCAATAATCGCATCCAATTCCTTGGAACTTACCCGTTCTTTTTTTGCCGCGATCTGTTGGAACGCATCGTATACCTTCACGCTGTCCTCCTCGGACAAATCATATCCCAGTTGCTCCGCAACCTTTGCTACAGCGGCAAGATCGTCGTGAGCGGTCAGATACAAGCCCGGATCGGTCTGCACAGCGCTAAAGGCACCGTTTTTACTTTTGCCGGCCTGGCAAATCTGGGTAACCCGCTCAATGATGCGGCTAAGTTCGGTGGTGCGCACGTCACACGATACCTTAAAGCTGTCGCCGCGCGCCGCCACCAGCTTTGCGATATTAGCAACGCTTGCGTTATTAATAGGATACGATGCCGCCTTTATCTCACCGGCGCCCTCACCGACAGCAGCGACGGCACAAGCGTCTGCCATCGACAGGTCGTTGGCACAGCACACGCCCAAAGATACCTGCTCGGGCACCTGCAAGCCTTTGACAAACCCCGCGAATTCAACGGGCAACATCGTACCGGCGGTATCGCAGACCGTAACCGTGGTTGCACCGGCTTGAACAGCAACGTCCATTGCTTTTTGAAGAAAATCAACATCCGCGCGGGTGGCGTCGTCAGCAATAAATTCCACGTCGCCACAAACCGCCTTGCACACAGAAACCGTTTCAGAAATGGTGCGTAACATCGCATCCGGTTTTTTGTGGAAGAGATATTCCATCTGCACCGAGCTGACAGCCGCGCAAACCTGCAAGCGGGGATGTTTTGCCTGCTCGAGCGCCGCCCATGTCTGTGCCACGCTCTCGGCATTCAGTTGCACCGGCACTGCCACAATGCTATTCGCCACCGCGGCGGCAATGGATTTAATGCGAAGAGAATCGGTGCGGGTATTCTGAATGCCCTCGAGCTCAATAACCGACACTCCCAGTTTATCAAGTAGCTTGGCAAGCTCGATCTTTTCCTTAAACGATAGCACAAAGCCCTCTGCCGACTGTTTCATCGTCACGTCACTGATTATCAGTTTTTTCATCACGGACACTCCTTCAAATAAAAATGAAAAATCCCCGAGGCTAACTTCCAGCCTCAGGGACGAATCAACGTTCGCGGTACCACCCTGCTTATTTCCCTTTTTGGGAAATCACTCATCGGACTCTAACAAGTCCCAGCCCTATAACGGGGGCAACCGGACTCCACTACTGACCGTTTAAGCGTTGGCAGAGCCGACTCGGGAATCAGATCGCCAGATCCCTTTGCACCGGCTCGCACCACCCGCCGGCTCTCTGTGGCATTGGAAAAAAGGCAAGTTTTCCGTCACTGTCTTTCGCAATTGATGCCTATATTTAACCACAACGGTTTGGATTTGTCAACAAAAACAAGAAATTTTCACGATATTTTTGAACTTGTCGAAAAATTTTCCCAAAAAACAGTTGACTTTCGTCTGCTAATGTGATATTGTGGTTTCAATATTTGATAAAGGCTATGACGAAGACGGTCCTGCAATCCGGATCTCCAGAGAGTCGGCGCTTGGTGTGAAGCCGATGACCCGCTGCAATCAGACCCATCACTTCCGAGCCGGTGAGCCGAGCGTGTGCCAGGCTTTCCCGTTTGCCCGCGTTAAGGGATAGGGCTTGTTAGAGTCTGAAGTGACGGCTTCGGTCGTAATTTGAGTGGTACCGCGGGTAATGATTTGCTCGTCTCAAGAATTCATGTTCTTGGGGCGTTTTTTTATTTTCTAAAACAAAGCGCCCTGCAAACAAGAAAGGAAGATTGCAATGACAACTACAAACACCTCAACCCAACTCTTGGATATCGCCGCCCGCATCAGCGGTATGCGGGAAATTTTGGGATACAGTATGCAGAAAATGGCAGAGCTGACAGAGGTAAGCGAGGAACTCTACCGCCAGTATGAAACCGGTACGGTGGACCTCCCCTTTACGTTTCTGCACAAGTGTGCCAAAGTCTTTGGCATTGAGATCACCGTTCTGTTAGAGGGACACAGCGCCAAGCTGTCCGGCTACACCGTTACCCGCCGCGGCAAAGGCCTGGTAACCGCGAGCGAGGACGGTATCACCATTCAGGATATGGCTCCCATGTTCCGCAAAAAGTTGGCGACTCCGTACTGGGTCACCTATGAATACTCTGCTGAACTGCAGGATAAACCAATCCATACCACCACGCATACCGGTCAGGAATTTAATATGGTGATCAAGGGTGCCATGCGTATCAAAGTGGGTGATCACGAGGAGGTTCTGCGGGAAGGCGACTCTATCTTCTACAAATCCTCTACGCCGCACGGTATGATCGCCATCGACGGCAGTGATTGCGTGTTCTTATCCATGATTATGGCAAGTGACACCACTGACCAGCCGTTGTACATCGCCCAAGGGCGTAAGAACAACGCTGAAAAGCTCTTGTGCCACAAGTTTATCAAAGCGGAAGAGGACGAAAACGGGATGCTGCAAAACCTCTCGTTCGAGGATACCGACAACTATAACTTCGCCTTCGACACGGTGGACGCCATCGCCCGCCGCGAGCCGGAAAAACTGGCAATGGTCCACGTTGCCAACGATATGACCGAGCGCCGCTTTACCTTTAAGGATATGAAGGATGCCTCCTCTCAGAGTGCCAACTATTTTAAAAGCCTGGGTATCCGTCGCGGTGACCGTGTGATGCTGGTGCTCAAGCGCCACTACCAGTTCTGGTATGCGATCCTCGGTCTGCACAAGCTGGGTGCCATCGCGATTCCTGCCACTAACCAGCTAATGGAGCACGACTTTGTTTATCGTTTCCGGGCGGCAGGCGTCAATGCGGTGGTTTGCACCGCCGACGGCGACACCGCACAGCAGGTCGAGCTTGCCGAGAAATCGGCAGGTATGCAACTGACCAAAATTTTGGTGGGCGGCGACCGCGAAGGCTGGCACAACTTTGACGAAGAATATGGTTTATTCAGCCGAAGTCGGAGGCCAAGGCGGTCTTAGGAAGACAAATCCCCACTA
>JAZRQG010000036.1:0-7509 GCA_045649625.1 Acutalibacteraceae bacterium
GATTGTGCGGATGATTAGACAATCCCTCCGTCTCGCCGCGTTGCGGCTCGACACCTCCCTTTACACAAGGGAGGTGGGTGTGGGGGTATTGGAGTGTGCAGATGATGGGGGACTCCTTCCGCCTCGCATTCGCTCGGCACCTCCCTCAAAGAGGGAGGCATAAAAAAAGGGAGTCAACGCAGAGCGTTGACTCCCTTTTGGTGGGTTTATTAGTTTTTATATCCTTTCGGGTTTTGGGATTGCCAGCGCCAGGCGTCGCGGCACATATCCTCCAGACCGTATTCCGCTTCCCAACCGAGCAGCTCTTTTGCTTTGGCGGGGTTGGAATAGCAGGTGCCGATGTCGCCGGGGCGGCGGTCGACGATGACGTAAGGCACGTCGATGTTGTTAACTTTTTTGAGCGTATTGACGAGGTCTAAAACGCTGTAACCGGTGCCGGTGCCGAGGTTGACGGCTTCGATGCCGGTGGTTTTTAGCGCGTAGTTGACCGCGCAAACATGACCGCGAGCGAGGTCGACAACGTGAATATAGTCGCGTACGCCGGTGCCGTCCGGCGTGTCGTAATCGTTGCCGAAGACCGAGAGTTTTTCGCGCTTGCCGACCGCGACCTGCGTGACGTACGGCATCAGGTTATTGGGGATGCCGCTGGGATCTTCGCCGATGCGGCCGCTCTTGTGCGCGCCGATGGGATTGAAATACCGAAGCAGGACCACCGACCACTCGGGATCGGATACGCAGAGATCCTGCAGGATGCACTCGATCATAAACTTGGTGCGGCCGTACGGATTGGTCACCGCGCCGACCTCCATCGTTTCGTTCAGCGGGGAGGGGTTATTCATGCCGTACACGGTGGCAGAGGAGCTGAACACCATGCGTTTGCAACCAAACTCACGCATCACGCTGCACAGCACCAACGTTCCGTTGACGTTGTTATCGAAATATTCCAGCGGTTTTTCAACCGATTCGCCGACCGCTTTGAGGCCTGCGAAATGAATGACAACGTCAATCCTATTTTCGCGGAAAATGCGGCGCAAGCCCTCGGCATCACGAATGTCACACTCATAGAACGGAAAGTCCTTGCCGGAAAGCTCTTTGACGCGATTGAGCGCCTCCATATCGGAGTTGTAAAAGTTATCCAGCACCACGATGTCGTGACCGGATGAGAGCAGTTCAATGCAGGTGTGGCTGCCGATATAACCGCAGCCGCCGGTAATCAATATTGACATTTTTGGTTCCTCCCAGTATAGTATAAGTACAGTATAGCGTATTCTGTTGCGATTTTCAATGGTAAGATGCTGCGGTGGCGAAAAATGCACGATTTTTGCCAAAACGGCTATTGCGCGAAACGAGCGGGCGGAGTACGATAGAAGAGTATTATAAGGGAAAGAGGATTTTACAATGAAACCGACACTCGTAATCATGGCTGCCGGTATGGGCAGCCGCTTTGGTGGACTGAAACAATTGACGCCTGTTGGGCCGAACGGTCAGTTGCTGATTGACTACTCGATATACGATGCCATACAAGCCGGATTCGGCAAGATCGTGTTTGTGATCAAACACGCGATCGAAAAGGAATTCAAGGAGTTGCTGGGGAATCGTATTGCCGAGAAGATTCCGGTAGAATACGTGTACCAAGAACTGGATCGCTTGCCCGAGGGATATACTGTTCCGGAAGGGCGCACCAAGCCGTGGGGAACCGGTCACGCGATTTTGTGCTGCCGCGGGGTGGTGAACGAGCCGTTCATGGTTATCAATGCGGATGATTTTTATGGTCGTGAAAGCTATCAGCTGTTATCGGATTTCTTGTCCAAGCCGCAGCCGGAGGGCCCGATGTCGTTTGCCATGTCAGCGTATATTTTGGAAAACACGCTGACCGAAAACGGCTACGTGTCCCGCGGTATTTGCTCGGTTGACGAGAACGGTAAGCTGTGCGGTCTGGTAGAACGTACCCACATTGAAATGGTAGACGGCAAAGCGCAGTTCAGCGAGGATGACGGCAAAACGTGGGAAGTGCTTCCCGCCGGTTGCGCCGTTTCGATGAATGCCTGGGCATTTCCCGCCACGATGCTGGATCATTTGGACGAGCGGTTCAAGGCGTTTTTGGATACCACGGCGAAAGCCAATCCCGCCAAAGCCGAGTTCTTCCTGCCTTTCGCGGTCAACG
Organism: Acutalibacteraceae bacterium; assembly: GCA_045649625.1. Lineage (GTDB taxonomy): Bacteria > Bacillota > Clostridia > Oscillospirales > Acutalibacteraceae > RGIG3009. The sequence continues at coordinate 2,165 of JAZRQG010000036.1, forward strand.
ATATGATGGCGGACGGCGAGGCCGAAACGACGGTGTTGCGCACCCCCGACCGTTGGTACGGTATGACCTATGCTGAAGACAAAATCGATGTGCAAAAGGCCATTGCGGATATGACCGAAAAGGGTATTTACCCGGTTGAAATGTAAGGAGAGACAACGATGAATATGGTAGAGATTGCCAAACAATTTGCACTGGACCGTGAGCCGCTGACGGCAGAGCCGTATGGCTGCGGACATATTAATGATACCTACTGCGTGCAGGCTGCCGATAAGCGGTATATTCTGCAACGCATCAATCACAACGTGTTCCCGAATGTTGAGGGACTCATGAGCAACATTCAGCGTGTGACCGAGACCATCCGCGAAAAGGTGGTGGCGGCGGGTGGTGATCCCGAGCGCGAATGCTTACAGATCATCCCGACCAAAGACGGAAAAGCGTATTTGGAATATGAGGGCAATTATTACCGTATGTACGTGTTTGTGGAACGCACGTTATCGCTGCAGACGGTGGAAAATCCGATCCATTTCTACTATTCCGCGGTGGCGTTCGGTCAGTTCCAGCGTCGTCTTGCGGATTTCCCTGCCGAAACCTTAAGTGAGGCGATCCCCAATTTCCACAATACCGTGAACCGCTACAAAAACTTTGAGGCGGCGGTGGCGGCGGATAAAATGGGCCGTGCTGCGTCGCTTAAAGAGGAAATTGAGTTTGTTCGTGCGCGCAAGGCAGATACCGAGAAAGTTGTGTCATTGCTTGCAAGCGGTGAGTTGCCGTTGCGTGTGACGCACAACGATACCAAGCTCAACAACGTGTTGTTGGATGATGAGACCGGCAAGCCGATGGCGGTGATCGATCTGGATACCGTTATGCCCGGATCGTCTTTATACGATTTTGGTGACAGTATTCGTTTCGGTACCAATCCCGCGGCGGAGGACGAGACGGATCTTTCCAAGGTGTATTGCGACGTTTCCTTGTTTGAGGAGTACACCAAGGGCTTCTTAGAGGCCTGCGGCGAGAGCTTGACGGTGAAAGAAAAAGAGCTGTTGCCGTTCTCGGGTTATTTGATGACGCTGGAATGCGGTATCCGTTTCCTGACCGATTATCTGGAGGGCGATACCTATTTCAAGATCCATTATCCCGAGCAGAACTTGCATCGTTGCCATACGCAGTTCAAGCTTGCGGCGGATATTGAAGATAAGATGGATGAGCTCGGCGCCATCGTCAAGAAGTACGACAAGTAAAGAACATAAGGCTCCCTTTACGCAAGGGGGTCTTTTTCTTTTGGCAGAAGTTGACAAGTTTTTTTATGTGTGGTATAGTCGAAATAGAGTTTTTGTAGGAGGGAAGTACTATGAGAAGAACCAGAAGACCCCGCTGGCTGACGGTTTCCATCATGTGCTTGGTCGTGTTTTTGCTGACGACTTTCGCGCTGACGGTATCGGCAGACGGCGGCACAACGACGACCGGGGCAGAGCCCTCGTCAGATGTGGTATTTACGTTGGACGATGTGGAGTACGATCTGTCGGACGGCGAGTCGGCGCAGGCGTACGTGGACGGTTATGCGGATAACTTGAATGCGGATCCTGATTTTGATGCGCATTTGGAGAAAGCGCTTGCGACTGTCCGTGAATCGGTTTCACAATACGCGACCATTTGGGCGTTGTTGCCGTCGGTGATCGCCATCGTGTTGGCGCTGATTACCAAAGAGGTGTATTCCTCGCTGTTTGTCGGTGTTTTGGCGGGTGGACTTATCTATTCCGGCTTTAATTTCGAAGGTACGGTCGTACACGTGATCAGTGACGGCTTTGTTGCCAGCTTGGCTGATAGCTACAACGTTGGTATTTTGCTGTTCCTTGTTATGCTCGGTGCGCTCGTCGCCATGATGAACAAGGCGGGCGGCTCGGCAGCGTTTGGCCGTTGGGCGACGAAGCATATCAAGAGCCGTATCGGTGCACAGCTCGCCACCATCGCGCTTGGTGTGTTGATCTTTGTAGACGACTATTTTAACTGCTTGACCGTGGGCTCCGTTATGCGCCCCGTAACAGATGCGCAGAAGATCTCGCGTGCGAAATTGTCGTATCTGATCGATGCGACGGCGGCACCGATCTGTATCATTGCGCCGATCTCGTCGTGGGCGGCGGCGGTGTCCGGTTTCGCGGCGGGTAGCGGTGCAGAAAACGGCATGGCACTGTTTATCAGTGCGATCCCGTACAACTTCTATGCGCTTCTTACCATCGCGATGATGATCTTCCTTGCTTTGACGCAGACCGAATTCGGTCCGATGAAGAAGCATGAGGACAACGCGAAGAAGGGTGATATCTTCACCGTTGAGGTGGAAGAAGCGGTTGAGAATATGCAGGGTAACCCGAAGGGCCGTGTGTGGGATCTGGTGGTGCCGATCCTGTTCTTGGTTGTTTCCTGCATCGTCGGTATGATCTATTCCGGCGGATTCTTTACCGCCGGTGAGGAAGGCTATAAAAACTTCATCACGGCGTTCTCTAACTGTGACGCATCCGTTGGTCTGGCGTACGGTTCGGTGGTCGCGCTGCTGTTTGCGGTGATCTATTTCTCGCTGCGCCGTGTGATCACGTTCAAAGGTTGTATGGAATGTGTGCCGGAAGGCTTTAAGCTGATGGTGCCTGCCATTATGATTTTAACCTGTGCGTGGACGCTGAAGGCGATGACCGATAGTCTGGGTGCCAAGATCTTTATTTCCCAAATCGTGGAAAGCTCCGCCGGTTCGTTTGCGCTGTTCCTGCCTGCCATCATCTTCCTTATTGCGGTGGGTCTGTCCTTTGCAACGGGTACTTCCTGGGGTACGTTCGGTATCCTTATCCCGATCGTGCTCAGCGTGTTCGGTGCCGAGTCCGGTGTGATTACCGTCATTGCGATCTCGGCATGTATGGCCGGTGCGGTGTGCGGTGACCATTGCTCGCCCATCTCGGATACCACCATCATGGCATCCGCCGGTGCACAGTGCAACCACATTGCGCACGTGTCCACACAGCTGCCGTACGCATTGCTCGTTGCGGCGGTGTCGTTCATCGGCTACGTGCTGTGCGGTTTCGTACAGAGCGCTTGGGTGGTACTGCCCATCTGCTTGGTGCTGTTGTTCGCCGCGATCCTCGCGATCCGTGCAGTCCAAAAGCGCAAAGCTGCGTAACTCGTTATAAGCAACGCGCCCCGACCGCAAGTCGGGGCGCGTTTTTGCTTATTTTGAGTGAAATCGATAAGAAAGGGCGGTCATGCCGGTAGCGGCTTTAAAGGTTTTCATAAAGTGCAATTCATCGTTAAAACCGCAGGAAAGGGCGACGGTTTTGACGGGAAGGTTTCCGTTTGTCAACAGGTGTTTCGCATGCTCCAAGCGGCGGGTAATGAGATACTGTTTGACCGATACGCCGTATGTCGCCTTGAACTGACGGCACAGATGCGAGTGACTGATGTATAAGGTTTGGCAGAGCTTGTCGATGGAAAAGTTGTTGTTGGTGAAGTTCGCATCAACGATCTCTTTGGCGCTTTCCATACTGCGCGGCTCAACCGCTTGGCGGCAACGATGGACGATCTCGTAAAAGGCGGAGAGCACCAAATAATAGTCGTCGTTGCCGTCGCTGCCGAGCGATAAAAATAAGCGTTCTAAGCACAAGCGGATAGCTTGTGGAAACGGGGCGGTAAGGACCGGCGCTTGCTCGGAAAACCCCATCCGATCACCGTACCCTGCGGCACTCGACCCGTTGAACGCAAACCAGACGTATTCCCACGGGTCGGCGGGGTCGGGGTAGTACAAAATGGGCTCGTTCGGCGGCAGGAAGAAAAGGGAATCCGCACTGACGGTATAGGTATTGCCGCCGAAGGCCAGCGTTCCTTTTCCGCTGAGGACGTAATGCAGGGTGTAATACCCTTGCAGGCGCGCCGAATGGATCGGCGTAAGGTCGGGCTTTGAAAAATCGTTGTAGCCGAGGTTGACGATGTGCAGATCTCCCTCGGAAAGAAAAAAGCGCGTATCTTGTTTGGAAAGAAATTTACCCATACATATCACCGAAAACAGTGTATCATATCGGCGTTAAAAAGTAAAGATGATAAAAAAACACAGGTTTTGTGATAGAAAATCCCATTGTGTGCGTATCGGGTGCGCGGTATGATAAAGAAAAGATGAAAAGGAGCGGATATAGATGGATAACGTCAGAATAGCGGTTATTGGTTTGGGCGCGCGCGGTTCGCAGATCCTCAAAGATATTCTTTTGAAGATGAACGACGTGCAGATCACGGCGGTATGCGATTCGTATGAGGACCGTGTGGAGGATGCGGCAAAAGCTGTTGTCGAAGCGGGTCAGGCAGAGCCGTTTAAGACGACCGATTACCGCGAAGTGATTACTTGCGGTAACGTGGATGCAATCAGCATTTATACGGCTTGGGATATGCATGCGGAGATCGCGATCGCATCGATGCGCGCGGGCATTCCGGTTGCCAGTGAGGTGGGCAGCGAATATTCGTTGAATAACTGCTGGCAGCTCGTGCGTACGCATGAGGAGACCGGTACGCCGTACATGTTCATGGAAAACTGCTGCTACGGTAAGGACGAGTTGCTGGCAACCGCCATGATGCGTCACGGCTTGTTCGGTGAAGTAGTACATTGCTCGGGCGTATACGGCCACGACCTGCGCAAAGAGGTCGCGGAGGGTATCCAGCAGCGGCATTACCGTTTCCGCAACTATCGCGCTCGCAACTGCGAAAACTATCCTACGCACGAACTGGGCCCTATGGCAATGCTGCTCAACATCAACCGCGGTAACCGTATGGTGTCACTGACTTCGGTTGCGTCCAAGGCGGCGGGTCTTAAGGCATATATTGAAGAAACCAAAGATAAGGTTGAGTACACGGACGAGGTGCTCAACGCCACCTTCAAGCAGGGGGATATTGTACAGACCATTGTTACCTGCGAGAATGGCGAAACGATGTTGCTCACGCTGGACACCACGTTGCCGCGCTACTATACCCGTGGATTTACGGTGCGCGGCACCAAGGGCTTCTATCAACAGGAGACCAACTCCGTGTTTATTGACGGGGTGCATCCCGAAGAGTGCGAACTGGATACCTATCGCAACTACGAGAAATTCTTAAACAACGCGACCGAGTACGAGGCAGACTATCTGCCGTCGATCTGGAAGGATATTTCCCCGGAAGTCAAAGAGATGGGTCACGGCGGCATGGACTATTTCACGCACCGTGCGTTTATCGAGGCTGTCAAAAACGGCACGCCGATGCCGCTTGACGTGTACGATGCAGCAGCGTGGATGGCCGTGTCTGTTCTGTCCGAGCAGTCGATCCGCGAGGGTGGTTCGGTACAGCAG
>JAZRQG010000037.1:0-5463 GCA_045649625.1 Acutalibacteraceae bacterium
TTTGTACATACAAATGCGATGCTGGTTCTCATCGGAAGTTGAAGGATTTTCAAATTCTCCGTTAAGAACAACACCCATTGTTTTCCTCTGTTTTTTATTGGTGTCATTTCGATCGAGAAAAAGCCTCCCGCGATGGCGGGAGGCTTTTTCTCGGTTCAAATTGAGGGACACGATCTATGATATGCGTCCCGAACGAGTGAGGAACGTGCGGGACGGGGTGCCCCTATGGGCTGTACGGAAACAAAAAGAGGAGACATTGCTTGCGCACGGTATAGTCAGGAAGGGTAAGTCAACAGAGGTGCGATTTTTCAATTTTTTGTGAGTTATAAGAACAAGAGTGTTCCTGCAAAGCACAGCACGATGCTGATGACTTGAAAAATCGAAATTTTTTCTTTAAAAAACACGATACCCGACAAGGTGGAGAAAATGATGCTTCCGCCCGTTACGAGGGGGTAGAGCACGGTTGCGGGCAACTCCTTGGCACCGATAAGTTGAAACATATACGACATGCCGCCGATGAGTGCCGAAGCGCAGATGATAAGGATGGTCGTCTTTGCCGAAAAGAAAGCCGATCGTTGTGTTTGTGTTTGAGGCTTGACAAACGGCAGCGCCACCAAAGAGACAAGTGCTTTGAAAAGTCCCGAATACATGACGAACGCGGCACTGCTTACCGGAGCGAATGTTTCGTTTATTTGATGCGCTTTCGAAATAATACTGACACAGCCGTTTAAAAGAAACACGGCAAGGCAACACAAAATGACCGTTACGTTGACGCCTTGTTTGGTTTTGTTGGACACAAGAATGGCCACCAGAAGGATGAGCACGCCTACAATTCGAAACGCGTTTACTTCTTCCTCCAAAAACAAAACACCGTAAAAATAGGGAAGCAGCATACCGCCGCACATTAAGAAGATGGAATAGATCGCCATGCCCGAACGCTTCAAGATCTGAAAGCCGATCAACACGTAGGCGACATTCACCAGCGCCATCAAAAGAGCGAGAGCCATCGAAAAAAATGAAAATTCCAGTGTAAAACCGGATAGTGCAAAGAAGATGACCGCCTTCAGCAAACCGCTTACGGCATTGAATTTCAGTCCCGCCGCAAGTGTGGCGCCCTCTGAACGCTGATAGGTTTTTTGAAGCGCAAAGTCAAAAGCCAACAGCACCGTTGCCAAGATTACAAGCCACATAGTACGTAATTCACCTCCCCAACAGAATAACGAATATAATCTTATATTTATATTGTATTTTCACCTTAAAATATGATATAATCACCAAAAGAGGTGGTTTTTGTGACGGGTACAACGTTTTCGCTCGGTGAGATGTCGGCAATAGACTTTTCCATTCGTTACGTGGAGATGGATCCGGGTGCTTTGCTCAATCATCACGGCACACACATTCACAAAGAATGCGAGATCTATTTGAATTTGAGCGGGAACGTGTCGTTCGAGGTGGAAAATCACCTATACCCTATTTCACGCGGCAGTGTTATCATTACGCGTCCGTTTGAATATCATCATTGCCTGTATCACTCGAATGATCGGCACAATCATTTTTGGATCACGTTCTCGGCGGATGAAAAGCAAGAATTTTTGGAAATGTTCTTTGATCGAGAAAAGGGAAAGAAAAATTTGATCTTTTTGGATGAAGAACAGCTGGATGAGGCATGTCGTTTGATGAAACGGTTGATGGACGACAAGGCGGATTCACTTTCACGACGCATTTTATTTTTGCAACTGATGCACGTGTTGCGGCAGAGTCGAAACGGCGGCGGTGCGGGCATTGCCGATACCATGCCGAACGACGTCGCGCGTGCGCTGCGGTTTATGGAGGAACATTTGGTGGAGGATTTTGACAGTCACGCGCTTGCCGCTGCTTGTAACGTCAGTGTGAATACGTTGGAGCGACATATGAAGGAAACGCTCGGTATTACACCATTTGCCATGCTGCGTAAAAAGCGCTTGATTGCCTCGTTGGCATGGTTGCGAGAGGGTGATTCGGTTACCGAAGCGGCACTGAAAAGCGGGTTTTCGGATTATTCGAATTACATTCAGCTGTTTCGCAAACAATTTGGATTTACGCCGTTGCAGTACAAAAAGAAAATTGATACGTACACATCCCCCTCGTAAGCGGTGCTCCGACTTACGGATGGTGTGAATAAACAAAAAGGCAGCCGCTTTGAGCGGCTGCCTTTGATGATCATGGGGGGTGCCAAGCCCTTTTCCAAGGGCAGTGCATCTCAGCAGTTTGCGGATGGTTCGAGTGAGGGTCACAGGTAATTTTTGTCGTAGACGGCGCGGGCACCGCCGATGAATTTCGGGCGGGTGCGAGCGGCAAGCACCGTGGCATTGCCAATGGTGTTGTGTGAAAGGCGCAGGGGGACGGCAACCTTTTTAAGGTGCATACCGATCAGCGTAAAGCCGATGTCAAGACCGGCATCCGCCTTGATCTCCTCTACCGCTACGGGATCGCGAAACGAGGCGTAGGCCTGCGTGGCCAGTGAGCCACCCGCTTTGGGTTGTGGTACGACGTTGACCGGCTCGGCAAACGGGACGGCTTGTCGTTCGGTGATGATGGCGCGATTGAGATGCTCGCAACATTGAATGGCAAGATACAAGCCGTGTGCGGTGGTGTAGTCGTACAGAGCGCGGAAAATTTCCGCGGCGAGGGCGGGACTGGAATTGGTGCCGATGGCGTTACCGGCCACCTCACTGGTGGAGCAACCCACGACCACGAGGTTGCCTGCCGCCAGTTTTGCGGTTTCACACAGTTCTTGTATCGCGGCGTAGGTTTGTTCGTAAATCATAGTACTCTCCTTATCTTGCTTTTCTCGAAAACCTTGAGCAGTACAACGCCCAGCACCAAGCCGGCGATGCCTTGCATACCGTTGGCGGGGATGTTGACTGCCGAGGGAATAAATCCGTACAGAAAGCCCTCAAAAACGAAATAACCGAGGATCATGACAAGCTCTGCCGCCGCACCGCTGATGATCGCGGACCACAGGTTGCCGAGTTTCCGGCGTAAAAACGCCGATCCGTAGAAAGCGACGAGCGCCATCAGTCCTTTGATGATAAAGGTTGCCGGTGCATACACCACATACCCCGAAAACACATCAGCAAGTGCCGAGCCGAGTGCGGTGGCAAGAAAGCCGTACGCGGGGGATAACAGCCATCCCGTTAACAGGACGATGCCGTCACCTAAATTCACGTATCCGTGGAGCGGGGAGGGGATCTTGATGATCATGGTAGCCACGCAGGTGAGCGCCGCCATCAGCGCTGCTGCGACAAGTTTCTTTGTTTTGTCGTTCATGGGATATCGAAGTCCTTTCATACAGTCCTATTATATAAGATACGGCAGAGGTAGGCAAGAGGGTTTTGACGGTTTTTCGGAATGAAATCACAAAATTTGCCTATCCTACCAGTAAGAACAAAGGGGGACGGGGTATGTGCGGAATTGTGGGTTACGTCGGCGCGCAGGCAGCGGCGCCGCTGTTGTTGGAGGGGCTTTTCAAGTTGGAATACCGCGGATACGATTCGGCGGGGATTGCAACGATGAACGAGGGACAGCTTCACGTGTGCAAAGTGAAAGGGCGCATTGCGAACCTATGCGAAAAAACCGAGGGTGGTCGCGTGACACCGGGGATGATCGGCATCGGGCATACGCGATGGGCGACGCATGGTGCACCAACGGATGTCAATGCGCATCCCCACGTCAGCAACGACGGACTGTTTGCGGTAGTGCATAACGGGATCATTGAGAATTATCTCCCGTTACGCGAGGAGTTGACTGCCAAAGGGTTTCATTTTGAAAGTGATACCGACACCGAGGTGGTCGTGCATCTTTTGGAGCGGTATTATACGGGGGACGTGAAAGCGGCGGTCATGAAAACGGTGGCGCGGCTTCACGGCTCTTATGCAGTGGGGGTGGTGTGTGCCGACAAGCCGCGTTCGGTGTTTGCGGCAAGAGAGGCAAGCCCGCTTATCCTCGGTGTGGGCAGTGGCGAACAGTATTTGGCATCCGACGTGACGGCGCTCGTACCGTATACCCGCAACGTCGTGTATCTGGATGACGGGGAGTTTGCCGAGCTGACGGCGGACGGTATTACCGTGTTTGATAGGGCGGGACACCCCACAGCCAAACCGATCCGGCATATCGAGTGGGACGTGCAGGCGGCCGAAAAAGGCGGATTTGAGCATTTTATGCTCAAGGAGATGTTTGAACAACCCGAAGCGGTGCGAGCCGCTCTGACACCGCGCCTGCAAGACGGTGATATCGTGCTTGACGATATCGTGTTGGACGAGGCGTATCTGAAAGGAATGCGAAGGATCGTGATCACCGCATGCGGGTCGGCATATTATGCGGGATGCGCGGGTAAATATGCCCTTGAAACACTGTGTCGTATTCCCGTACAGGTGGAACTTGCCAGTGAGTTGCGGTATCAAGAACTGCTGATTGATGCACAGACGCTGGTGATCGTGTTATCACAATCGGGTGAGACGGCGGATACCATTGCGGCTCTCAAGGACTGTAAAGCGCGCGGAGCGAAAACCGTTGCGGTGGTCAACGTGGTGGGCAGCACGGTGACGACACTCGCCGATTTTGTACTGTATACCCACGCGGGCCCCGAGATCGCGGTGGCGACTACCAAGGGGTATACCACGCAGGTGGCGGTGTTATATCTGTTTGCCTTGTATCTCGCAAAACGGTTGGGAACGGTCACACCGGATGTGTTTCGACGGCTGTTCGCTGCTCTTGAACAGTTGCCGCACTGTGTGCAAAACGCGTTGGATATGAACCCTGCCGTCTCGCGACTCGCGCGGCGGTACGCGGATGCCGATTCGGTGTTTTTTATCGGACGAAATACCGATTACGCGGTGGCGCTTGAGGGGGCACTTAAGCTCAAAGAGATCTCGTATATCCATGCCGAGGCGTATGCTGCGGGCGAGCTTAAGCACGGGACGATTGCGCTTATTGATGAGAAACGGCCCGTGATCGCACTGTGCTGTAACGGGGCAGTCACCGACAAAACGGCGAGCAACGCCATCGAAGTGAAAGCGCGGGGCGCGCGGGTGTTGGCGGTCGGGATGACGGGGGATAAGACACTGACGTCGCTTGCCGATGATATCCTGTTTGTTCCTCGCATGGAAGCCTTGTTTGCGCCCATTGCCGCCATCGTACCCTTGCAACTGTTTGCCTATTACGTGGCAAAAGAGCGCGGATGTGACATTGACAAGCCGAAAAATCTGGCGAAATCGGTGACGGTGGAATGAGGCAGGGGAGGGAATGTAGGGGCGGATAGTATCCACCCGTGTTCTCCCTCCGCCAACGCTGCGCGTTGGTCCCTCGTCAGAGGGAGCCTTTTTAGGGAAGAAGTAAGAGGTATGGTGTCGCTGTTGACGACGGATTGGAACGGGACGTTGAGGCGCCACTCCCTACGGAGGTGGTTTGAGATTGCGTGAATGG
>JAZRQG010000038.1:0-16746 GCA_045649625.1 Acutalibacteraceae bacterium
TGACCCTGCGCTTCGCGTACCTGGTGCGCACCCAGCTGAAGCCCGGTGCCATGGGTAAGCCCGTTCCCGGCTACGGCATCGATCTGGTGGATGCCGACGGAAAGCCCGTGGCCGACGGTATCAACGGCGAAATCGTCATCCGTACCGATCCCGCCCCCACCTGCGGCGTTTTCCTCGGCTATTATCAGAACCAGGAAGCCACCGATGCCGTATGGCACGACGGTATGTATCACACCGGTGACGTGGCATGGCGCGACGAGGACGGCTATTATTGGTATGTCGGTCGTGCCGACGACGTCATCAAGTCCTCCGGTTACCGTATTGGGCCGTTCGAGATCGAATCCACCATTATGGAACTGCCTTATGTTTTGGAATGTGGCGTTTCCGCCGCTCCCGATGAGGTCAGAGGTCAGGTGGTCAAGGCGAGCATCGTACTGGTCCCCGGTGTCGAGGGCACTGAGGAACTAAAAAAAGAGATCCAGACGTATGTCAAGCAGCACACCGCGCCGTACAAATATCCGCGTATTGTGGTGTTCCGTGACGAGCTTCCCAAGACCATCAGTGGTAAAATTATGCGTAATAAACTGTAAGAAAATATATTGACAAAATTTTTATAAAGTGATATGATTCCTTATTATATATAAAGGCTTTGATGGAGAAAAGCTGCTGTATCCTCTGCCCTCAGAGAACTGGCGGTCGGTGCAAGCCATGGCAGAAGCAGTTTGCTTGTCGCTCCGGAGCCGGGAGGAAGAAGTGTAGTAGACCCTCCCCGTGCGAGCTACGTCAGTGCTTAGGATGTGTTGGCATCCAATGAGTGGTGTCTGCCGTGAGGCGGATGCAATTTGAGTGGTACCGCGGGTTGTTTCAGCTCGTCTCAAAGGGATCTTTCTTTTGAGACGAGTTTTTATTTGTGAGGTATGACCGTATGGAACAGATGATGACAGGCACGGATTACAAGATCCGAGAGATAGCTTCCCGTATTCGGGAACTGCGGACGATCAGCGGCTTTTCCGTCGAGGAAATGGCGCAGCGTACCGGTGTATCCGTTGAAGACTATTGCCAGTTTGAAGAGGGCAGCTGCAATATGAGCGTTGCCTTTTTGTATCGCTGTGTCCTCATCTTCGGCGTAGACTTTTCCGACCTGTTAGAGGGTCGCAGTGCCAAGTTGCGCACCTATGCCTTAACTCGTAAGGGCGACGGTCAACGCATTGAGGAAGCCCATCATATGGTCGGCTACAACTTGGCGCCGGATTTCCGCAACCGTATTGCTCTGCCGCTGTATATGAAGCTGTCCTATCGCGAGGGTGCCGAGTATGAGGATATTCAGCTGACTACCCACGAGGGGCAGGAGTGTGACATCGTCATTCGCGGTCAGATGAAGATCCAAATCGGCTCCAACAGCGAGATCCTCAACCCCGGTGACTGTATTTATTACGATTCCGCCATCCCTCACGGCATGGTGGCTGTCAGCGGTGAAGATTGCGCGTTTTATGCCATCGTTCTTTCCAACGAGGCAGCGCGTACCGGTGAACAGGCGGCGGCTGTCGCGACGGTGGATACCGCGGTGCGCACACCCGACACGGAAGCGCGCGTGTATCGCAAGTTCATCACTCCCACCGAGGAGGATGGCAAGCTGACCGCTATCGACTTTCACAACGAGGATACCTTCAACTTCGCGTTCGACGTCATCGACGAGCTCGGCAATACCAAGCCGAACAAGCTTGCGATGCTGCATATTTCCGAGGACGGCACCGAGAGACACTTTACCTTTGAGGATATGAAAAAGGAATCCGCACGGGCGGCAAACTATTTCAAAAGTTTGGGCATCCGTCGCGGCGATCGCGTGATGCTGATCTTAAGGCGCCACTATCAGTTCTGGTTTGCGGTGCTTGGTCTGCACAAGCTGGGTGCCATCGTCATTCCCGCTACCAACCAATTGCTCGAAAAGGATTTAACCTATCGCTTTGCTTCCGGCAACATCAAGACCATTCTTTGCACCGCCGACGGCGACGTCGCGGATGCGGTGGATGCCGCCGCCAAGAACAGCCCGATGCTGGAAACGAAGATTTTAGTCAACGGCAATCGGGACGGATGGCACGATTTCAACGAAGAATATGCCATTTTCTCCAGCCGCTTTGCACGAAGCGAGGATGCGCCCTGCGGTGACGATCCTATGCTGATGTTCTTCACCTCCGGCACCTCGGGTTATCCCAAGCTCGCGGCGCATAATTACAAATATCCCTTGGGGCATTTCATCACCGCCAAATATTGGCATCACGTCAATCCGAACGGCTTGCACCTCACCATTTCCGACACCGGTTGGGCAAAATCGATGTGGGGTAAGCTTTACGGTCAATGGTTATGTGAGGCGGCGATCTTTGTGTATGACTTTGATCGCTTTGATGCCGAGCAGATCTTGCCCATGTTCAAAAAACACAACATCACCACTTTCTGTGCACCGCCCACGATGTATCGTATGCTCATCAAACAGGATCTCAGTCGCTTTGATCTGTCATCTGTGGAATACGCTTCCACCGCGGGTGAGGCGCTCAATCCCGAGGTGTACATTCAATTCAAAAAACACACGGGTATCGCCATCAAGGAGGGCTTCGGGCAATCCGAAAGCACCGTTATCATCGCTAATTTGGCAGGCGACAGCCACAAGGTCGGTTCTATGGGTAAACCCGTTCCGTTGTATCCGGTACATCTGCTGGATCAGGATGGAAACGACGTGGATCCCGGTGAAACCGGCGAGATCTGTATCGACATTTCCAAAGGCCTGCCCTGCGGTTTGGCGTATGCCTATGAGGGCAACGAGGAAGTCACCCGCGAAACCTGGTGCGACGGCTATTACCATACCGGCGACCTCGCTTGGAAAGACGAGGACGGTTTCTACTGGTACGTTGGCCGTGCCGACGACGTCATCAAGTCCTCGGGTTACCGCATCGGACCGTTTGAAATTGAAAACGTTATTATGGAGCTGCCCTACGTGTTGGAATGCGGTGTTTCCGCTGCTCCCGACGAGGTCAGAGGGCAGGTGGTCAAGGCGAGCATCGTGCTGGTAAACGGCACCGAGCCGACGGAAGAACTGAAAAAAGAAATTCAGAACTACGTCAAGCAGCGCACGGCACCGTATAAGTATCCGCGCATTGTGGTGTTCAAAGACAGCTTGCCCAAGACCACCAGCGGTAAAATTATTCGTAAGAAGCTGTAAGTTATGGAACACAAACGACTCACGCTGTTTGCCGGCCATTACGGCAGCGGCAAAACTAATATCGCCGTTAACTATGCTCTGCATCTGGCGGCGGAGGGGGAAAATGTTTGCGTTGCGGATTTGGATATCGTAAACCCGTATTTCCGCACGAAAGACAGTGAAAAACAACTGGCAGCCGCCGGGGTTCAGTTGATCTCCCCTCAATTTGCCAACAGCAACGTGGATTTGCCCGCATTGCCCGCAGAGGCATACCGATTGGTAGAAGATACCGCCGTTTACGGCATCCTCGACATCGGCGGCGATGACCGCGGCGCCTACGCGCTGGGACGGTACGTTCCCTTTATCAAGCAGGAAAACAACTATCGGATGGCATTCGTTACCAACTGCTACCGTCCGCTCACCCGCACGCCGGAGGAAGCGCTGGCGGTCATGCGGGAAATTGAAGCTGCCTGCGGTCTTCCCTTTACTTGCCTTGTCAACAATTCCAATCTGGGTACCGAAACTACCGCGCAAACGGTGTTGGATTCGCTGGGGTTTATGGAAACATTAAGCCGCCTCTCCGGTCTGCCGCTGTGGCTTCATACCGCAAGAAGCGATATTGCCGAAACGCTGACCATCCCTCACATATTACCCCTGCAACTGCAGGAGAGATATTTTGACCTACCTTCCCAAAAGCCGCAACATCGGCCTTTGTGGGGTTGAAGGTGACGTGACCCACTCGGACCTGCCGCAAAGCGGCTGATTTCGGGTCTTTTCACCCCGTTCGATCTCGCAAGGCGCCAGCCTTGCTTCGCCCGAATGAACTTAAAACACCTCGAAATCCCCTCACTTTGCGGTCGCAGATTTTAAAAAGAGGTAATTTTGGTTCAGCCAAGGCAAAAACACAGCGAATACTCTCATATTCGCGAGTATTTTAACAAAGGATGAGCGAAAATTCCCCTTTTTAAAACAAGGTTCGAATGAGTCGCGTCACCTTAACCTTACCTAAGGAGGAAGTACTATGGCAAACGTAACGTTTAACACCGATCTTTGCAAAGGCTGCGGCCTGTGCGTGGATGCCTGCCCCAAGCAGTGCCTTGCCATCGCACTCGATAAGATCAACAAAAAAGGATATTCCCCTGCTGTGATGGAGCATCCGGACAAGTGCATCGGCTGTGCCTTCTGTGCGACGATGTGCCCCGATTGCATCATCACCGTAGAGCGATAAGGAGGGGCAGTTATGGCAGAAAAAGTGTTAATGAAGGGTAACGAAGCCATCGCCGAAGCGGCGATTCGAGCCGGTTGCCGTCATTATTTCGGGTATCCCATCACCCCGCAGACGGAAATTGCCGCTTACATGGCAAAAAAGATGCCGAAGATCGGCGGCGTGTTCCTGCAAGCGGAAAGTGAGATCGCTTCCATCAATATGGTCTATCGCGCCGCCGCCACGGGCACGCGCGTAATGACCTCCTCCTCCAGCCCCGGCATCTCGCTGAAGGCGGAAGGACTCAGTTACCTCGCCGGCTCCGGCGTACCCGCCTTGGTCGTGAACGTTCAGCGCGGCGGTCCGGGACTTGGCGGTATTCAGCCCTCCCAGTCCGACTATTTTCAAGCCACCAAGGGCGGCGGACACGGTGATTACAAGATGATCGTGTTGGCACCCGCTTCCGTTCAGGAAATGGCAAGCCTGACAATCAAGGGCTTTAACCTGGCGGATAAATACTTAATGACCTCGATGATTCTCGCCGACGGCACGATCGGTCAGATGATGGAGCCTATCTCCTTTGAGGATGCCGAAGTGGAAGCCTACGACAAACCGTGGGCGCTGACCGGCACGAATTGCGAACGTACACACAACGTCGTCAACTCCTTGTACTTAAAACCCGAAGAGCTCGAACTGAAAAACTTCGAGCGCTACGAGCGGTATAAGCTCATTGAAGAAAACGAAGCGATGTGGGAAGAGTTTATGATGGAGGACGCCGAGTATTGCGTCGTCGCCTTCGGTATTGCGTCCCGCGTTGCCAAGAATGCGGTAGTTGCCGCAAGAGAAGAAGGTATTAAAGTGGGTCTTATCCGTCCCATCACACTGTGGCCATTCCCGAGTAAGGTGTTAGCAGAGGCCGCAGACAAGGTCAACGCCTTCCTCAGCGTTGAGTTGAGCATGGGACAAATGATCGAAGACGTCCGACTGGCCACCAATTGTAAAAAACCGGTTGCGCTGTGTAATCGCAGCGGCGGTATGATTCCCACCCCCGATGAGGTGCTTAAATCCATTCGCAAGATACAGAAAGGAGAGTTCTAAATGGCTGTTGTGTTTCAAAAACCAAAATCGCTGTCTGATCTCCCTTTCCACTATTGTCCCGGCTGTCCCCACGGTATTATCCACCGCTTGGTTGCCGAAGTTCTTGATGAATTGGGTATCGAGGGAAAAGCGATCGGCGTCGCGCCTGTCGGCTGTGCCGTTATGGCGTACGATTATTTCACCTGTGACACGATTGAAGCCGCTCACGGCAGAGCGCCGGCGGTGGCTACCGGTATCAAGCGTTGCCGTCCCGACAATATTGTATTCACCTATCAGGGTGACGGCGATCTTGCCTCGATCGGTATGGCGGAAACTGTCCATGCGGCTGCGAGAAACGAAAATATCACCATTATTTTCGTCAACAATGCCATTTACGGCATGACCGGCGGTCAGATGGCTCCGACGTCCCTGCCCGGTCAGGTAACGCAGACCTCCCCCTATGGCCGCGACGTCAAGCATTGCGGCTGGCCGATCAAGGTTTCCGAACTGCTTGCCACGTTGGAGGGTCCCGAATACATCGCGCGCGTGGCTGCTAACAACGTCAAGAACGTCATGCAGGCAAAGAAAGCGATCAAAAAGGCTTTCCAAAATCAGATCGACGGCAAAGGTTTCAGTTTGGTAGAAGTGGTTTCTGCTTGTCCCACCAACTGGGGTATGACGCCTCAGCAGGCACTCAAATGGGTAGAAACCGATA
The DNA here is from genome assembly GCA_045649625.1 of Acutalibacteraceae bacterium. Classification (GTDB taxonomy): domain Bacteria; phylum Bacillota; class Clostridia; order Oscillospirales; family Acutalibacteraceae; genus RGIG3009. The sequence goes on from JAZRQG010000038.1 coordinate 6,190, forward strand.
TGCTGCCGCAATATCCCATCGGCGTCTACAAAGACCGCTCTGCAAAGGAGGCTGAGTAAGATGAAAACGACTCAGATCCTCATTGCCGGTTTTGGCGGACAGGGTATTTTGTTTGCCGGCAAGTTTTTGGCATACAAAAGCTTATTGGAAGACCGTCAGGTCTCCTGGCTGCCCTCCTACGGTCCGGAGATGCGCGGCGGTACGGCGAATTGCAACGTCATTATCTCCGACACCCCTGTGGGCAGTCCCATTATCATCACGCCCGACGTGCTGATTGCGATGAACCTGCCATCACTTGAAAAATATGTAGACACCGTCGCTCCCGGCGGGCAGATTTACGTGGACAGCGCACTGATCAATGCGAAGGTCGAGCGCACCGACGTGCAGGTGTTCTACATCCCCGCTACCCGTATGGCAAAAGAGGCGGGTATCGCCACGTTAGCCAATATGATCATCACCGGTCATCTGCTCGAAAACCATCCCGAGTTATCCTTTGAGGGGACCGACGCGGTGGTCGCCAAACTGGTTCCGCCCAAGAAAGCCGCGCTGATCGAGCTGAATATGAAAGCGCTGGAAATGGGTAAGAACTACGGGAAATAAGCCACTCCTGCTCGTTTGAGCAGACGACATAAGTACACATTTAATTTTTGGAGGTAATCTGTATGAACGCAATGACTGAAATGACCAACTACCGCCACGAAAAAGTTCTGTTTGTCAACAACGAGAAAGCCGACTTAAAAGCGATCATCGCTGTACATAACACCAACTTGGGCCCCGCAATCGGCGGTTGCCGTCTGTTCCCCTATGCATCCTTTGACGATGCGCTGTTCGACGTGTTGCGTCTGAGCCGCGGTATGTCTCACAAAAATGCGGTGGCCGGTCTGCCTCACGGTGGCGGTAAAGGCGTCATCATCGCCGATCCCAGCATGAAGACCGAAGCAATGTTTGAAGCTTTCGCAGAAGCGGTCAACGATCTGGGCGGCAGCTACATCACCGCCGAGGACGTGAACACCACCTGTGACGATGCTTTGGTGATGCTGCGCAAAACCAAGTATCTCTGCGGTCTGCCCCAAAACAGCGGCGACCCCTCCCCCTTCACCGCTCGTGGTGTGTGGCAGGGTATCCGCGCTACCGCCAAGGTCGCACTCGGTACCGATTCGCTTGAAGGCTTGACGATCGCCGTGCAGGGTCTTGGCAAGGTTGGCTTTGATCTGTGCCGTCTGCTGAATGAGAGCGGTGCAAAACTGATCGTTGCCAATCGCAGCAATCAAGCAATGGCGCAAAAGGCTGCCGAAGAATTCGGTGCTACCATCGTTCCCACCGAGGAGATCTATGCTCAGAAATGCGACATCTTCTCCCCCAACGCGATGGGCGCGATCCTCAACCCCACCACCATTCCCCAGCTGAACTGTAAAGCGGTTGCGGGCGGTGCCAACAACCAGATTTTGGACGATGCGTCCGGCTTGGCACTGAAAGCGCGTGGCATCTTCTACGCGCCCGACTTCGTCATCAACGGCGGCGGTGTTATCAACGCGGCAGCCGAGGTGGACGGCCCCTACAACAAGGAAGCCGTTTTGGAAAAGGTGGACAACATCTACAACTCCATCGAGCATATCCTGTCCGAATCCAAGAAAACCGGCGAGCCCGAGGGCGTTATTGCCACTCGCTATGCCGAGTCGCTCATCTATCGCTAATCTGTTGCGACGTTCAAAAGCGCCCTGCGGTTATACCACAGGGCGCTTTTACATATACTTATGGTACCTTAAAAGATTGGCGGGAAACACATGAAGCAAACCGTTCCCTTGTGGCAGTTTGCAGGATTTTCACTCACGACACTTGGTGGTACCCTGTTGCATTTTCTATACGATTGGACAAACAAAAGCATTGTTGCCGCGTTGTTTTCGGGCGTTAACGAGTCTACATGGGAACATATGAAATTATTGTATTTCCCGCTCTTTCTGTTTGCGCTGATACAAAGCCGTTTTTTCAAAGACGTTACGCACTTTTGGTGTATCAAATTAGCAGGCATCTCCACCGGACTTGCCTTAATTCCTGTTTTGTTTTATACCTATAATGGGGTATTTGGCAAATCGCCCGATTGGGTGAACATTACCATCTTCTTTGTTGCGGCAGCCATTGCTTTTTTACTGGAAACCCTTTTGTTTAAGCGGGAGAAGACCTTGTGCAAACACTCCCGACTCGCTTTTCTTGTCATTTGTCTGATAGGCATATCGTTTGTGGTATTTACCTTTATTACACCAATAATCCCGTTATTTCAAGATCCCATCACCGGCACATACGGTATCAAGTAAAACAACCGCTGAAGCAGTATCGCTTCGGCGGTTGTTTTTTAAGGTGTTCTTTATAGGTGAGACAACACCGCTTTAATTTCCCCTGCGGTGGCAAGCGTATCCGAAAACGCGGTAGCACTTCCGCAGGCGGCACCAAGCTTTAATGCATAGGCATAGTCTTTTCGCATCAACCAACCCGCGAGAAACCCCGCTACCATACTGTCACCGCAACCGACGGAGTTTCGCAAGATACCCTCTACCGTGCCAACGGTATGACATGTACCCGTTTCATCCACCAGTAACGCACCGCGTTCGGCGCGGGAGACCAACACGTTTCGTGCGCCCTCCGCTTGCAGTTGCCGCGCGCAGGGGACAATCTCCTCATCGGTATGCAACGTTTTTTGAAACAACGCACCGAGTTCGTGGTGATTGGGTTTGATGAGAAAAGGATGATACGGCAACGTGTTGCGTAAGAGATCGCCCTCGGCATCTACTACCGTCTGCACACCGCGACCTTTAAGCCTTTTGAAAATTTGACTATACAGATCCTGCGGCAAGCCGCTCGGGATCGAGCCTGCCAGCACCAACATATCGTCCGCCGTAAGCGTGTCGAGCTTTTGAAGCAACCGCTCTACGTCACACGCGCTCACCTCGGGACCGACGGCATTGATATCGAGCTCATGCTGTGCACGGATCTTGACGTTGATGCGCGTTTCCCCTGCAGGCAGATCCACAAAATCACACGCGATTCCCTCGGCAATAAGCAAACTTTTCAGCTTTTCGCCCATCAATCCCGCGGTAAATCCCATTGCCTTCGTAGGTACGGACAACCGCGCAAGAACCGCCGATACGTTGATCCCTTTGCCGCCGTAGGTCAGCGTTTCCCGCTCGGAGCGGTTGATATCCTCCGTTTGCAATTGCGGTACGTGTAACACGTAATCCAAAGAAGGGTTACAAGTCACCGTGTAAACCATGAACCGATTCCTCCTTAATCGCCTGAATCGTCGCCAGAAAATACTTCGCGATCACCTCGGGGGTCTCCCGTCGTTTGTGAGCAAGCCACCAGCTGACCGTTTCCACAAACGATGACGCAATGTGGTTTACAAGGTAATCCTCGGGTAAGGTTGTGTTCGAAAAGGCACCTTTTTCGGCATGCTGCGAAAGAATCAGTTTTTTCAGATTGCTCTTAAAATACCGCATGAAGATCTCGTTATTCTCCGAGGATAACAGTTCCAAAATGTGACGATCGTTCTCCTGCAAATGCCGCAGCAGATGCAAAAACACCGAATCGGTCGCAGTGCCGAACGAGCAATGACACTCCGTACCTATCGCGGTGTTGATAATATGATCAAACAGTTCTTCGCACAGTTCCTTGAGGAGATAGTCTTTGGTTTCAAAATGGGCATAGAACGTGGTTCGACCAACATTAGCGGCGTCAATAATCGCCTGTACCGATATCTGATGATAGTTTTGTTTTGACAACAGTGCCGTGAACGCGTTAAAGATCGCCTCTCGCGTCTTTTTTTGCCGTCTGTCCATACATCCTCCCGGATAATTTTCACTCTTTGTTCGATATTGAACACGATACAACAACCGTCCATTGAATTAACACGTCCGCGTTGTTACAATAATATCGAACAAATTGTTTTATATCGTATATATTGTATCAAAACGCAAGAGGGGTTGTCAACATGAAAACAAAGCGGAATATTTTCATTGCTTTTCTTCTGAATCTGCTGTTTTCGGCGGTAGAATTTGTCGGCGGTGCTTTGACGGGCAGCGTGGCGGTAATGTCCGACGCCGTACACGATCTGGGCGATGCCGCCGGCATCGGCGTTGCCTTTTTTTGGGAGCGCAAAAGTGACCGCCCGCCGGATGTGGTGTATACCTACGGCTACGCACGCTATTCCGTTATCGGCAGTGCCTTGACAACGCTGATCTTATTGCTCGGTTCCGGCTTGGTGATCGTGCGCGCCGTCGAGCGCCTGCTGTCACCCGTCGCCATCCACTATGACGGTATGATCGTCCTCGCGATCCTCGGCATCGTCGTCAATCTGGCGGCGACGGTTGTCACACGTTCGGGGGATTCTCTCAATCAAAAAGCGGTCAACCTGCATATGCTGGAGGACGTGCTCGGTTGGATCACCGTGCTGGTCGGCGCTGTGGTGATGCGGTTCACCGATTTTTGGGTCCTTGACCCTCTTCTATCCCTCGGTGTCGCCGCGTTTATCCTGGTAAACGCTCTCCGCAACCTGCGAGAAACGTTGCACGTGCTGCTGGAAAAAACACCGTCCGAAATCTCTGTTACCAAGCTGCAATCGCATTTATGTGAGATCGACGGCGTACGCGGCGTCCATCATATACACGTATGGAGTTTAGACGGTCAGCGACACTGCGCAACGATGCACATCGTCGCAGACGGCGATCCGCACACGGTGAAGAACCGCGTGCGTCAAGAGCTTGACGAGCACGGTATCCGTCATGCGACACTGGAGCTTGAAGCCGCCGACGAGCGGTGTCAGGCGTTCTGTTGTTCCGTTCAGCCGTCTGAGCATCATCACCACCATCACCACTAAAACGCGGCAGGATCGTGTGATCCTGCCGCCTTCTTTATAATATCGTAATCAGTTCCTCTGTCGTCTTGCGTTTTTTGGGACGGAGCTTGTCGTCGGCTTTCGCGTAGCCGAGTGAAATCACTAACCGTATCGCGCCGTCAATGCCACAAAGCTTTTGGATTTTTTCGCCGTCCAGCCAGCCGAGAATACACGTGGACAACCCTTGCGAGGTCGCTTCGGCGGTGAGATACGCCGTGGCGATACCGATATCGATGGACCGATAATCCGTACCCGTGACCTTTGCACCGACAACAGTGTCTTTAATATTCGGCTTTTCGGAGATAACGATCTGCACCGGTGCGTCTGACGAAAATTTGTTGGCGCCCAGCTTCTGCGTCGCTTTTGCCACTTGTTTTGCAAGCTCCCCGCTACACACCGTTAAATGATACGGCTGACCGTTGCTGGCGGACGGCGCGAGGCGCGCCGCTTCCAGCACTTTGTTTACTTTTTCTTCCTCCACCGCACGCGTCACATCAAAGTTGCGACAAGACTGGCGGGTACTCGCAATCTCTAAAAAATCCATGTTTCTATCCCCCATCAACCCTTTTTTCATCCAGATATGCGGGCACCCCTGTTCGTCTTCCACCTCACCGCAGGTGACATATCCAAGCCGTTCATAAAACGCTTTCGCGTGATACTGCGAATGAAGCGCAAGGCTCTCCCCACCCACAGATTGTACATGCCGCTCGGCTGCCGCGACCAGCTCGCCGCCATACGCCTTACCGCGATGCTCTTTCAGCACACAAAGCCTACCCAATATATAAGCGCCATCCTGTTCAAAGACACGGCAGGTCGCGATCGGGTTCTCCTCATTATCAAACAAGACGAAGTGGGTGGCTACACTGTCGATCTCGTCAATTTCGTCCACGAAGCCTTGTTCTTCCACAAAAACAAGAATCCGTACGGCGAGTGCCGTCTGCGGTACGCCGTGAAATAGTTGTATATGCATACGGCTTCACCCGCCTAACCGATAAAATTTGTCCACTCCCGTTTTTCTTTTTCGGGCAGACCGAAGGCTTCCTTGCCGAGCGCAATGCTTTTCATTAAAAAGGTCATATTCTCGGCAAGCACACGCATTGTTTGCAGGCCCTCTGCGTCGGCTGCCGCCTGACCGGGTGCTCTGCCGTGTACACTGTTCCAATACTGACTGGACGCAATCGGCATACCTGAAATGGTGAAATATTTATTCAGCTGATCAAAAGCGGCCGAACAACCGCCGCGCCGCGCGACCGCCACCGAGGCACCGACCTTCATGGTTTTATCAAAACCCGTGCTGTAAAACAGCCGATCCAGGAGCGCTGTCAACGTGCTGTTGGCGGCAGCGTAATACACCGGACTGCCCAACACCAATCCATCACATTGCTCCAATTTGAGTGCCAGTTCGTTCACAATGTCGTTGATTGCGCATTTTCCGGTCTTTACACACTGAAAGCACGCAACACAACCGCGAATATCTTGATTTCCGACCTGTACGGTTTCGGTTTCTATCCCGTTTTTTGCAAATACGGCTTCCATTTCCGCCAAAGCTACAGCAGTGTTCCCGTTTGCTCGCGGACTGCCATTTAACAACAATACTTTCATCATCGTTCCCCCTTATGATACGTTCATTATACGCTTTTTGTCGTATCCTGACAAGGGGCATCGCTATTTTATTTGACCGCACGCAATCCTCTCACCGGAATTGCCCGCCGGTTGGGTCATGAAATCGTCGGGTGAGCCATGCAAAACGATTGTTTTTCCGCGGATATCCGCTACCGTAAATCGATTGGTGAGCACCGCCCCAAAGGCCCTGCCGTTTACGCCGAACAGCGGCGGCAGATCGCCCGCATGGTGGGGATGCGGACAATTGTCAGGATTATAATGTCCGTCCGCATCGGCAAACGGCTCCTCCGGTGTTCCGCCGCACGCGCCGCCACCGTGAATATGAAATCCGAAAATCGGGCTTCGACATACCTCTTTTTGGTTCGGCAATCCCGTCATCTCGGTCAGCACGATCACCCCCCCGCCCACATCATAAAAATACACCATGCCGTAAATACTCGGATAAGCAGCACTGCCGCGAACGATCGCCATCGCATCGGGGTTCCGTTTGGATATAAACGGTTTAACAAAATAAAACTCACGCTTCACAATTATCACACTCCATATTGGCACTATATGGTGCTTACATAAAAAGCGTGTTTGTCCCTCTTGCAAAGCCCCAAAAACGTGGTATACTGTAAATAAGAGTTTGAAAAAGGGGGCGGCTTTGTGAATTTGCAAGAATCGGGCGAAATGTATCTCGAAACCATTTACCTGCTATCCAAACAAAAAAACGCCGTCCGCAGCATCGACGTGGCGGAGGAAATGGGTTATTCCAAGCCGAGCGTCAGCCGCGCCGTCGGGCTTCTCAAAACCGGTGGGTTTATCACCGTGGATGATAATGGCTATTTGAAATTGACGGAAATCGGTATCACCGTTGCCGAGCGCACTTACGAGCGCCATCAGGTGTTGACCGGCTTTTTTGTAAAGCTGGGCGTCGATCCCGAGGTCGCCTCTGAAGATGCTTGCAAAATCGAACACGTTATCAGCAACGAAACGTTTGAAGCGATTAAAGCACAAGTATAAAAAAGAACCGCCGCATCACAGTGTGATGCGGCGGTTTTGCGTATTATGAGCGGTTTGAAATTATACCGGTTTTACAAACAAGACTTTTATCCTGGAAAACGGTTTGTATTTTTTAATGAGCACCGACAGTGCCATAACAACTGCCGCGGTCCCGACACTGAGCATCAAATAGATAACCGTTGCTATCGTTTTGTCAAACGACGTGGGCAAGCACATTTTGAGGATGTTGGCCCAATAATAATGCGACAGATACAGCGGTAAACTGAATTTCCCGAGAAATGCGAAAAAACCGTTGTTGAATAGGCGAGCTCCGTATGTTTGATTGCTGAAAACCAGACCGATCACCAACATGATCACAAAAATCTGGAACAAATCATTCTGAATGGTGGGTTTTCTGGTAACATACATATACGTAACAAGCGAGATCACACCCGCATACTTGACGATGGTCAACAGCACTTTTGAAAACACGGTCAATCTTTTTGCCTTGAGCACTTCGGTGATCTGATAGAGGATAACACCGACGCCAAGATCCGCAAAGGCGCGCAGATTGCCACGGTATGTAAAGCCAGCCCACCCGAACGGCAAGCGTATGGAATTTGTTTGAACGGCAAAGTACCCGAATATGAAAAGCGTGATGATAGGAATAACGAGGAGTTTTGCGGTGGTTTTGTATTTTCGCAGAAGCGGATACAGTATCGCCGTGCAAAGAAGCATCGACGACAGATACCATGTGGCACCATTGATGGAAGACATACGAATGCCCGTCATTCTTAAAAGGCCAATCTCCCATATACCGTTGCGAACCATATTGCCGACAGCTTCAACCGTGTAGTTGCAAGCAACAGCGGTAGCGACGGCTCCGATAACCCACGAAATAATCATATCCGGACATAGCGACAGATATTTCTTTTTGATGAACCGTGTCGTTTCTGTGCCCAAATTTTGCGGATTCGTCTGCATGGTACTGATGCTTTTCATCATCAAAAATCCCGACAGTATGAAGAAAAACTCAACCGCAAAAGCGCCGTTCAGAAACAACGACGATTCGTTTCCGACGAAATTTCGGGAATGATGTAACACAATGATAACGGAAAAGAGGAAACGATGAAACTCCATTTCGCCGACACGCTTGTTGCTTGTTTGCAGTTCGCTCATATCCTTCTCCTCAAACCTCTTTGGATTTATAGACCCCATCAAGTCGAATTGTAACATTATCTAACAAAACTGTCAATGTGACAAAAAGCAAAAGCGGCACGACCCACAAGGGGCCGTGCCGCTTTGATTACTTAAACCAAATTGATTTTATTTCAGTGCTTCGGAAACGGCAACCGCACACGCGACGGTCATACCAACCATCGGGTTGTTACCAGCACCAATCAGACCCATCATTTCCACGTGAGCCGGCACGGAGGAGGAACCCGCGAACTGGGCATCGCCGTGCATACGGCCCATGGTATCGGTCAAGCCGTAGGACGCGGGACCTGCCGCCACGTTATCGGGATGCAGGGTGCGACCCGTGCCGCCGCCGGACGCCACGGAAAAGTATTTCTTGCCGTTCTCGAGCGTCCATTTCTTGTAGGTGCCCGCCACCGGATGCTGGAAGCGAGTCGGGTTGGTGGAGTTACCGGTGATGGAAACTTCAACCTTCTCGTACTTCATGATCGCAACGCCTTCCGAAACATCGTTCGCACCGTAGCAGCGAACTTTAGCACGCTCACCGTCGGAGAACGCTTTTTCACGGACGATTTTGAGCTCGTCGGTATAGAAATCATATTCGGTTTCCACATAGGTGAAACCATTGATACGGCTGATAATATACGCCGCATCTTTTCCCAAACCGTTGAGGATAACGCGCAAAGGCTGTTTGCGAGCCTTGTTGGCAGTACGCGCGATACCGATCGCACCTTCTGCAGCCGCAAAAGATTCGTGACCTGCCAAGAATGCAAAGCAATCGGTCTCTTCCGACAACAGCATCTTGCCGAGATTGCCGTGACCCAAACCAACACTGCGCTGCTCGGCAACCGAACCGGGAACGCAGAATGCCTGCAAGCCTTCGCCGATCACGGCAGATGCCTCCGCCGCTTCTTTCACGCCGCGTTTGAGCGCCAGCGCAACGCCCAGGGTGTACGCCCACACCGCGTTTTCAAACGCGATGGGCTGCACGCCCTTGACGATGGCTTCCACGTCAATGCCCTTGCTCAGGCAGAGATCGCGGCACTCTTCCATCGAACCGAGGTCGTTCTCAGCCAAAAACTTTTCAATTTTCGCAAGACGTCTGTCTTTGCCTTCGAATTTTACATCGTTCGCCATGTCTGCAACCTCCTCTTATTCTTCACGGGGGTCAATGTACTTCGCTGCAGAATCGAAGCGACCGTACTGACCGATGTTTTTGTTGTAGGCTTCGTTCGGCTCCATGCCGTGACGGATGTCTTCCAGCATTTTGCCGAGGCGGACGAACTGATAACCGATAACTTCGCCCTCTTCATCCAGCGCGATCTTGGTGACGTAGCCTTCTGCCATTTCCAAGAAACGCACGCCCTTCGCCTTGGTAGAATACATGGTACCTACCTGCGAGCGCAGACCTTTGCCCAGATCTTCCAAGCCGGCACCGATGGACAAGCCGTCCTCGGAGAAAGCAGACTGGGTACGACCGTATACGATCTGCAGGAACAACTCGCGCATCGCGACGTTGATCGCGTCGCACACGAGGTCGGTGTTGAGGCATTCGAGCAGCGTCTTGCCGGGGAGGATCTCCGCCGCCATAGCCGCCGAGTGAGTCATGCCGGAGCAGCCGATGGTTTCCACCAACGCTTCTTCGACGATGCCTTCCTTGATGTCCAGGGTGAGTTTGCAGGTGCCCTGTTGGGGAGCGCACCAGCCCACACCGTGAGACAGGCCGGAAATGTCAGCGATTTGATAGGGTTTCACCCATTTTCCTTCTTCCGGAATGGGCGCGGGACCATGATGCGGGCCTTTGCGGACAACGCACATCTGTTCCACTTCATGAGAATAATTCATAATTTAGGAATCTCCTTTCGCTT
>JAZRQG010000039.1:0-3575 GCA_045649625.1 Acutalibacteraceae bacterium
AGAGTCTCTGAATCTCTTTGTCTAGGTTCGATTCCTAGTTCCGCAGCCAAAGCGCCGGAAGCACTTGCATTCGGCGCGTTTTTCTCTTATTAGAAGTCGGATCGTAGCCATGTCGTTCTGTGGGCCAAGGAGTGGTAGTGGGGATTTGTCTTCCTAAGACCGCTTGGCCTCCGACTTAGAGTCTCTGAATCTCTTTGTCTAGGTTCGATTCCTAGTTCCGCAGCCAAAGCGCCGAAAGCACTTGCTTTCGGCGCCTTTTTCTCTTATTAGTTTGCTTTGGGATTTTCGGAAAGAGAACCGACGTTGGTCGTGTAGTTCTCCCCTTTTTTGATCTCGGGGTTGCTTAAGATCACCACTGCAAAGGGAAGTTCGGGCTTGTGGGAAATGAGCGTTTTTCCACTCTTATTCTTTAAGGTGATTAACGTACCCGCCGATCGATTGCCGACACTAACAGCGATGACCCCCTGTTCGGAATCACTGAACGTTTGCGCCATTCCCGCGGCACCCGTACCGATAAAGGTGCCGCCGGTAATCACTCCGCTAACGTCATAATCCAGCGTTGCGGTATCCCCCTGTGTCGGTCCGACGATCACGGTATATCCACCTGAAATGACAAGGGTGCCGTTCGCATCAATACCGTCACCCGAAGAATTGATATGAAGTGTACCGCCGGATATGGTAATACTGCCATTGGAGGAAGAACTGCCCACGCCTCCCATACCACCGTGACCGCCGAAACGATCTCCACCCGGACGTGCCCCACCTGTGCCGCTGGAATCTGTACCGCCCGCCGCATTGATCCCGTCGTCTCCCGCGGTGAGATTCACCGTACCGCCGGTAACGTTAACGTGCAATGCCTCAAGACCTTCATAACACTGATGAATCGTGATAGTGCCCTTCTTTATGGTAAGTGTATCATCGGCATGGAAACCGTCGTCACCGGTGGTGAGGTCGAACGTGCCACCGTCAACCGTGATGGAAGCATTGGCATGAATGGCGTCGTCGGCCGAGTCGATCTTGATCGTGCCGCCGTTTATCAGCACGTTTCCCGCCGCTTTAATACCTTTGATACTGGTGCTGTCTTCGGAAGAAGTGGTCGAGGTCGTTCCTTCACGTCTGCCACCCGGCGGCATCATCCCACCGCCGCCCATAAAGCCGCCCCAGGAGTCTGAGGTCTGTTTTTCGGCATTGGCACTGCCGCCACCCGACAAAATGTTCACCGTGCCGCCGTTCATCTGCACGTACGCTCCGCCACTGATGCCGTCTCCCTCTGCTTGGATGGTGTAAGTACCGCTGGCGATATACACAAATCCCAACGTATCATCGTCGGAGTTCTGCGCATGAAAACCGTCCTTGCCCGCATCCACCGTTATGCTGCTGTCGGCAAGGCGGATGCTGTCGTTGGCATCCAAACCGTGTGACGCACAAGTAACGGTATAGGTGCCGCCTGTAAATACCAAATCGTCCTTGCAGACGATGCCGTGATCGGCAGGCGAGGTCACCCTCAGGCTGCCGCCGCCGTTAAAGGTAAGGTCCTGCTTGGAAAAGACCGCACCATCTATGTTATTCTCATCCACCGCGGTAAAGGTACCACCATTTGCCAGTGTATTCTCGGTACCACCAGCGAGCGTGACAACCACCTTGTCGGCCTGCAAAATATACAATGCCGCCGAAGTCGCACTGGTGACTGATGCACCGTTTAACACCAGTTGCGGTTTATCCTTTTCACCGGCATTCACGACGATTCTGCCGTTCGTCAAGGTGCCAGACAGAATATACGTCCCCGCATCGGTGATGGTGATGGTACTTCCGGAAATCGTGACCGCGTCAGAAGTGCTGGTTGCCGAAGTACCGTTCAAGGCAATACGCGCAGCCCCGCTCTCCTCATAAGTATCTCGCTGATCGCGATCGGTAAAAGCATCGTCGTTGCTGATGGTGGTAGTCGTACCGCCTGTTGTTGTAGCACTTGTAACCTCGTCATCCGACGCAGGCGCTTTGCCGCAACCCCACAGCAGAAATACCCCCACAGCCAACAAGGCTGACAGCCGTTTTGCTTTCATAAACCAAATGCCCCTTTACAGTTCGGTCGTTGCTGTTGTTTGTTTGGAAACAGAAATCTCCAAATTCCCGTTTCGCTGACGCAATTTGTCGATCATTTCTTTTTCCTTCAAAGCGTCTTTGAGTACCACATCATACGTTAAACGAAACAGGCTGCCCATATTGGTGGTTTTCACACCGGCGAGCTCATATGAAACAGTATAGGCATCAAACACCTCTTCAAACACACCGGTATAATCGAGATCCTCCGGGATGGTAACACGGATCGTCTTGTACACCGCCGCATTCTTGCGGGCACCGAAATCCAAGCGGTTATACAGCATAAACACCGCACACATCACAAGGGAAAAGAGAATAGCATACCCGAGATAGCCCATACCGGCAATTAAGCCCGCACCCATCGCCAAGAACAGTGTGCCGATCTCTTTCGCTGTGCCTGGTGCCGAACGAAAACGCACCAAGCTGAATGCACCCGCCACCGCGACACCCGCGCCCACGTTCCCATTCACCATCATAATCACAACGCATACCACTGCGGGCAACAAAGCCAGTGTAACAACAAAGCTCTTGGTATAGCGTGTTTTATACATATACGCGAAGGCCATAAACAGACCGATGACAAGCGACACCAAAATGCACAGCAAAAAATCCGTAACGCTGATTACCGAGGTCATATCGGTATCAAATAAGCCTCTAAAAATCGTTTCAAGCATAGTTTTTCTTCTCCTTCATCATCGTTATATAGGCGGTACCGTATTTTGAAAACGACGTTTTATACAGCTGCTCACGTGATAAAATAGCCGTCATCCACAGCGGAATACCGCCGGAGCATTTGAGTTCCATCAACACCTGATCGGGTGCTAAAATCGGTGTCCCGCCGACGGGTTTCTCCAATGACAGATCACGTTGCCGAAACTGAATGTGATCATCAAAGGTAATGCGGAAATCGCCGCCGCTTCGCTCGTAATACGCCTCGCGCTCGTAGGATAGAAACACCGTTGGATGCAAGGGTGCGTAGTAGTGCAGAAAATAATCAATCTCATCCGAGATCTGCACGTCGTGCGTGTGCTGACGGTGGCCGTCGCACAGCCACTTGAGCGCATCATCATGTGGTAGGCAAACACGTCGTTTATACACAACACCGTGATATTTCTTTTTCAGTTCCGCAAAAACGGGGCTGCGCGCATCGGTCTGAGCATAACTGCGTATACGTAATTTTTCTTTGTATGTCGGCTTCTCAAGGGAGCGGCGGATCAAACGATAGGTATCGGTATCAAAATACAAATTACGGATCGTAGTACGTCCGTACCGATCCAACTGCATATACGGCTCAATGGCACGCAACACCCGCTCTTTTTGCTCGGCCGTGAGCAAATATTTCAGTTCATAGCGTTTAAATACAGCTTGATATGCCACACACCCCTCCCCTTTCTCCCTTTAAATGTATTGATCAAGCGTTACCGCACCGTGATATGAATGTAAACAAATTATGAACAAGCAAGTCGGAGGCCAAGCGG
>JAZRQG010000040.1:0-11287 GCA_045649625.1 Acutalibacteraceae bacterium
GCTACAGTACGATGACCGTTACGAATGCCGGAACAAGTGCTCACACTCCCGGCGGCTTATTTGGTGGTGTGGCTACTGTAACTGTCAGCAACTCGTTCTTTGCCGGTACGGTGACAAACCAGAATGGTGCTCCGATTGCCGCTTCCGGCACCCCCACATTGACAAACGTGTATTACAAGGAAGGATCCATCACCGGTGAGGCAACCGGCCTGCTCACCGATAGCACCGGCAACAGAGTAGAGATGTGTACGGCAGCGGAATTTGCTGACGGTACGGTTGCCACGGCGCTCAACAACGGCTGCGATACGGCTGTCTGGGCAACGTCGACGACCGGTTATCCGGTGTTGAGCGACCTTGCTGCAACACTTGAGGGTGCTTTTGATATTGTGGGAACGTCTATTCGTACCGAGGGTGTACAGGCGCTTCGCTTCAAGTTCTCTGTTACGCATGAGGCGGTTGACTTAAAAGAATTGAAAAAAGTCGGCGTTTTGGTCGCAAAAGAAGATAGTGAGAAGATCGCCGGTGAACATTTGTATGCATACAGATCGACCAGCAACAACAACGATAACGATTATAACTACGCTAGCGCTGATGTGTATACCAAGGGCGGCAGTCAATTGACGTTGATCAATGATGGCTATCGATTCCTGTTTACGGCTGCGTTGTACAACATCCAGGAGGAACAGTACGGAACCGGTTATATTGCCAGACCATATGCCAAATACGTCGATGCCAAGGGTCAGGAGCTCATTGCCTATGGTGAAACGATCGGCGAGAAGTATTTTAACTCCGTTCACGATATTGTGGATGCCTTCTTCCTTTACTCCAGCCCTGGCGGCATTACGATGAAGGATCTGCAGTTCCTCAGAGAGATCTATGAGGAAAGATACGAAGAACAGCTGGTGGAAGTCCTGCCGCAGGATATTTTGGATAAGTCGGAGTCGGATGATCTTGCCAATCTTTCCGATCTTGCCGGCGGAGACAATCCGCAGGTAGGCGGCGCCGATACCGTTGCCGCTGATTTGCGTGACACGATTTTGGAAAACACAGTTGACGTTGACCCAGATCAGATTACCCAAAATGGTGGAACAGTCTATTACATTTCGCCCTCCGGTAACGACGCGAATGACGGTAAGACCACCGAGACGGCGTGGAAAAGCGTAGATGCGATCAATTTGCACAGCGATCAGATCGACGCGGGCGATGCCGTTCTGTTTGAGCGCGGCGGTGTTTACCGCTCGGTAACGTCTCTTCTGGCAGACCCGATCCCGGAGGGTGTGCAAAGGACGGATCCTCAGCAGGTCATCTACGCCAAATCCGGCGTGACCTACGGTGCGTATGGTGAGGGTGCAAAGCCTGCTATCTACAGCTGCCATCGAAACTACGCTAAGTTTGTGGAGGCAACATGGTCAAAGATTGATGGCACAAATATCTGGAAAGTGTATACCCCGCGCAGCGATGCCGGTTCGGTCGTGTTCAATCACGGCGAGGCAGTTGGTATCAAGCGGTTCGGCGTATTGGAAGATGGCGAATATGTGGGTTATATCACTCCTGAAAACGTAGTGGAGAATCTATCCCAAAACTTCGAATACTATCACGATCACCGAAACGGCGTGTTGTATTTGTATTATGATAATGAGGGTAAAGCTCCGTACGAGGTATATTCGGACATTGAGATCTGTCCGCGTGACGGTGTTATCCGGGTCCCGACCGCCAGTGAAGACATTCTCATCAACAATCTCTCAATTAAGTACACGGGATTCTACGGCGTTTCTGTTCGAGAATACACAGAAAACGTGAGCGTGACCTACTGCGAGTTTGGCTGGATCGGCGGTTGCCAATGGTACTTTGACACGTATGAGGAAGGCTCTCGTATCGGCAATGCCATTGAATTCTGGGAGACGACGACAAACGCTACTACGGATCACAACTGGATCTATCAGGTGTTTGACGCGGGATTATCTCCGCAAGGAATCGGCTCCGACGACGAAAGTGTATATACCAATCTTCGGATGACGAATAACCTGGTGGAATATTGCAGTTACGGCATCGAATGGTTTGACCGCAACGGTTATGGGGAGACGGAACAGTACTATTCGACCTGGGACGGCTATTACATTGAGAATAATATTCTTCGTTTTGCCGGCTACGGGTTTGGCAGATATCGGAAAGACGGTAGTCAAACTGTTGCCAACATCAACGGGTGGAACTGGACATATCCGGATCCGGATTCGGAGAACTATCATGAGGATTTGTCTACGGAAAAGAAATTCTCCTTGATCATTCGAAACAACACTTTTGACTGTTCTGCGCAATACTCGATTTACTGGTGTTGGAGTAATGATAGTTTCCAACCTGTAGCTTATACCGATGAAACTGAGTTTAATAGTTCTACTGCGTTGAAAAAAACGCTCATCTATGGTAACTCATTCTATGAAAGTGATAACCAAGGAATTTATTACGGCTATTATGAACCCGATTCAACGACGGGGGCTAGGCCAACACCGGATCCAATAGAAGATGATGATGATCTTCTGGCGGTAATCACCCAAAGATTTGATTCTCAACCCGGAACGGTTGATTTCTTGGAATCGGTAACAACCGAATAAGTAGCGAACACAAGCCCTCGCTATGTGAGGGCTTGTGTTTTTGTATCACTGTAGCCTTGTAACCGCAAAAGGATCCGGTATTGACACGGGGGTACTACATGAGATATACTGTTGTTGTCGACAATATTTGACAAAAATTTTAGGAGGGATTTACAGCATGGCAAAGATCATTGTATATGGCGATATCGATATCGCGGCACTTTATCTTAGTATTGACGGATGCAAAGAAATTACCGTTTCCGGAAAATACCCGCGTAGTTTCCCTTTATCGGCAGGAACTCACGAAATTGCGGCAACAACCGTGAGTAAGATCGAAAGAGCCACCCAAGGTTGGGGTGGCGGCGGTTTTTTGAGTGCTGCGTCAGCTGCGTTGCAGGAAGGCACCAATACGACTATCGGCGGTGTATTGGATTTTGCGGATGACGATGTTTTGCTCATTGAGGTGGAGCAAAAAGGCTTGAAAACACTCGTGTATAACAAAAAAGTCTCTGCGGCAGAAGCGGATAATTACGTGAATGTTGCCACAGCGGTTGCGTATGGTGAAAAAGAACCCGGACAGAAGAACAAATGGGTAGCGTTGTTACTGTGTTTCTTCTTTGGAACTTTGGGTGTACATCGTTTTTATGAGGGGAAAATCGGAACCGGTATTTTGTACTTATTAACGTTCGGTTTCCTCGGGATCGGCACACTGATTGACTTTTTTAAGATCTTATTCAGAAAAGCATAATTCTATCCGTAAACACTCGTTCAAGGGAAAGCAAGCATTTCGACTTGTTTTCCCTTTTTTGTTTTGTTTTGAATGATTTATAATTGCTTTTCTAATACTATTAGATGCATTTGACTTACTATAGCAAAAGCTGCTACTATCATTCGCAGGAGGCTCATCCATGTTAGCTGTTCTAGCGTTTATTCCTATTTTGGCAACTTTGGTATTTATGTTGTTTTTTAATTGGCCTGCTAAGTGGAGCTTGCTTGTTTCCTTGTGTTTGGCTTTGGTTCTCGGTTTGGTTTTTTGGGACATTCCGATGAGCGAGTTATTGGCAAACGTGGTTTACGGAATGCTGACCTCGGCAGACGTACTGATCATTATCGTCGGCGCCATTTTGCTGATGAATACCTTGAAGGCATCCGGGGCTACGGCGGCAATCAATCGCGGCTTTATGAACATCTGTCCCGATAAGCGTGTACAAGCGTGCATTATCGGTTTTTCGTTTTGTTCGTTCATTGAGGCGGCAGCCGGGTTCGGCACACCTGCTGCGTTAGCCGGTCCGCTGCTTGTTTGTCTTGGTTTTCCACCGGTGGCGGCAGCGATGATCACCTTGATTTTCGACTCAACTGCTGTGTCGTTTGGTGCAGTCGGCACACCGGTCACGTCGGCACTTGGCGTTTTGGGGTTGTCGGATAACGAGGCGTTTGTTGCAGGGTTTTCCTTTTGGACCGCCTTGCCACACGCGATTGTGAGTGTTATTCTGCCGTTGATCGTTTTGATGATGATGACCAAACTGTTCGGTAAGGAAAAATCCTTTAAACCTGCTTTACAAGTGGCGCCGTTTGCTTTGTTTACTGGGTTATCCTTTGGGGTGCCGCTTCTCTTGGTTTCGTTTTTTATCGGCTATGAATTTGCATCGTTGCTCGCGTCCTTGTTCTCGATTGTTGTGACGGTTTTAGCAGCGAAATATAAGTTCCTGATCCCCAAAAAGACATGGGATTTTGGCGATCCCGCCGAATGGAATAGGGAGTGGTTTGCTACCGGCAAGATGGCGCCGACTGCCGAATCCAAACTATCACTTCTCAAAGCGTGGACACCGTATTTATTGATCGCGCTCACTTTAGTGGTGACACGTATTCCGCAATTGGGTCTGAAAGGTCTGTTGACCGGCGGTGCGCCGTTTGTCATCACTGTCAATAATTTGTTTGGATTTGACAGTTTGGATTGGAGCCTCAAATGGGCATATCTGCCCGGCACTTTCTTTGTGATTGTGGCCCTGATTACCAATCTTCTTCATAAGATGGATCGCAAGAGCATCAAGCAATCTTGGAAAGATACGGGCAAACAGGTTTCGGGGGCCGCCTTGGCGTTAGTATTCGGGCTGGCGCTTGTGCAGATTATGAAATACAAAAACGCTGTCGGTTTGAGCATGATGGACGAGATGGCCAATGCTTTGGCTATGGTGGGAAAAGAGTTGTATATTTTAATCTCACCGTTTATCGGTGTTTTGGGTGCTTTTGTTTCGGGGTCAGCCACCGTTTCGATGAATCTTTTCTCGAATCTTCAGTATAATGCTGCTGTGGTGTTGGAATTACCAACGGTGTATATTCTTTCGATGCAATGTGTCGGCGGGGCAATCGGAAATATGGTTTGCATTAACAATGCGGTTGCCGCAAGTGCGACCATCGGCATTACCGGAAAAGAAGGAAAACTGATTAAACTAAACGCCATTCCGATGATCATTTATGCCCTGATTACGGTTGCGCTGTTCTACGTGGTGTTAGCACTCGGCATCTTGCCGGACAGTGTGGTGTGAAAAGTGAAAGAAAAAAGCACTTGCTGTGGCAAGTGCTTTTCCTTTACATATTCGGCTTAAAACTCGGCATCAGTTGGAGTTTAAAGAGATTTGCGGCATGTTTTTTATCAATGAGCGCTTTCTTTTCGGCATCCTCCATTACACCGGTGCGGATATATACGTCAAGCTCCGCGTAGGTAAAGCCGAGATTTTCTTCGTCGGTTTTTCCGCACAAGCCGTCGATGGGCGTTTTGTCTACCAATTCTTTTGGTAGGCCTAACAGATGCCCGATTTCTTTCACTTCCGTTACGGTTAGATGTGACATGGGGGAGAAGTCGCCCGCGGCATCGCCGTAGCGTGTGGAATAACCGACCCAATCCTCCGAAAGGTTGCAGGTGTTTACCACGCGGCCGTTGACTGACTGGCTGACGGCATATAGGGTGGACATACGAATACGCGGAGGTAAATTGGTTTTGGCTTGCACGGAGAGGTCAAGTTCATCCGGGAGGGCGGACAGCAAGCTGTCTACTGTGTCTTTGATGTTTACAACGTAGTGTTTAATTCCCAAATGATTGACAAGTAAATACGCCATGTCAATATCGTGTTGCTCGCCTTGCGGCATTAAAACACCGATTACGCGGTCTTTGCCCAGTGCTTCTACGCATAGCGCTGCCGCAATAGAACTGTCCTTACCGCCGGAAATTCCCACAACAGCATTGCAGTCTTTTCCGTTTTCTTCAAAAAATGCGCGGATCCATTCCACACAGTCGTTTTTAACATCTATTGCATCAAACATAACGATCCCTCCAGGTGTACAGATCGTTATTAGTATAACACAAATAACAAAGGAAGTAAAGGTTGACTGGCGAAAAGTTGCGTGATATACTTTTTTAAAACAGGGGAGTGATGATATGCCTACGTTAGAACAGATCGATCCGAATTTTAGAGTGGAAACCACGATCGACAAAGACGATATTACGTTTTATGATGTACAAAAGGCACCGTTTAAGGTGTATGGTCTCCTCTATGAGGACGGCAAATTTCGCCGTTTACCGGAATGTGTTGCCGCTGCTACCAATGAAGGCGTGCTGGAGTTGCATGCTAAAACAACGGGCGGACGTGTGCGGTTTAAGACCAACAGTCCCTATGTGGCTATCCACGCCGAAATGCCACAAATTGCATACGCTTCCCCGCAAAGTGCCGGTGCAGCAACGTGCGGCTTTGATTTGTATGTCCGCAAAGAGGGCGAGGAACGATACGAAAAGACCTTTTTACCGCCGTGTGATATGCAAACGGGATATGAGAGCATCATGGATTGGGGAACTTCTGAGGTTAGAGAGATCACGATCTATTTTCCACGTCACAGCGAGGTGAGCAATCTGTGTATTGGAATTAGTGAATCCACCGATCTTTATGAGCCGGAACCCTATGCAGTCGAAAAGCCGATCGTGTTTTACGGCTCATCCATTACACAAGGTGGGTGTTCTTCGCGTGCCGGAACGATCTACACCAGTATCGTATCACGTCGGTTTGATGCCGATCACCTTAATTTAGGATTTTCCGGTAGCGCCAAGGGTGAAACGGTGATGGCGGAGTATATCAAAACGCTGGATATGTCGATGTTTGTGCTGGACTACGATCATAATGCCGAAAACGTGGAGTATCTCAAGAAAACGCATGAATCATTCTTCTCGATCATCCGTGAAGCACACCCCGATCTACCGATCTTAATCATGTCCCGACCGGTATACAATTTGAGCGAAGTGGAAAAAGAACGTTTGGAGATCATTCGTTCCACATATGAACACGCCATTGATCGCGGTGATAAGAATGTATATTTCCTCGACGGTCCGACGCTGATGGCGCTTGCTCGGGATGAGGGAACCGTGGACGGTTGCCATCCAACAGACTGGGGCTTCTTCTCAATGGCACAAGCGGTAGGGGATGTGTTGGAAGCTGTATTTAACAAATCATAAAAAAGGGTCAGCCTCGTGAACAAGTCCAGTAAAAACGGACAATAGCAAAAATGAGCCTCCTATGGTAGAATTAAAAACTTACCATAGGAGGTTTCGTTATGTCCAGAAAGTATGAAAAAGTTAAAGAATTGCTACCCATCATCAAAGAAATGACGGCACAAGGTAAAACACAACAGCAAATAGCAACAGAATTAGGTTTGGCAAGCAAAAAGGTGGTGTGGAATCTGTTGTATCGTGAACGGCAAAAAGAAATCCAAGGTCTGCCCAAATTTCGAGGTCGCAAACCGGCAAAGACCTTGCAAGAATACAAATACGAAAACAAGCAACTGAAGATGGAGAATGAATTGTTGCGGGATTTTCTCTCGCTCACCGAAAGGATGTGAAACCAAGGATAAAATATATGGTGATCTACCGCCACAAAGAGCAATATTCCATCTGCGAAATGTGCCGCTTTTTCAATGTTTCTCGTAGTGGATATTACAATTATGTCAATCGAATAGACACACCCGCATGGGATCTGCCGCTGGCTGAGAAGATCCGCGAATGCCAAGAGAATTGTGGCAAGACTTATGGTTACCGCAGAGTACATATCTGGTTGGAGCGGAACGGCATCCATCGCAACCCGAAGACCGTACTCCGAGTTATGCAGAAATACGGCCTGTTGTCGGTGGTTAGAAGAAAGAAATATCGTAAATACGGAGAGTATCTGCACCGATATCCCAATCTGCTCAACCGCAATTTCTCTGCAACGAAACCGAATCAGAAATGGGTAACGGATATTTCGTATATCCCTACCAAACAAGGTTTTCTGTATTTGTCGGTTATCCGAGATTTGTACGACAACAGTATTATCGCCTACACAACCGCCACCGAACAAAATCTTAACCTTGTCCTTAACACTATTCGTGCCGCCAAGAGAAAAGAAAAGGTCACTGCAGAGTTGCAGCTCCACAGTGACCAAGGCTTTCAGTATACTTCCCAAGCGTACTTTAAGCTAACACAATCTTACGGCATTACGCCGTCAATGTCAAGACGTGGAAAACCATATGACAATGCTTTGGCGGAAAATTTCTTCTCTATTCTCAAAACTGAGTGTATTCATCGGGCCAAATTACAAACTTTTGCTGAGGCTCGATGCATCATTGACGAATACATCTATTTTTACAACCATCAGCGCATCCAGTTAAAAACAAAACTGACTCCGCTGGAAAAACGAAGTCAGTTTGTTGCTTGATATTTACAATTCTATCTTGGAATCTCTTTTTTGTGCTGTCTGCACAATTTGGTGCAGTTCACTCGGCTGACTCTTTTTTTTACTTATTTTCAGTTTTCTTACCGAGCTTTCCGAACCATTTGAAAGTCATTGGCCATAATACACCGCCGACTATAACCATCAGGAAATAGCGTATACTACGAGCAATAAGCGCTCCGTTAAACAACACGTCAAGCGGGGCACGCAGCAGTTCTTTCACGATCAGTACGGCGGCGAGCCCACCGACCACTTTAAGTAGTTGTGCCCACCACACGGCTTTGGTTTCAAAATGCGTATATTTAAGGTCGGTTGTATATGCTACGATCAAGCCCACAGCGCATCCGACTAAAGTGAATGCGTTCTTTTGGGCCGATTCCAGGTTGTGAACAGCTTGTTCGCTATACACTTCCGCCGGGAACGGATAAACGAAAACAAAGCATAAAAAGGCAAGTACGGCCAATGTCATCACAAGCAGGATCGTATACATCGTTTTGGGGGAGTTTTCCGCTTTTTTAAAGAGCGGATACCCTAAAAACACCAGTACAAGGGCAATGGCGATGGAGACAAGAACGTCTGCCGGTGTGTGAACGCCGAGATACATACGGGAAAACGGTACCAGGACACACAGTGCGATCATAATGATGCGTAGCGTGGTGTTTTTGTTCCAACGGGCAACACCGCCGAACAATCCCACCGAGGTCTGTGTGTGACCACTCGGGAACGAATAACCGGCGGCAGCGTCTTCTGCTGATTTCACGATGGTAAAATTGGGATCGCGCACCCATGGGCGAGGAATGCGGAACAGCATTTTCAAAAACTGATTCATGACCGTTCCCAAAAAGCCGATGGATAACAAAAAGTAACCTTGGTACTTATTAATGCACCAAAACACGATCATGCCGACCGCCATGAAGAGTGTTTCTTCACCACACAGCGTGACAATGGAGAAGAACACGTCGAATACGGAATTTCGGACAGATTCCAACGCGTATAAAAACGACATAGTAAAACCCTTTCTATTGTGTTGTGTTATCAGTATAGCATATTTTCGCGCTACTTCAAATCTTTTCTTGTCGTCTTGACATAAAACCGGTTTAATGATATGCTCAAGATACTGTAAAAAACTTTCTTTGGTATGAGGTGATAATATGACGGCTGAGGACCGTATTCGCAATACACAGTTGTTTTTGTTTGATATGGACGGCACGCTGTACCTTGAAAACGAGCTGTACGATTTCACGAAAGAACTGCTCAGCGTGATCCGCGAGAGTGGAAGGCGTTATTTGTTTGTGACAAACAATTCCTCCAAAAGTGTCAAAGATTATATCGCAAAGTTAGAAAAACTGGGGATTGCGGCGGAGTATGATGATTTTCTGACGTCAACACAGGCGGTAGCGTTTTATCTGAAACAGCATCATGCCGATGCTCGCCTCTACGTTTGCGGCACAAAATCGCTAAAAGAAGAACTGGGGCGCGAAGGGTTCATCGTGACCGAGGAACTTGAAAAGACAGATTGCATCATTATGGGAAACGATACGGAACTCACCTTCCAAAAACTCTATGACGTTTCTAAGCTGTTGCATACGCGCCCGGGTATTCCGTACATTGCTACAAATCTCGATTATGTTTGTCCCACTTCATTCGGGAGTGTGCCGGATTGCGGCAGTATGTGCGATATGCTGTACAACGTATCCAAGCGGCGTCCGATTTCGGTGGGTAAGCCGTCCCCGCTGATGCCGCAACTGGCTATGGAGCGAACCGGTATCGATGCCGCACATACCGCTATGGTCGGTGACCGCATTTATACGGATGTGAAGAGCGGTCTTAATGCCGGTATTTTGGCGGTATTGGTAATGAGCGGTGAAACGACGAAAGAGATTTTAGAAGAATCCGAGGATCGTCCTGACCTTGTGTTAGAGAGTGCCGCTGACATACTTTCTGCTTTGAAAAATGAGAGCGAAAAGTCTGCAAATTGACTCTTTACTTTTTGGGAATCTTTTGGTATACTCATAAACGTTGAAACGCAAAGAAGGAGACCAGTAACACGGCTGCCCTTTTTTCAGAGAGCATTCGGTCGGTGCAAGAATGCAGGGGCTTCGTGTGAATACACTCCGGAGTGGCTGCCTGAACTTTAAGTAGGGCATGACGGGAGCGCCCGTTACAGCGTGTGAGTGCCCTTGGCACTCCGTGAGGGACAGTTTGTGAAAACTGTCCGTTCAGAGGTGGTACCGCAAACTTTGCCCTCTGTAGCGTAGGCTGCAGAGGGTTTTATGTTTTAAGGAGAAAGAATTATGAAAATCTACGAAGAATTGGTAGCAAGAGGTTTGATCGCACAGGTTACTGACGAAAGCGAAATTCGCGAACTCGTCAACAACGGAAAGGCGCGGTTTTACATTGGGTTTGATCCGACGGCTGATTCGCTGCATGTCGGTCACTTTATGGCACTGTGCTTGATGAAACGGTTGCAGATGGCGGGTAACCGTCCGGTTGTACTGCTGGGCGGCGGTACCGGTTATATCGGTGATCCGTCTGGTAGAACTGATATGCGCTCCATGATGAGCCCCGAAACGATCGAGCACAACTGCGAATGCTTCAAAAAGCAGATGGAAAAATTTATTGATTTTGAGGGCGAAAACGGCGCCATCGCGGTCAATAACGCCGATTGGCTTTTGAAACTGAATTATGTTGATCTGTTGCGTGAGGTAGGCGCTTGCTTCTCGGTCAACAATATGTTGCGCGCCGAATGTTATAAGCAGCGTATGGAAAAAGGCCTGTCCTTCCTGGAATTCAACTATATGATCATGCAGTCGTATGATTTCTATCATCTGTATAAGGAATACGATTGCAATATGCAGTTCGGTGGCGACGATCAGTGGTCCAATATGCTGGGTGGTACGGAACTCATCCGCCGTAAACTCGGTAAAGATGCGAAGTCGGAGGCCAAGC
>JAZRQG010000041.1:0-8919 GCA_045649625.1 Acutalibacteraceae bacterium
AGGGGATGGTTCGTCGGTAACCGAGAAGCCCTGTTGAATGGGCTGTGCGTTTTCATAGTCCAGCGATTCGCTGAATGCGGGCTTTTTGCGGCGGGTACGGAAAACGATGAGCAGTACGATCAGCGCCACCACACTTGTCGCGCTGATGACAAGACCTGCGACAAGGCCTTCGGGAAGGTAGGTGATGGTGACGGTGTGCTCGCCGCGCGAAAGATCGAACCCTAAAAAGCCGCCGGCTAACGAGAAGGTTTCCACCTCTTTACCGTCAACGGTGACCGACCAACCGCTGTCATACGGAATGGTTGTCATGAGCACACCGTTACTTTCAGCATTCACGGTACCGGACAGTCGGCTGCTGCCGAGATCGTCGATCACGAGCTGATTTTCCGCAAGCCTTGACATTCCCGCCACATAGGTGCCTCTGTTCCAGGCGGCAACGTAGAAGTTACCGCTACAGCCGGTATCGGAGGTAACGGTCAGTGTGGCGACCGAGCCTGCCTGTACTACCCCGCCATTGATGATATACGGCTCATGTGGGGAGACCGACCAAGACTCATCACCCAAGTCGATCGTAAGGCTGTCTGCTGCGCTGCAGTCGGCATATAAGAAGAGGGCAGCGGGCTCGTCCAGCGTCACCGAGAAGGTGGCGGTGGTAGTGGTTCCCTCATCGGCATACAAACGGAAGCCGGATCCTGAGCCGGTGGCGACACCCGCGGAGAAATCGTCGGATTCGATGTCGTATACCGTATACAGCGACGAGTAGTTATTGACAAGAGCCGAAAACAGTTCGTTTTGCGAATAGAACGGATCGTAGCGCGTGTAGGAATAGTCCTTAATGTTCTCGTTTACCAGATAACCGAGGCCGAGCGCAAAGGGGTTTTCATAAATGGCATACGAAGCATCGCCCACGGTGACGGTTTCCAGATAGTTGAGAGGCGCGGGAGCCGTTTCATCCTTGCCGAGGATCACGTAGCGGATGCCGAGCAGGGAGTCGGTAAACGGTTGGAAGGACTTATACAGATGGCTGTTGACACCGTTGATGGCATAGCCGAGACCGCCGAGTAGGCGGGTGGTGTCGTAATAATTGCTGGAGGAGAACGAGGTAAGCCCCCGATAGTGGAACAGTGCGGTATCCACGCAGGTGCGACGGGGCAAAAATTCCAGACGGTAGAAGTCACCTTCGGCAGCCGCATCGCCCAGCTGCTGCGTTTTCTCGACCGCGGCGCGGATCGCTTCGGTGGTGTCATTGTCCACGTAATCGCTGTGACGGGTGAAATACTCATTGGCATTGAGCTTGACGAAGGTGCTGCCCCCGCCGAGTGCCATTTCCGCCGTGACCGCGAGCAGGAGCAGCGCATACGCTACGCGGCGGCGAAGCAGTTTGCGTGTGGACAGTGCCAGAATGACGGTGTATACCGCGAAGATCGCGAGGTTGATGTACACGGTGGAGAAGCCGTAGGCTTCGTCACCGAAACGCTCTTCAAGCATGAGATAGGCGACTGCACCGGCAAAGGTGAAAAAGACATGACGGGTCTGAATGTGCTTTAGGTGAATGAGTGTTTCGCACGCCATGAGCAGCAGAAAGAAGGAGTATACGAACGAGAAGCGGTACGGCAGATCGTTCGGAGAATGCAAACCGTGCCACGCAAGGTCCGTCCAGTTGACCAGGAACGACAGGAACAGAACTAACCACAGCGCCATATACGCGGCGCGACGACGCGGGGCGATACCTTTGTTCACCGCAAACAGCGGCACGCACATCGCGGTGAGAACACCGCAGTAAATGTTCGGTAGGTTGCCGGCGCGAACGGTGGGGGAAGTATCCGCCAAATGGCGGCCGAGCAGCTGGAACATATCCAGCGTGTTGGTGATGTCCGGTAATTGAGCACCTGCCGCTGACGTGTTTTGCAGTGCGAGATATACCGGTATCAGCAAAGCGGCGACCAACCCTGCGGAAAGCGCGGAAAAGCCCGCAAAACGCGCAAACGACACACCGATCTCTTTGCCGGAGCGGCGCGAACGGATGCAGTAGGCGAGGTAATACAACACCAAAAAGATGCACAGCATGAAGCCGATATAATAGTTGGCATACAGCGCGTACGCGAGTGACAGCACATAGGTAAGGAATTTGCCGGTGTGCATCAGCCGTTCAAAGCCGTATACCACGAGCGGCAGCATCATCACGACATCCAACCACATGAGGTTCCAGGAATAGGCGATGAGATACACCATCAGGGAATACATGACCGATACCATCGGAATATGCAGGCCGCGCTTGCCGAACAACTGTTGCACGCACAGTGCAAACAGCGCGCCGGACAAGGCGTTTTTCAAAAGTGTGACAAATAAGATCCCTTGTGCCAGCAGGCGCTCGGGAAATACCAGCAAAAAGAGATTGAACGGACTTGCCAAATAATAGCCGAAGAGGGAGAGGTAATTGGCACCGAGGCCGACCTCAAAGGTATACAGCGGGTTGCCGCCGTGCAGCAGATCGTAGCGCAGCTCTGCGAGCAAGGGTGCGTATTGGTGGTGCATATCCACCATCATGGCGCTCTTTTCGCCGAACGGCCACATACCGACGAAGGAATACGCGACGCACATCGCCGCCGTGGAAAGCAGCCCCGACACGAGCGGGTAAAACCATACGGGGCGTTCCGATTTGACAGCGACGTTGTCGCGCAGATATTCGCGCGATACAACATACAGCAGAACGCCGAGCAAGCCGGCAATCCCGCCGCAGCAGGCAGCTTTTTGTGCGGCGCCCGTGGCAGTGGATGAGTTGATCTGTGTCGGGTTCCAGTTTCCGACCCCCCACAGCAGCAAAAATACCATGACCGCGAACAACGCCGATATGATGGCAGCAAGCAAGGCTTTGGACGTGCGCGGTGAGATGCGTGAACTCATGTGTGATATCCTCCTTGGGACAAAATCATCTTTAGTATATCATAAAAAATAAAGAAGGGCAACCAATAAAAATTTTTAAAAACCATTGACAAATATTGGAGAGGGTGATATCATAACCGTAGTTAGCATAGGCTAACGGATAAATCGTGTCGGGCAGATACGGCAGGAGATGCGCTATGAATTTGACCACCGCCCAGATCGGAAAAGAGTATATCATTCAGCGGATCGAAACCGACGATGAGGAACTGGATGCCTTTCTGTTCTCACTCGGCTGCTACAGCGGCGAGCCCATTACCGTGGTTTCGCGCTTAAAGGGCGGTTGCGTGGTGTCCATCAAGGACGGCAGATATAACATCGACAATCAGTTGGCAGAAGCGATCATCGTTTAAAGATGGGAAGGAGTCCGCTGATTCCTTTTTACCCTTGAGTTAGCATTGGCTAACTGATAGTTGTTTTGTAACAGATCGAACACTGTTCAAATAAATTGGCACGACAAAAGAGGAGGAATATCTATGAGAATTGCGTTGACCGGTAATCCGAACAGCGGAAAGACGACGATGTACAACGCGCTGACCGGCCGTAATGAAAAGGTCGGTAACTGGGCGGGTGTTACCGTGGAGAAGAAAGAGCACCCGATCAAAAAGGTCTATTACAGCGGCACAGAAGATCTGATTGTCGTTGATCTGCCGGGTGCGTATTCGATGTCGCCGTTCACGTCCGAGGAGAGTATCACGAGCTCCTATGTGAAGAATGAAAATCCCGATGTCATCATCAATATCGTGGATGCGACGAATTTGAGCCGCAGTCTGTTCTTCACCACACAGCTGTTGGAGCTTGGGATTCCGATGGTCGTGGCGCTGAACAAAGCGGACATCAACGCGAAAAAAGAAACGGAGATCGATGTCGCAGCGCTGTCTGTACTGCTGGGTTGCCCGGTCGTGGATACGGTTTCCACTTCTGCTAAAGGTCTTGCCGAGGTCGTGAAAGCGGCTGTGGAGCAAGTCGGAAACGAGCAGGCGGCACCCTACGTACAGGGGGACGTTGACCTGACCGACAGAAAAGCAGTCGAGGCTGCTGACAGAAAGCGGTTTAGCTTTGTAAACGGGATCGTTAAGCAGGTCGAGAGTCGCAAGGTGCTGACAAAGGAACGCAACTTTCAGGATAAGATCGACGCGGTGCTCACAAACAAATGGTTGGGTATTCCGATCTTCGCGGTCGTGATGTTCTTAGTGTTCCAGATCTCGCAGGCGTGGATCGGTGTGTGGATCGCGGAGGGATATGAATTTTCGAACGGTACCGTGATTCCCGGTTTGGTGACGCTGATCGATATGTTCAAGGAATGGGTGGCGGCGGCGCTTGCAGGAGGCAACGACTTCTTGGTCGGTTTGTTGACGGAGGGTGTCATCGGCGGTGTCAGTGCGGTGGTCGGTTTCTTGCCGCTTGTCATGGTGATGTATTTCCTGATCGCGCTTTTGGAGGATTGCGGCTATATGGCGCGCGTATCCGTGGTGCTGGATCCTATCTTTAAAAAGGTGGGGCTTTCGGGTAAGTCGGTGATTCCGTTTGTTATCGGTACCGGCTGTGCCATCCCCGGCGTGATGGCGTGCCGTACCATCCGTAACGAGCGCGAGCGCCGAGCGACCGCAATGCTGACTCCCTTTATGCCGTGCGGTGCGAAGATTCCGGTCATTTCCCTGTTTGCCGGCGCGTTCTTTGATAATGCCGGTTGGGTAAGCACCGCGATGTATCTGACCGGTATTGTTGTGATCTTCTTCGGCGCGTTGCTCGTCAACAGGATCACGGGAAACAAAGCGAAAAAGTCATTCTTTATCATCGAGTTGCCGGAATATAAAGCGCCGTCGCTGTGGCGGGCGTGCAAATCCATGTGCGAACGCGGATGGGCGTATATCGTTAAAGCCGGTACGATCATTTTGCTTTGCAACGCGGTGGTGTACGTGATGCAGGCGTTTGACTGGAACCTGCAATTGGTCGCGGAAGGTGCTGAAAACACGTCGATTCTCGCCTCGATCGCCTCGCCGATTGCCTATCTGTTGATCCCTGTCGTGGGGGTGCTTAGTTGGCAACTGGCGGCTGCTGCGGTGACCGGTTTTATTGCAAAAGAAAACGTGGTCGGTACGCTGGCGGTTTGCTTTGCGGCGACCAAGTTTATCGATGCGGAAAACCTGGAATTGATGGAAGGTGCCGCACAAAGCGCCGCTAAAGCCATGACAGGGCTTAACGCGGCGGGGGAAACGGTGTCGATCACGGCGATTGCAGCACTGGCGTACTTGATGTTCAACCTGTTCTCTCCTCCTTGCTTTGCCGCTATCGGTGCGATGAACAGTGAAATGAAGAGCGCCAAATGGTTGTGGAGCGGTATCGCGTTGCAGCTCGGCATCGGTTTCACACTGGCGTATTTGGTGTACCAGATCGGTACGCTGATCGTGACGGGCGCGCTTGGCGCGGGATGGTTGCCGGGATTGATCGCGGTTGCCGTGATGGTTGCGATCGTTGTGTACCTGTGCATGCGTTCGGATAAGAAATTTAAAGGTGATAACGCGCCGAAAGACAAGAAGGCGCAGATGGCTGTCAGTGCGAAATCATGAGGTAACGATGGAAGAGTATATTGTGATTGCCGTGTTGGTCGTTGTGATCGGCCTTGCCGTGCGGTACGTGTATAAAGCAAGGAAAAGCGGCAAGAAATGCATCGGCTGTCCCAACGGTTGTTCCTGCAACTTTAAAGCGTGCAGTGGGTCTTGCAGTTGCAGCGATACAACGGGGCACGAAAACTAAATGAAAGAAATGCGCCCTGTTTGTTTTTTGCAAAAACGGCAGGGCGCATTCGTTGATCTGTCAGCAGTGAAAGGCAAGATATTTTTCAACGAGAAAACCATAAAGAAAAGGTTGACAAACGGAATGTAACATAGTATAATGACTACTGCTCGTGAAAATTCCAGCATATCGAGATGTGGCTTAAGTTTGCAGCGCGACAAAAGGAAAGCTGCGATTAAAGATCCCTACAATTTCATATCGAGATGTGGCTTAAGTTTGGTGGGCGCGTTTGCGAGCGCTGCCGGTGGCAGATACAGCGAGCAATAAGCGGGTGCCGCGGTCGAAATTTGCCGAGCGATAGCGAGGAAAGCAAATTTCGGGCACCGCAAACGGAAGCTGCGTAGCAGCGCGACAAAAGGAAAGCTGCGATTAAAGATCCCTACAATTTCATATCGAGATGTGGCTCAGTTTGGTAGAGCGCTGCGTTCGGGACGCAGAGGCCGCAGGTTCGAATCCTGTCATCTCGACCAAACACGAATAATCCGAACCTCCGTCTGATAGGCGGCGGGTTCGGATTTTCTCTTTCAATAGACTATCCAAATTTTAACTCAAAGAAAAACGGAGGCTAGTTTATGAAAGACTTTATTAAAGAATTTTATTATGGCAATATTGACCCGCAAGCTCGCAGTATCAAACAGAGCAAAGCGGTAATGAAAGAAATGCAAACGCTCAATGAAACCGAAGAATACTTGACCGCCAAACTCAAAGGCGAAGAAAAAAGCAAGTTCCTCGACCACGTCAATGCTTGGAGCGCGGTGAACGGAGAATCAAATCTTGATAGTTTCATTGTCGGTTTCAGACTCGGTGCAAAGTTTACCTATGATACCTTTATCAGCGACAGCGCTCCCTTTAGCGATTTTTTGTGGGAGGATAACTGATATGGAAAAGTATATTTACGATGAATCCAACGGTTTGTGGTATGAATTAAACGGCGATTATTATCTGCCCTGCTTCACTTTACCGGAAGTAGAAACAAAAGAAATCGGCGTATGGGGTATGCGACATTTAGATTATCTTAAATCTCACCGAAAAGCCACATTCTTCGTATTGGCGATTTCCTTCTTCAGTTTCAAAGAAAGCTATTATATCCGGAAGGATCGTTCTAACGTACGAGGCGAGCGCTTCTCGTGGAATTGTGCATTTAGCGTTCCTATTTCCAAGCACTAAATATTTTAAAATTAAGAAGGCCTTTTTGAAAGGGTTGGCATGCTGCATTTCCTCAAGTTTGGGTTGAATTTGCCGAGCAACTGTTTTTGCTAAGATTTTATCCTCGGATTCAGCAGCCGCCTTAAGTTCCATATCAGACATATTTGGGTAAACAGAACTTGCGTTTTTTATAAGCAATTGAAGTTCATCCATTGCAATGTTTTTTAGTGTTATTTTATTCATAAATAACTTCCTTCCTGCGAGGGTATTAGGGACTCGTCCCTAACAAGTGGCGAGCGAGCCGTGTATATACATACACGATGCTTGCAAAGCCGGTGAATGATATCATTTCGCGATGCTTGCGGGAACGCTTCCTTTTTTAAATTATTTTATCACAACCAAAGTACCATATAACGGACATCAAGTGGTGTAAAATAAAATTATAACACATTGATCTAAAAATCACAATGGCATCGTCTTCGCAAGCATCGCGTTTGGTCACCCACACTCCCGCGTTCTTGCCTTAGCAAGCATCGCGTTTGTGCACACAAAACACCTTGTTAGGGCGTCCCCTAATACCCCTTAAAAAATTTTGATTTTCATCTTGACGATTATTTGTCTTTGCGCTATAATGATACAAACTGATACTATGTTTTATCGGAGAATGATTTATGGATATTCAATTATTTACAAAAATCTTAAAAGATAAGTCTTTTTACGACTACAAGAAAATGAAATATAAATACGCGGAAGATTTCAGCGATTTTTTAAGCACACTCAAAGACTTATATTACAAAGAGCTACCCCTTTGCGATTTTGACGGCAAAAAAATCGTTTATATCGAAAATCATGCCGCCATCAACCAATCTGCCATCAAGCTTTTATTAAAGAGTCAAGACAAGCACTACGGCATACAAGCGGCCGAAGATGAAATTATTGCGACCTCTGCCATTGAAAGCATTGATTTTAGCAGAGACAGTGTTCGCAGTATTTTAAAGGGCTTTGCCCCAAAAGACGAACAAGAAAATCGCATTATGGGACTTAAAAAAGGACTTGAGTTCATTGCCGACGCTACCAACAAGATCAACGAATCTAATCTGTACAAGCTTTATATGATGACGGTCGGCGACTTCTTGGAAGAAGAAAACAAACTGCAAGAAAGCAAGAAGTATCGTCATGACGTTGTTTACGTTGTGAGTGATCATGTTGAGCACACCGGTTTACCCGCTACCGAAGTTCCAAAACACATGGCCGATTTGATTGCATTTGCAAATGCGGAAGATAATATCAATGACCTTGTAAAAGCTTCCATTATTCATTTTTATTGCGCCTATATTCATCCATATTTTGACGGCAACGGAAGAATGGCACGTCTTCTGCATTTGTGGTTTTTAATTCAAAAGGGATATCAATCGGCATTGTTTATACCTTTCTCAAGTAAAATTGAAAAAAGCCGCAAAGCGTATTACGATGCCTATACTACCATTGAGCAAAACAAAAAATACAGCAACGTTATTGACGCAACCCCATTTGTTATTTACTTTGTTGAGAATGTTTATAATCAAATGACCGACGTCACCCCCGTAGACACCTTATCCCGTTATGATGAGGTAATAAAAAACGGTATAGCAACCGAAAAGGAAATCAAGCTTTGGCAGTTTGTTTTGTCGTTTTACGGTTTGGGCGAGTTCTCTACCAAACAATTGGAAAAAGATTTTGGGGATGCCGCCTATGCGACCATTCGCGGCTTTGTTCTTAAATTTGAAGAATTAGGACTGCTAACATCCACAAAGTACGGAGCAAGAATAAAATACAAAATCAGTAAATAAAAAGGCAGGTGAAAAGTATAACCGGTGTAATATACGCTGGATATTCAAGTGACCATCAGCGTGAAGAATCCATTGAAGGTCAAATTCGTGAATGCGAGGCTTATGCCAAGAAAAACGGAATAAGAGTTCTTAAGGTTTACACTGACCGTGCTTTCTCTGCCAAAAGTGATAACCGACCCGATTTTCAGAAAATGATTACTGATAGTCA
>JAZRQG010000042.1:0-6350 GCA_045649625.1 Acutalibacteraceae bacterium
CCCCTGCGAGTATCGCAGGGGCGCTTTTATAGTCTTAGTTACTGTTTACTTCCCTTGACACCGCCGAGTGATACGGTGGAGAGAATATTGGTGTCGTAATCGAAATTTAATGCTTCACGGTTGCGATGCCGTTTGAAAGCCAGTGCAATCATCTCATCCAGCAATTTGTCGAACGGCAGGCCGGTTGCTTCCCATAGATAAAACGCAAGGGAACCGGGGATAGTATTGATTTCGTTCACCCACAGTTCTCCGGTTTCGGGATTGTTGAGAAAATCAATACGCGCTACACCGGTACAACCGAGCGCACGGAAAGTCTTGACTGCAAGTCCTTGAACAGTGCTTGCCATCTCGTCGGGAATGTCGGCAGGGCAACGCCGCTTGAGATCCGACATACCGCCCGATTTACCCGATTTCGAATTTTTGCCGCCGCTCAAATACTTGTCACGATAGCTTAAAATTTCATCGCTGTTGACCGGTTCCTCGCAAACCGATGGCCGCGCATCGTCGACATCGCCCAGCACGGCGCAGTTGATCTCACGCAGCGGTGTAATGGCCTTTTCTACCAAGACGCGAGGCGAAAAGCCGAACGCTTCATCCAATGCGGCAATCAGTTTCTCACGATTGTCAGCACGGGAAATACCGACCGAAGAACCTAAGTTCACCGGCTTGACGATCACCGGATAACCGATGCCGTTTTCAATACGATCAGCCACCGCTTTGCTGTCCAGAGCATATTCTTTCCCGGAAAAGGGCAACGCAGGAAGCACCGGAATACCGGCGTGATTGAGAGCAGCTTTCATTAAGTATTTATCCATACCAATGGCAGAGGACATGACGTCGCAGGCGGCATAGGGGATGCGCAGCATCTCCAACATACCCATCAGTGTGCCGTCTTCAACGTTGGTACCATGTACGGCGGGAAGGGCTACCTCAAAGGAGCCGATAAGATTGTTAGCAAACTTCTTGGCGGGATGGCGAATCATATCCACGCCGTTTTCCGACGGAACTAACAATACTTGCGTGGCTGTTGCCAGGCAAGCCTTCATGTCACGATAGGTCTCAATTTTGCCTAACTCCTCACCGGTATAGAACCGATTATCCTTGGAAATGTACAGCGGCACGGGTTCATACTTCTCTCGATCAAGTGCACACAAGGCTTGAATACCCGTGATGATCGACACCTCATGTTCCACGCTTCGACCGCCGAAAAGTACGGCAACTTTGGTTTTCATAGTAAAACACCTCTCAAAAATTATCCGGCAAATCATTCTCTAATAACACAATGCGCGCACCTTTTGACGGCACTTGTGCTAACGTTTGTAAGCCTTCGTTTAGTGTCGGTACCACTAAAATTCGTTCCTCCGCAAAGCCGGCGGACAGCAATCCCTCTTTGAGAGGCGGTGCTTGCTTAATGCCGACCAATATGGCAAAGTCGCAACAATTGGCAGCATAGGCACCAAGCTCGCGGTTAAGTGCGTCTTGTCGTTCGCCCAACTCGATCATGCCGGGGGTGACCAGCACACGTTGGGCATCGAATTGCTTTAATACATCCAGCGCACCGCGGAAACCGGCGGGATTGGAGTTGTAGGCGTCGTCAATATAGCCGTTCGGCAACAACTGCAAGCGATGTTCTACCGGCTTGAGCAATCGCACGGCATACACCATTTCGCTTAAGGGGATACCCATGTGGTGCGCTACTGCAATACATCCTGCTAAGTTTTGAATGTTATGGGTGCCGAGCAACTTGGTGGTGAAGGTTTGCTGCTCATTACCCACCGCTACCGTAAAGCTGGATCCTGCAAGCGAGACTTGCAGGTCCGTTACCTGCACCTTGCCGTTTTGCAAACCGTAGAGAACGGTGGGGCAGAGCGGTCTCTTTTGCTCCAAGCGGTTTTGAATATGCGGGTTATCTCCGCAAGCAAACAGGCAGCCGTTTTGCGGCAGAGCGTCAGCCAACTCAAATTTGGTGGCGATGATATTATCAATCGTTTTAAAGGTTTCCAGATGCTGTTCGCCGACTGACGTGATGATACCGTATTGCGGTGATACCAGATCACAGATTTCTTTGATATCCCCAATGTTTTTAGCACCCATCTCGGCGATAAACACTTGATGTGAGGGACGCAGCCGTTCACGGATGGTGCGTACCACGCCCATCGTCGTGTTATAACTTTCCGGTGTCATTAAGACATTATACCGAACGGAAAGCAGTGCGTGCAGAAAATTTTTGGTACTGGTTTTACCGTAACTGCCGGTAATGCCGATGACGGTCAAATCAGGGCGCAGTTTCAAACGATGGCGAGCATCCTGCACATAACGGTTGGCGATGGCTTTCTCAAGGGGCAGATTGATGTAATTTGCTAAGCCCACCAACACAAAAGTTGTGAGCGAAAGCACACACGAAAAACCAATAGCGCGCAGATATACCAAGAAATAGCAGATGGTAAGGATGATCGCCACCAAAATGAATTCCGTCACAAACAACCGCTTTACACGTGCGGTCAC
The DNA here is from genome assembly GCA_045649625.1 of Acutalibacteraceae bacterium. Taxonomy (GTDB): domain Bacteria; phylum Bacillota; class Clostridia; order Oscillospirales; family Acutalibacteraceae; genus RGIG3009. The sequence continues at coordinate 2,506 of JAZRQG010000042.1, forward strand.
AACCAACGGTTTTTTCGCTTTTTTTGGAATGTTGAGCAGTGCCGTTATCAATAAAACAACGGCGCTGACAATGTAACTGTATAATTCCGGCAAAAACATGGCGAGAATGAGCAGTGCCGGCAGCATGGTACGCACCTGCACAATTTTCTTATCGTTGTCAGCACACCACTTGCGGTAGCGTTCCGGTCGATAGGAGTTGAGTTGCAGCATATGAGTGAAATAGACGGCCTGCAGGACAATGTTCAATGCCGCACATACCAGCATGGCGAGTTTTGCAATAGTCATGAGTTACTCTCCTTGTAAAAAGGAATCCAATACCCGACGGCACTGCCCAAAGCTTTCGGCAAAGGCGTAATGCCCGCCGGCAAGCACCACCAGCCCGGCATCGGGAATATGCTGTTCCATTATTTTTGCATCACGCAGGGGAGTGGCGGTATCGTCCTTCCCCCAAATGAGCAGAGTGGGGACACCGATGCGGGGCAAAAGAAGGGTGACGTCTGTTTTAAGTGCAATCACCATACTTTGCCGCATTACGGGACTTGCTTGCTTATAATCGGATGAACCAAATCGCTTTTGTGCTTTTTCCACGGCATTTGGAAACAGTGAACGGATGCCGGGCAATACGGCAAGACGTTTGATACACTTAAAAATATATACGCGCAGGTAATAGGAGAGAGAATGCTTTGCGGGAATACCGGCAGAATCCAACAAGATCGCCTTGGTTATGTTGAGCGGGCAATGTTCTCGCGCAAGCAGGTCGATTAGAACGCGTCCGCCGTTGGAGTGGCCCATACCGATTACTTCGGTTACACCGAGTTCCTCGGTAAAGGCAAGCACAAAATCCGCAAAGTCTGACGGTGTGTAAGGACGGTCAGGCTCTTCGGATCCCCCAAAGCCGGGGAGGTCGGGAACAAGCACGCGGCAATAGGTGGACAAATGGTCAATCAAGAGGTGATATAGCGTACCGTCAACGCCCCAACCGTGCAACAGCAAAACCGTTTGCGGGCCGCTGCCTTGATCGATGTATCGGACACACTTTCCGTTAATGCTGATTTCCAAAACGTCACCCCTTTCGCATATATATTGTATCATACCATATTATAGTAAAAAAATCAATCCACAAGAAAAGTATATGCGCGAAAAAGTTTTTTATAAAAAAGGCTTGACCTATTGCAAAAAGTATGGTAAACTAACTCTACCTCAAAAGGGGTTTATTTTTTTGCGCCGTTTTTTTAAAAAACAGCGTGTGCCCCTGAGGGAGGCTCAAAAACCCATCGTTTAAGGGAATTATTGGAGGTGCCGTTATGAGAGTCAAAGTGACCATGGCTTGCAGCGAGTGTAAGCAACGCAATTACAACACCATGAAGAACAAGAAGAACGATCCGGACAGACTTGAAATGAACAAGTACTGCCGCTTCTGCCGCAAGCACACTGTGCACAGAGAAACCAAGTAATCAACGGAAGGAGAAAACAAGCAATGGTATTTTGGGGATTTATTTTGGCGGTAGCAGGCTTGCTCACCGTTCTCGTGTCCTTCCTCAGCAGCTTGAATATCTTTTCCGATATGAGTGCACTCGGTTTCGGTGCTTGGGTCAGCCGCTTCTTTGCCCCGGAGTTTATTACCGGTAAGAAGATCGCCTTCTTTATCGCCATTGTTCTGTTCGTTGTTGGTGTTATCTGTTTCTTGGTTGGTCGCGCTCGCGCGAAGAAAACCGGAGAAACGGATGCCCAAGCGGATAAGAGCGTCAAGTTTTTGCGCGATTTAAAGGGCGAGTTTAAGAAGATCACCTGGCCGACCTTCCCCGCAGTTGTGCGCAACACCGGTGTCACACTGGTGCTGTGTATCATTCTCGGACTCATCATTTGCGTGATCGACTTTGGTCTTGGTGCCTTGATTGATCTGTTGCTTTCGTTGGGTTAATAGGGGGAGCATCCATGGCTGATGAAGCAAGATGGTATGTCGTTCATACTTATTCCGGTTACGAGAATAAGGTAGCGACCAATCTGGAAAAGATTGTAGAGAATCGCAAACTTCAGGATTGGATACATGAGATCTCCATTCCGACAGAAACCGTCACCGAAATCAAGGATGGCGAAAAAAAGGAAGTGGAGCGTAAAATCTTCCCGGGTTATGTGCTCGTCAAAATGGTGATGAGCGATGAATCTTGGTATGTCGTGCGTAATACGCGCGGTTGCACCGGTTTCGTCGGCCCGAACGGCAAACCCACTCCGTTGACCGAAGAAGAGGTTGCGGCGTTGGGTGTCGAAAAGCATCCGATCGAGATTACCTACCAGGTCGGCGATATGGTCAACATCATCGACGGCCCGCTGGAGAATTTTTCCGGCCGTGTGGATGAAATCGATCTGGAGAAGAACAAAGTCCGCGTCACCGTATCCATGTTCGGCAGAGAAACACCTGTCGAGTTGGAACTGGATCAGGCGGAAAGTATGGAATAAAGGATTCCATTATTACAAACGAGGGTACGGGCAAATCGCCCTTTCCTGTGCGTCGGACACTTTTCCGACTGTGGGAGGTATGACGCATCCCAGGATGTAAGATGATACCGCCATACCACAATTTTTGGAGGTGCAAGAAAAATGGCTCAAAAGATCAGCGGGTACATTAAACTGCAAATTCCGGCGGGTAAAGCAACGCCGGCACCCCCTGTTGGCCCTGCGCTTGGCCAGCACGGTGTGAACATCATGGCTTTTACAAAAGAATTCAACGAGCGCACAAAGAACGATGTAGGTCTTATCATTCCGGTTATTATTACCGTGTATGCGGACCGCTCCTTTACGTTCGTTACGAAGACCCCTCCGGCAGCTGTTCTGATTAAGAAGGCTTGCGGTATTGAGACCGCTTCCGGTGTTCCGAACAAGATGAAGGTTGCCAAGATTACCAAGGAGCAGATCAAGAAGATTGCCGAGACCAAGATGCCTGACCTGAACGCCGCATCCATCGAAGCTGCCATGAGCATGGTGGCCGGTACGGCTCGTAGCATGGGCGTTGAAGTTGTCGACTAAACATTGACGTTCCGGGTGGGAGGAACCACTAAAAATTCCGATTTTACCACTCATGCCAACCGCGACAAACTGTCGTGTGGATGGTAACTAACAGGGAGGAAAAACCTAATGAAACATGGTAAGAAATATGTCGACAGCGCGAAGCTGATCGACCGTGCTACACAGTACGATGTAGCAGAAGCTTTGGACATTGCCGTAAAGACCGGCAGAGCCAAATTCGACGAGACCGTTGAGGTTCATGTAAAGCTGGGTGTTGACAGCCGTCATGCCGATCAGCAGGTTCGTGGAGCAGTTGTTCTGCCGCACGGTACCGGTAAGGATCTGCGCGTTCTGGTGTTCGCGAAGGAAGATAAGCATCAAGCCGCTCTGGATGCCGGTGCTAATTATGTCGGCGGCGACGATCTGGTTGCTAAGATCAACGGTGGCTGGATGGATTTCGATGTTGTTATCGCAAGTCCCGATATGATGGGCCTTGTTGGCCGTTTGGGTAAGGTGCTCGGTCCTCGTGGTTTGATGCCGAATCCGAAGGCCGGTACGGTTACCCCCGACGTTGCGAAAGCCGTTACCGAAGCGAAAGCCGGTAAAATTGAGTATCGTCTGGACAAAACCAACATCATTCACTGCCCGATCGGCAAGGTTTCTTTCGGCGTAGAGAAGCTGCAGGAGAACTTTGATGCTCTGCTCGGCGCTATTGTTCGTGCGAAACCGGCTGCCGCCAAGGGTCAGTACATTCGTTCTTGCACAGAAGTCGGATCGTAGCCATGTCGTTCTGTGAGCCAAGGAGGTGTAGTGGGGATTTGTCTTCCTAAGACCGCTTGGCC
>JAZRQG010000043.1:0-12393 GCA_045649625.1 Acutalibacteraceae bacterium
TTGCTGATGACCGATAACGGCAATCTGCACAGTCGGGTGTGCCGCTTGGATGCTGAGTGTGAGGCAGCCGTTTTGGTACAGATCACCGAGCAGTTGAACCGCGAATTCGCGGGTAAGGCGCTTTCCGAGATCGGCGTTGCACAAGCACAGCGATTGCTGGTGCGACTTGGCGGGTACGGCTTGTCCTATGCGCCGCTGTTGACGGCGTTTGTCGATCTGGTGCGAGAAGCCGCACAAGCTGACGTTCGTTTATCCGGTCAGCTGAACCTGTTGCAGCATCCGGATTATCCGCTCGATCAGGCGCGGTCGTTGCTTTTGCTGCTTTCGCGTCGAGAGTGGCTTGATGGTATGCTTACCGCACATCCGGATGGATTGCGTGTGGTACTGGGCAGCGAAAGTCAGCGTCCGGAACTCAGCGGTTCTTGCATTATTATGACGCGATATACACTCGGTGACCACGCTAATGGTTCGCTTGGCTTGATTGGACCGGTACGTATGGATTATGCGCAGACGATTCCGCGTCTTCAGTATGTGGCGCAGTCGGTCGGTCGGTTATTAACACAGCTTTTTGAGGATTTATAACAGATAAGGAGGGGTTTCCGTGGAAGAGGAAAAGAAGGATCTTATAACGGAAAACGAAAACACACAGGTGGCGCCGGAAACGGAGAATAACACGGAGGAATCCGCGAGCGCTGAACTTGTACAGCTTCAAGAGCAGTTGACACAAACACAGGATCAGTATCAGCGCGTTTTGGCAGAGTATGCCAACTACAAGCGCCGTACCGATCAGGAAAAAGAACAGCTCGGGTCGTTTGTTAAAGCAGAGGTGCTCAAGGCATTGCTCCCCGTGATTGACAACCTGGAGCGCGCGGTGGAATCACCTGAGAACGGTGAGTATAAAAAAGGTGTGGAAATGGTGGTTCGCCAGTTTGGCGAAACATTGGGAACACTGGGGCTGGAAGAAATCCCCGCTTTGAATCAAGTGTTTGATCCGGAACGGCACAACGCTGTGATGCGGGAAGACGCAGACGGTGTGGAACCGGAAACCGTAACAGAGGTCTACCAAAAAGGTTATGTGCTCGGCGCACGCGTGTTGCGCCCCGCGATGGTCAAGGTAGCAAACTGATTTTGTATTATAATTATAGTGTATATAGGAGGCAAATCCCATGGCAAAAATTATTGGTATTGACTTAGGTACCACCAACTCATGCGTTTCGGTTATTGAGGGCGGCGAAGCCGTTGTTATCCCTAACGCTGAAGGCGCGCGTACGACCCCGTCGGTCGTTGCGTTTAAGAAGGACGGCGAGCGGATTGTCGGTCGCGTAGCGAAGCAGCAGGCGGTATCCAATCCCGATCGTACCATTGCGTCCATCAAGCGGGATATGGGTACAGCGAAAAAGGTCGCAATTGACGATAAGGAATACACCCCGCAGGAGATCTCCGCGATGATCCTGACCAAATTGAAACAGGATGCGGAAGCGTATCTCGGCGACACGGTGACCGAGGCGGTTATCACGGTTCCCGCTTACTTTACCGATGCACAGCGCCAGGCGACCAAGGATGCCGGTAAGATCGCCGGTCTTGAGGTCAAGCGTATCATCAACGAACCGACTGCGGCCGCGCTTGCATACGGCATTGATAAGGAAAACGATCAGAAGATCATGGTGTACGACCTGGGCGGCGGCACCTTTGACGTATCCATCATCGAGATGGGTGACGGTGTGCAGGAGGTGCTTGCCACAGCCGGTAACAACCGTCTGGGTGGCGACGATTTCGACCAGAAGATCGTCAACTGGCTGATTGACGGTTTCCGTAAGGAGACCGGTGTGGATCTGTCCGCAGATAAGATGGCGGTACAGCGTTTGCGTGAAGCGGCTGAGAAAACTAAGATCGAATTGTCCGGCGGTATGACCAGTAACATTAACCTCCCCTTTATCACGGCGGACGCCACCGGTCCGAAGCACTTGGATATGACGCTCAGCCGCGCCGATTTCAACCGTTTGACTTCTGATCTGGTCGATGCGACGATGCAGCCGGTCAGACAGGCCTTATCCGACAGCGGTTTGTCCGCTTCCGAGATCGACAAGGTGTTGCTTGTCGGCGGTTCCACCCGTATTCCTGCCGTGCAGGAAGCGGTGCAGAAGTTCATGGGCAAAGAGCCTTTCAAAGGAATCAACCCCGATGAATGTGTTGCCATGGGTGCAGCATTGCAGGCAGGCGTTCTCGGCGGCGAGGTTAAGGGCTTGCTGTTGTTGGACGTCACCCCGCTGTCGCTCGGCGTGGAAACCATGGGTGGTGTGATGACTCGTGTGATTGAACGCAATACAACCATTCCGACCAAAAAATCGCAGATTTTCTCCACGGCACAGGACAACCAGCCGTCGGTTGAAGTACACGTGTTGCAGGGCGAGCGCGAATTTGCCCGCGACAATAAAACGCTGGGTATGTTCCATTTGGATGGCATCGCTCCCGCACGCCGCGGTGTGCCGCAGATCGAGGTTACCTTTGATATTGACGCAAACGGCATCGTAAACGTCAGTGCCAAGGATTTGGGCACCGGCAAAGAGCAGGCGATCACCATCACCTCCAACACCAACATGTCCAAAGAGGATGTGGAGAAGGCTGTTCGCGAGGCGGAGCAGTATGCTGAGGAAGACAAGAAAAAGCGTGAGACGGTGGAATTGCGCAACGGCGCCGATCAAGCGGTGTATCAGTGCGAGAAAGCCATTGAAGAGCTCGGCGACAAATTAGAGGCGGCCGACAAGACCGAACTGCAGGCCAAGATCGATGCGCTTAAAGAAGCCTTAAAGGGCGAGAGTGACGACGCCGTCAAAACGGCTCAGGAAGACCTGATGAAGAAGTTCTATGAGGTTTCTGAAAAGGTGTATAAGGCCGCAGCACCCGCCGAGGGTGCCGCTCCTGCGGATGACGGTACGGTGCCCCCGGATGCCGGTGAGGGTTATTACAACGGCGAAGTGCATTAAATCACAACCGAAAACATCAGTCGGACCATGCGGTCCGACTGATTCCTATCTTTGGAGTGTAATATATGGCAGGCGAAAAACGCGATTATTATGAAGTGCTCGGTGTGCAAAAAGGCGCGTCCGAGGACGAAATTAAAAAAGCCTATCGCAAGATGGCAAAACAATACCACCCCGATCTGCATCCGGGCGACAAGCAGGCAGAGGCCTCTTTTAAAGAGGTTAACGAGGCATATGAGGTGCTGTCGGATTCGGACAAAAAGGCACGCTACGACCAGTTCGGTCATGCCGGTGTGGATCCCAACTTCGGTGCAGGCGGTGCCGGTGGCTATGGTGCCTGGGGTGGCGGTATGGATTTCGACTTCGGTGACTTGTTCTCATCGTTCTTTGGCGGCGGTGGCGGTCAGCGTGTCAACCCGAATGCGCCGCGCCGCGGCAGTGATGTGGGAGCATCCGTCATTCTGTCGTTTGAAGAAGCGGCTTTCGGTTGCAAGAAGCAGGTTGACGTGCGCGTGATCGAAACCTGCCGTACCTGTGGCGGATCCGGTGCGGCAAAAGGGACGACGGTTTCCACCTGCCCGACATGTCGCGGAACCGGTCACGAGGTCAGACAGCAGCGCACACCGTTCGGTGTCGTACAGTCACAGACCGTGTGCTCAAGGTGTCAAGGTAAAGGTAAGATCATCGAAACACCGTGTTCGGATTGTCGTGGAGGCGGACAGGTGCGTGTGAATGCCAAGGTAGGCGTGAATATTCCTGCCGGCATTGATGACGGTCAAGTTCTTACGGTGCGCGGCAAGGGTAATGCCGGGTTAAACGGCGGACCTGCCGGCAACTTAGAGGTTCAGGTGTCGGTTCGTCCGCACCCCATCTTTGAACGAGATAACTATAACCTCTTGTGTGAATTGCCGCTGACTTTTGCGCAATTGGCGCTCGGAGCCGAGATTGAAATCCCCACTTTGGAGGGCAAGGTGCCTTATACTATTAAGGAAGGCACACAACCCGGTGAGACCATTCGATTGCGTGGCAAGGGAATTTCTTACGTTAACGGTCGCGGCAAGGGCGATTTAATTGCCCGTATTACGGTGGAAGTGCCGAAGAGCCTTTCGTCAAAGCAAAAAGAATTGCTCCAAGCGTTTGAGGCATCTTTGGGGGATAAGAATTATCAAAAACGCAAAACGTTTTTCGATAAGGTAAAGGACGTTTTCAACTAATCGTTGCGTTTTGTGAGATTTGTTGATATACTGAAACTTGACAGGAGGTGACGACAACGTGAAAAATAATAAAAACCTGGCACAGTGGGTGACCCTGTTTTTACTGGGTCTTGCGTTAATCGTGGTATACAAAGCGTTTGACAGCTTGGGATGGATCTGGGCTACGTTCCTGCGGGTACTTTCCATTTTAACACCGTTTGTAATCGGATTTATTATCGCGTTTTTGTTGTTTGCGCCGGTCAACCGTATCGACGGATTTTTCCGCAAACGAAAAGCAAAATTCTTTCAAAAAGCAGCACGACCGTTGTCCGTGCTGATCGTGTACCTGTTGGCACTGGGTGTTGTCGTCGGTTTGGTTTATATCGTAATTCCGGCGTTAATTGCCGCGTTAAAGGATTTTATAGCCAACGTTCCCGCTTATTATACCAACGTGATGTCGTTTATAGGACAATACACGCAGTCGGGTGGCTTGCTGGAGAATTTTGATATTCAAGGTAAAGTCAATGAGCTGTACGCGTTTGTGCAACAGTATTTAACGGTGGAACGCATCCTCGGTTATGTGAGCAGCATCAGCCAGGTGACCTCTTCTGTCGTGGACGGCGTGATGGCAATCATTGTGTCGGTGTATATGCTGCTTGGCAGAGAATCGTTGGTATCGGCATGCACATCGGTGCTGAGTTTGGTATTCAAGCCGCGTACGATGCAGTGGATGTCGTTGTATGGCCATAAAACGGCGCGCATTTTCTATAATTACATTTATAGCCAGCTGCTTGACGCGTTGGTTGTCGGCGTACTGGCGACCATTGGTTTCCTGCTTGCGCGAATGCCCAATGCGCCTGTGTTCGGTATGCTGCTCGGTATCATGAACATGGTGCCGTATTTCGGCGCCTTGATCGGTGGTGTCCTTAGCGTACTGATCATGTTGTTATCCGGTAATTTGTACGGAGCACTGTTTATCGCGATCTATATTATCGTCATGCAGCAGATCGATGCAAACATCATTCAGCCGCGTATTATTGGTGATAACGTGGGTATTCGGCCCATTTATGTGTTGCTCGGCATCACGGTCTTCGGTGGCTTGTTCGGGTTCTGGGGCATCTTCCTCGGTGCACCGTGTATGGCGGTTGTTCAAATGCTGGTGACGGATTATATACGGCATCGTAATACGCTGGCAGCGTCAAAGAAGCCTCCCTCTCCGTAAACAAGGCAAGAGCGGAGAATCGTCAAGTGCGATTCTCCGCTCTTTTTATATGTTCTGCAACAGTTCGTCGCTGAGTTGTTCGTAACGTTGCCAATCCATAACCGCGGCGCTGTATTCCTCCAGTTGGTTATGTACCGTTTTGGCTTGCGCGGACAGTGCGGTTGCCTCGCGTAGCAGTTCGGCGGCAGCTCGGCGGAGGAAGCACAGGCGCTGACGGTGGCGGTGTAATCGTTCCGTGTCCAAAAATCGGGACGCGTGGATGCGTCGAAACACCGGAAAATCAACCTTGTGAAAGCTGTTGGAGGTGGTAAAGGCGAGACCAAGCTCCGGCAACAACAGGTGCTCCGGCCCGTCGCTTGGGAACAAGGGGCATGGACACGCTATACAACGTTTACCGTCGGCGATTGCCGCCTTTTCCAGCTCGGACAGCAGCAGAGAGGCAGCAGCCCCCTGTTCATCCTCAATCGCATAAATGCGGGGGCAAAGTGCTTGCATGGTCTCGTAAAGAGTGATCCAGCCGTCGGGGGTAAAAGCGCTTAAAAAGCGACTCTCGCTTGCAAACGGCTGCGCCTCGGTTTTCCCGCTTTGCCATTCGGAAATTGCCAGACGGCGAGCACAGCGACATGCTTTTTCGCGATCCAGGCAATCGTTTTCAATGTGGCGGCCGTCGTTTAGCAGCGAAGCCGCCGCTCGCAGATGTCCGCAACAGCGGTGGTGCAAGGTGCACTTTTCGTCTGTCAGGGCAATGACTGCGGGAGCTCTGTCATATAAATGGCCCATGCAAAGCGACAGCGGAACGATCTGTTCGACGGCACCCCAATACGAGGGCTCTACCTCGTGCGGTGCGGTGCCGTCGATAAGACAAAGCCGTCGTTCGCTGCACCGTACCGCGTCCAGTGAGTGGGGATCGGAAGAGCAGCAAAATACTTCTGCCGTTTCGCCCGCTTCGGTAAGCTGCTCGTATACACGCCGCAGCAGCGTGGATTTCCCCGTCCCCGGGCCGCTCTTGAGAATGTATACCTGCCAACCGTCGGAGGTGTACAACGTTTTGGTTGTGCCGATAAAGCCTGTGGGGGTGTTGCTTCCTAAAAAGAACCGTACCGGTGCCGGGAAAGACGACATACTACCACTCCTTTACTACTATCCACAATACGCAAAGCGGGAGGAATGGTTACGGCTTTTGATACAGATCGGCACTGCCTTCGTGGATACCTTCTCGGCGCAGCACGTAGCGCAACGTGGAAAAAAAGATATAGCAGTCGAGTAAAAAGGTGCAATTGAGCGCATATTCCGCGTCGTATTGCGCCTTTATTTGTGGCGGCAGATTATCGCGGCCGCGAATCTGTGCAAGTCCCGTGATACCGGGGCGCACGGTATCCGCGCCCAAACGACGACGCAGACCGATCAGATAGGCTTCCGCCGGGATTACCGGCCGCGGGCCGACAAAGCTCATGTCTCCTTTGAGAACGTTCCAGAGTTGCGGTAATTCGTCAAGGCTGGTTTGGCGCAAAAAACGGCCGACCGGCGTAATATACCGTTGGGGGTGCTGCAGCTGTGCAGTGGCGGTGTTGGCGGGTGCCTCTATCATCATTGTGCGGAATTTATAAATAACAAACAGGCGACCGCCTTGGCCTGAGCGTAGCTGTCGAAATATCGCCGGTCCGTCGGAATCCATGCGAATGACCAACGCAATGATGACCAAAATCGGCGATAACGCGATGAGCAAAAGCAGCGACAGCGCGATATCTAATAAACGTTTTAAACCGGTATACACACGATGCGCTCCTCTTTAAAATTGGGTTAACAGTAGTATATCCGAATTGACACAAATCAAGGCGGGATCACATGGCTAATCATGAAAAATTTACCGATAAACAATAAAAATTTTAAAAAAACGGGCGTTTCTACTGCAAAAAAGAGCTGTTTTTTAGTGCAAATTAGACAAAAACAGTGGTTGCGATTTGAACAAAATAGGTTGGCTATACAGACTTTCTTTCATTCACAGAAAAAGACTTGATTTTTAAAAATGGGGATAGTATAATTGCTTTCGGCAATCGCGAAACAGACGATTGTTTATGCATGCAACCCTGTCAGTTGGAAAGAAAAGGAGGAGACCATTATGCGTGGAGTCGTTGCTCTGCAAACCAATACAAACAACGCTAAAAGCGCCGGTGGCTATTCTTCGTTTAAGCGTTGCTTGGATATTCTGTTTGCTCTCATGTTTATTATTGCGTTATCTCCCGTGATGGCGATTGTGACGATTGTTGCCGCGATCGATACAAAAGGTTCCCCGATTTTTGTGCAGGACCGTATGGGACGTTTTGATACACCGTTTAAGATTTATAAGTTCCGCACGATGAGTGTGTTGGCCCCCGCCAACGTGGCAACGCATAAGCTTGAGAACCCCGAAAAGTACATTTCGCCCGTGGGTCAACTGCTTCGCCGTATGAGCTTGGACGAGCTCCCGCAGTTGTTTAACGTGCTCAAAGGGGATATGAGCTTTGTCGGTCCGCGTCCTGTTGTGTTATCAGAGCGCGATCTTCTCCGTTTGCGCCATCGCAATGGTGCCAGTCGCGTCCGCCCCGGTATCACGGGTCTTGCTCAGGTTAGTGGTCGTGATACTGTGACCGTCTACGAAAAAGCGCGTTTAGACAGCGAGTATGCAAAGACGTATTCACTGAAAGAGGATATGTCGATTCTGGTGAAAACCGCGATGCAGGTCATTCATTCCGAGGGCATTGTGGAGGGTGCTAACGCTGAAATTAGCGCACAGCCGACCAAAACCAGACATTCTGCTTGATTTTCTTTAAAAATCGGATATACTGGTATTGGTACGGGGTTCGCTCGCAGCGAACCCCGTTATTAGCATATTTAGGAGGATGTAGTATGAGTGAATGTACACACGATTGCAGTTCTTGCTCGCAGAATTGCAGTGAGCGCGAAAAAGATTTGCACGCGAAGCTTAACGAGTTTAGCCATATTAAAAAGGTCGTGGCGGTCAGCAGCGGAAAAGGCGGCGTGGGGAAATCTTCAGTTACCAGTCTGCTCGCTGTGATGATGGCGCGCCGCGGGTATAAGGTCGGTGTGTTGGATGCGGATATTACCGGTCCGTCGATCCCGCGTGCTTTTGGATTGACGCAGAAAGCACAGGGCGCGGATATCGGCATTCTGCCTGCAGAAACGCACATGAACATTAAAGTAATGTCCATTAACCTGTTATTGGAAGACGAAACACAACCGGTCGTGTGGCGCGGTCCCGTGCTTGCCGGTGCGGTGACACAGTTCTGGACCGACGTGGTCTGGGGCGATCTGGATGTGCTGTTCATCGACATGCCTCCCGGAACGGGTGACGTGCCGCTGACGGTGTATCAAAGCCTACCGGTCGATGCCACCGTGGTGGTATCCACACCGCAATCGCTCGTACAGATGGTGGTCGGCAAGGCTAAGACGATGGCGGATCTTTTGAACATTCCGGTGATCGGCATGGTGGAAAATATGAGTTATCTGCGTTGCCCCGATTGCGGTAAGCAGATCACCCTGTTCGGTGAGGAGAACGGCTTGGATCAAGCGGCAGAGCAGATGGGTATTCCGCTGCTCGCAAAGCTTCCGATGGATGCGCAGGTGGCGCTTTTGTGCGACGAAGGTGAGATCGAACGCGTGGTGTGCGATGAGATCGCACCTGCCGTGGACGCTGTGGAAACCCTGTTAAAATAAACCGAAAAAGAGCGCGCTGTAAGGGTTCCTTACAGCGCGCTCTTTATTTTTTTAACCTTGATAGGTCGTGATCTCAATGCTGGTGATGGTGACTGCCGTTTTCGGCTTGTCGTTATCGTCGGTTTCGACTGCCGCGATGGCATCTACCACATCCATACCGGCAAACACTTGACCGAATACAGTGTGCCCGCCTTCCGTGCGCCAAGCACCGTCCAAGGTGACGTTGCCACCGTGTTTCTCGTACAGCTCCCACACGGAGTCCGGAACCTTGTTGTAATCCAGGGGCATATACTGGGCTTTCACATCCTCAAACGTGCCGTAATAGGCTTCTACGGTTTCTTTTCCGTATGAGGCGATCAGATCGTTGTACTGGCTTTTCAGTGATGCTACATCCTCATCGGAATAGGCATATCGTGTGCGTTCTCCAAAGGCCTCGGCATCGCCTTGATTGATGAAAAACTGACTGCCGTTGGTGTTTACGCCGGAGTTTGCCATAGAAAGCGATCCGCGTAGGTTGAGAAGCTTTTGATCAAACTCGTCTTCGAACGAGGCACCCCAAAAGCTTTCGCCGCCGGTGCCGTCGCCCTTCGGATCACCGCCTTGGATCATGAAATCTTCAATGACGCGATGGAAGGTTAATCCGTCGTAATACCCCTTTTGCGAGAGCTTAATGAAGTTGTCCACCGCTTTTGGAGCCCCCTCGGGGAAGAAGCGAATGGAAATATCGCCCATGGAGGTGTGCATAACGGCAATTTGCTCGCCGACTGCCGGCTTATCCAATTGGAATCCGACGGTTTTGTCCGCATACGCAGTGGATACGGCACTGTTCGATTTGTTGCAGGCGGTGAGACACAAGCACAGCAGCACAGCAAATAACAGCATAACCGTTCGCAAAGAGGTCAATCTGGGTGTTTTCATCATATCCATCCTTTATCGTAATTTTCGCCGCGCGATTGGCGGACGCTCGTGTTTAAGAAAAGGCAGCAGACGCAAAATTTCGTCAATCTCACGGCTTTGTGCGCGCAAAAAAGCGGCACATGTGGGATCTCTCATCAACAGTGTTCCTGCTCGGCGCACCGCGCGCACAAAATCGCGTTTGAGCCGTACGTGGGCGCAGTTTCGCGTGAGCGGACAGAGCCTAAAACTTCGGGGATCGTATACCGTGCGCACAAGCCCGTCCTCTTCGACATAGGGAAACAGCGGAAACACGCGACAAGCGAACGGGCGCCTCTCACGGCGGCAACTGCCGTCACAGGTGAGCAGATTTCCACCATCCGCAGGGGTGATGGAAAATCCCGCGTCGCTGAGCAATTCCTCTTCGCCGGGTAACAACAGCATCCCAATACTGTCCCCCGACGGTCGGCAACAACGTCCGTCGCACACTTTTCCGCAATCGGTGTCAAGCGGGGTAACGTCTTTTAGCAGTGCGAGTGCCTGCTGTAATACATTAGACATTGGTTATGTCAATGCTGAGGATGACGACGTCTTCCAAGGGCTTGTCACTATGATTGGTTGCGACGCATGCAATCGTATCCACGACATCTATTCCCGCAAACACTTGACCGAATACCGTGTGATGGTAGTCAAGGTGCGGGGTGCCGCCGTTTTCACGGTACGCGGTCTCCGTTTCCTCAGGAAAATAGTCGCGCAGCTCTTGCATTTGGGCGAGCAGGCCGGGGTGAACCGACGATGCTTGCACGATAAAGAACTGGCTGCCGTTGGTGCCGGGACCCGCATTAGCCATGGACAGGGCGCCGCGGATGTTATGCAACGACGGGTCAAACTCGTCTTTAAAAGGGGCACCCCAAATGCTTTCACCGCCGCAACCGGTTCCGGTAGGATCGCCGCCTTGAATCATAAAGTCTTTGATGACGCGGTGGAAGATCAGTCCGTCATAATAGCCGTTTTGGGCGTGGGTGACAAAGTTTTCCACCGCTTTCGGCGCTTGTTCGGGGAATAAACGAAGCGAGATATCACCGTGATTGGTGTGCATAACGGCGATCTGTTCGCCGACTTGCGGTTTGTCTAATTGACTCATATTCGTTCTCCTTTTTAATAAGCCTTGCCCCAAACGACCATTGTCTTGGCGGGCTTGCCGCAGCAGACGCAGGTGTCGGCAATATGTTCCTGTTCAAACGGCATACAGCGGCTGGTAACACCGGCGATCTCCTTGAGCTTGAGTTCACATGCCTCGTCCCCGCACCACATCGCTTTGATAAGACCGGGTTGTTCGTCGGCGGTTTTTCTCATTTCTTCCATTGTGGTGGCAGTGAAGGTCATACTCTCACGGCGGTCAAGCGCTTTCTGATAAAGACCGTCGTGTACCGCTTGCAGAAGTTCGGGAACTTTAGTTTCCAGTTCGTCGAGTGATACCACGGTCTTTTCGCGGTTGTCGCGCCGGACCAGCACACACTGGTTGTTTTCAATATCGCGGGGACCGATTTCCAGACGGAGCGGCACACCCTTCATTTCATATTCGGCAAATTTCCAACCGGCGGAGTTGTCCGAATCGTCCACCTTCACGCGTGCGACAGCGGACAGACGGTCGGCAAGTTCGCGTGCCTTGTCCAACACACCGGGTTTGTGCTGTGCAATGGGCAGGATGACCAGTTGGATGGGCGCCACCGCGGGCGGCAACACCAAACCGTTGTCATCACCGTGTGTCATGATGATCGCACCAATGATGCGGGTGGACATACCCCACGAGGTTTGGTGAGGATACTGTTGCTGATTGGCGCGGTCGGTAAACTGAATATCGAATGCGCGGGCAAAGCCGTCGCCAAAATAGTGGCTCGTACCGCTTTGCAATGCTTTACCGTCGTGCATCATCGCTTCAATGGTATAGGTCGCTTCTGCACCGGCAAATTTCTCTTTGTCGGTTTTACGGCCTTTCACAACCGGAATAGCCAACGATTGCTCGCAAAAATCCGCATATACGTTCAGCATGCGCTCGGTTTCTTCCAGGGCTTCCTCAGCGGTTTCGTGCATGGTGTGACCTTCCTGCCAATAAAATTCCATTGTGCGCAGGAACGGACGGGTGGTCTTTTCCCAACGCACAACCGAGCACCATTGGTTGTACAGTTTAGGCAGATCGCGATAGGAATGAATGATGTCCGCATAATGCTCACAGAACACCGTTTCGGAGGTCGGGCGCACGCACAGGCGTTCCTGTAACTTTTCTTCGCCGCCGTGGGTGACCCAGGCAACTTCGGGTGCAAAGCCCTCGACGTGGTCCTTTTCGCGTTGCAACAGGCTTTCGGGAATGAACATGGGCATCATAATG